>JBGSJB010000522.1:0-1863 GCA_041742175.1 Pirellulaceae bacterium
CAAGTCCGTTGCCAGCACAAACAGATCTTCTTGCCCACCACTTTTCCGCCGACCAAGCGCCATCTCAATCTCTCCCAAAGCACTCGAAGCCCAATGCCCCTAAAATAGCGCGGCCTGTGAGTTTTTCAACGGGCTGCTAGCACAAACCAAGCCTGCTTGAGCGCCGCAGTATTTTATGAACTTCGAAGGCAGTTGCGCGCACAGGGGAATGCGTCCGATGATGTTCGACCGAATTCGCGGCTTCATCAAGTTTTCTCGCTACGCAATCGTCGGTCGACTTGGAAAAGTTTCAGTTCGGCTATGGACCTTAAGTTTCCACCGCTGCAGCGACCCTCTTGGCTTGTACTCGTCAACTTTATACTCGTTGAAATTTTGGCTCTGGGTGGTTTTGTAGTGGTCGGTCCCGCCAACGTTTGGTTAGGAGTTTTCACGTCCTTCTTCAATTTAGTTGCCGGCACTGTGGCTGTCCTGTTTCTCACTCGACCGTTCGCCCTATTTCCCGCTTCGCAGTGTTCTACTGTCGGCGACTTAGTGGCTTGCATTGTCAGTCTAAATTTAAACAAGCTAACCACACGGCATGCAGCACGCAGTCGAAGCGACATTTGGGTTGCACTGCAAACCATCGTTGCAGCGCAACTTGGAGTCGACAAATGTATCGTGGTTCCATCAGCAAGGTTTGTGCAAGATTTGGGAGCTGATTAGCCTAAGTGCACGGTGCTATCAACTGAGGCAACTGTGTTCGTAAGCATGACAAAGCTCAATTTGTCGTCCGGCCACAGGTGATAAAGGCTTCGATCGATTTTGAAAAAACCGTCGGCTATAATTGAACGGTCATTGAACACTCTCAAACAAAGCTTGTGTCGATGAGTTCTAATGCAGCGATTGCCGCTAGTTTCGCGGATATTTTAATGGACTTGGGAAACATCCCAGCTAGCCGTGTGCGTACCGAGCCGCGACCAGGAACGGCTACGATCGATGATCTTCTGCGCGCCAACAGCCAAGGCGGAATGTACGAGTTAGTCGATGGTGTGCTGGTGGAGAAAGCGACGGGATGGCGAGAATCAGTGATTGCGATGGCGCTGGGTAGCATCATCAGGGAGTTCGTTCTAGCGCGTAACCTTGGAGTTGTGTCGGGACCAGACGGGTTCATAAAGATCCTCCGCACTCAGGTTCGAGGTCCAGACCTAGCCTTCGTCTCTTGGGATCGATTGCCCAATGGCAAAATGCCCACGGAACGCGTTCCGGAGTTGGTTCCTGACTTAGCGATTGAAGTATTAAGCGAAGGCAATACTTATGCCGAAATGGCTCGCAAGCGGCGCGAGTGCTTTCATGCCGGCGTGCGTCAAGTTTGGATGATCGATATCGAAGAGCGAACTGTGGCTGTATACCTCGACATCACACAGCATGAATTGTTCGACGAGTCTCAATCGCTCAGCGGTGCCGACATCCTTCCCGGCTTGGAAGTTTCCCTCAGCGACCTTTTCGCCGAAGTCGACCGCACACGTCCCGCCTAGTCGCATTTGATTTCAGCACTGGCACGTCAGCACTGGCACAAATGCGAGACGCGACATGCGAGCCGGTTTAGCCGAGCAGTCTTCGATGCTTCTCCGCGAGAGCGTAACTTCGAGTTCGTAGACCGGGATCATGCACAACCAAGAATCCCTCATCAACCCAACGAGAAAGCAATGCGGTAGCAGAACGTGGTTTGTATCCGAAAAACGCCTGGATGTCTCGTGAAGCAATCACATCGGACTTTTGGAACAACTCTAGGCACTTGCGTTGCATCGGCTGCAGTGATCGCAAATGCGAGTGAGTGTCAGACACACCTCGGGCAGCAGCTTCCTCGGCTCGTTTGGCCACGGC
>JBGSJB010000523.1:0-3526 GCA_041742175.1 Pirellulaceae bacterium
CCAAATTGTTCAATCCCGGTGACAACACCACCGTTCGCTCGCCTTGCAGCGTCAAACGAATGCCGTTGCTAATCGCCGAAACGCCTAACTCGCCGCGCGAACGAATCGCTTCGAACAGCTTTTGCGCGAGGTCACCCGCAGTGCTGGACAGAGTAAAGTCAACGCGAGTATTGCCGATGCCAACAATCGGATCACGACTAAATTCGAAATTTCGCACCGTTCCATTCGCACCAGTGATCGTAATGATCTTGCCTTCGAGGTCTTGCGATCCACCGGCATTGAATTGCAGAACGCGCTCGAGCGGTCGCGTTTGGAACCAGTAGTTGTAGGTGCCGCCAGCAACTCCATCAGCATCGCCATCTAGCGCGATCGACTGGTCACCAGCAAAGCCGCCTGCTACATCTTGAATCGCGTCAGTCGTATCAACCTGAGCTCGGAACGTGACTCGCAAATCGTACTTGCCTTGAGTCGTTCCACCAAAGCCAGTGTCCGGGATGGTTGGGTCGTACGCGTCATTTCCGCTAGCGCTCACACCAATGAAGTAAACCCCCGACGAGAGCTCCTGCTGGATAAACGAGTCTTCGCTGAAGTAGTTGTCGTTGCGTGCGACCAGCTCAACGTCACCACCGTTCAAAACGATGGGACTGTAAGTGATATTGCGATTGCCGACTCGAACCGAGCCACTACCACTGGCCAAAGTGACCTTCACCAACTGCGCTGATTGAGGATCGGCATTGAGCGCGTCTACAAACTCCGCTGCCGTCGTTTCTTGCCCGACTGTGCTGTTAAGGTCAACCGAGATCAGATTGTCAAACACATTTACAATCGGCTTGGCGCCGACGCCGCGCTCGCTGCGTGTCACAAAGATCCGCAAGTTGTTGCCCAGCCGTCCAGGCGCGATGGCATCAAAAGTGATCGAAAGTTCTTCGCCCGCCGCCAAATTGCTCGTCGCAACCGCTTGCTTCTGCTTGTACAGGTGCAGCAACGTATCCAGCGGACTGCTGTTGCTCAACCGCTCGGCATAGGTTTCAGCCACAAACAAGCCGACGCGGTCATCACCACCAAAGTCGACTTCGAAACGATACAGGTCGATATCGTTGCTGTCCGGACGGAAGATGTGCTGGCCATGCAACACATCGTAAGCACCCGGAAAAACAGGCTCATCAGCCGGCGTCGTGTTGCTCAAGCCCGCATTGACGAAGGCTGTCGACAGCGCCATCAAAGTTCCCGACGGCAATCCACCAGCTCTTTCAAGCCCCAGCAGCATACCGACACCTGTCAACGCCGCACGCGACCAGTCTTCGCCGTAGTTGTCGCCCCACTGACGCTGGGCGTCAAGAATCAAGCGACTCGCACGGAACGCTGGATCAATCTGAACGCCAATGTTGATCGAGTTTGTAATCACCACGTTAGGACTGGTGCCCGTCAACGCACCAAGCGAACCCGTCGCGATCGTGATCCCCGAATTCGGCGTCTCGATGAACTGAATGCCGAGATTGTCACTCCAAATCTGCAGGACCTCGCGGGCTCGCTGCTTTTGCTTTTCAGTAATCGCGTTCGTCAGCGGATTGCCAGAACTGTCGGTTCCGTAAGTCAATTGGAAGTTGTAGCTGATCGTAGTTGCGCCAGGGACATTGTCAGCACCAAATGCCGCGTTAATGTACTGCTCGAAGCTAGCGCCAGCTTCCTCAGGAATGTCCCGCATGCCAGGATCATCGACCGCGCCGATCAAATCGAAGTTGTAAGGTACAGCATTAATTTCTGAACTGAGAATCAAACTTGTCTGATTGGTCGCCGTCGAACCGATAGCACCTAAGTTCATCGCTGTGGTAAAGGTGCTACCCAGACCAACCACGGTGAGCGGACTGTAATTGATCGGTGCATTCAACACCTGAGTCGTCAGACTGCCTGGTTCCAATCGAGTCGAAACCAAGTTGTTGGCCGCAGATGAGGTTTGTAACGCTGCCAGCAGCTGCGCGGCGGTAACGTTGTTGCTCCCCAAATCGATCGTCACCGTCGGGCCATTCGCTGTGATCGATAATACACCCGAATTGGAGTTAATAACGCTGATCTGAATTCCGCTGCCAGCTTCACCCAACACGCGCGATGTAAAGCGGAATTTGACCGCTCCATCCGTGTTGAAATCACTGATGACGGTCGCCGCCGCTTCGCTCAAAACCGGCGCAATCGGTTCCGATTCGCGCGTTCCAATGCGCAGACGGAATGTGCGCGAACCTGAATTCGATCCTGGCAACGTATCAATGTCTTGCCCAAATCGTAGCGTTGCTGTGTTCGAAGAAGCGTTGTACCTGACCGACTGCGGGAAGAAATACAAATCGTCGGTATTGCGGACCGTTTCATCAGTAAAGATCAACTGATAAAACTCAGGATTCTCAGCCGATCGAGAGGTGGGTTGCCCCAACGAATTGTTTTCGACCAGCAACTTGTCGCTGTCGAAGTGAACAACGATCGTGTCACGCAACTGCTGCAAACTATTGTCAGCATTTCGTACCACCGGCTGCGGAACAACAGCGGTTACCTGAGGACCGAGGTCAAGCCGGAAATCGACCGTGTCTTGACGTTGATTCGACCGCGTCGGCTTGAACAGTTCACCAACCGTTCCAGTCGCCGAAGTATTGCGCAAACCAACAATGCCAGTCACCGGATCATCGTACCCGAAGATCTCAGCGCGATACAAATCGTTAGGCAGCGACTCGGCGAAACGAAGAGTTACTTCGTTTTCGTTAGGCGCTTCTCCAATGACAACTGTCCCGGGTTGAACAATGATGTCGCCAGTTCGATTCAAGACCAGCGGCGAATACGTTGGATTGATCGAACCAATCACGGTACGGCCGTGCCCACCATTCACTTTCGCTCCCAGCAAACTCGCCAGCACAGGAGATGCATTGATCGCATTCACCAGTTGCTCGGCGGTGGTCGGAGTCGTAAAGTTAGAATTGAGCGTGATAGCTATGGTGTTTCCCGTAACCGAGAAGGCGGGCGCGACGCTGTTGCCCAAGTCGGCTCGCGACACTTGAACGGTCAGCGATTGACCAGCCGTCTTTCCGGTGAGCTGGACGTCAACCGCGCCTGCAGTTCCAAAGTCGGTTGAAACCGTCGCCATCGAGAACGACCCGTCGCCACCGGCGCGCGTCAAGCGAATGCCGCTCAACGTACTAGGATGAATCACCTGCGAGTCATCGAAGCGGAAAGTCAACTCGCGCGGAGCTTCATTGCGGACAGAACCGTCAATGATCAAGTCACTATTGTTGGGCTGGATCCCAATCAATTGCGGACCGACCGCCAACAACTGACGCTTTTCCAAATCCTCCAGCAACATGCGACGCATGCGATTACGCGCTAGAGAACGTGAGCCCGAATTAGTACTGGCAGAACCGGGAAAACCTGCGCGTGACTTACGGATGGCCATTAACCAACCCTTAAGAGCAATTACGGGTATGCTTCAAGCGCCTTACCAATCCAACGGCGGAGGTGAAGAGCGCACAATCAATACCGCCTACCCTGC
>JBGSJB010000524.1:0-6147 GCA_041742175.1 Pirellulaceae bacterium
GGTTCGATCGGCGTTTTGCTTCGATCGCTATGCGCGAGTTCAATGTCGCGATCTTCGATGTCGCCCATCAATCCGAGCTCTTCCAAGTCGGCTACGACCGCTTCGCGTGCTTTGCGAATCGTCAAGCCTTTGTACTTGCCCGCTTCAGCATTCAAAGTGCCCTCGGTGTTGAGAATGTTGATCATCGGCAAGTTGCAGCGCAGAGCAACTTCGTAATCGTTTGGGTCGTGTGCGGGAGTGATCTTGACGCAACCGGTTCCCAGTTCAGGCTTGGCCCAGACGTCGGCGACCAACGGGATCTCGCGACCGATGAGAGGCAACTTGAGCGTCGTACCGGACTTGGCCATCGCGGCGAGTTGCTTCAGCAGCGGCAAGTGCGTGGTGCGTCGCGCGGTTAGATCAGTCAGTTGTTGCTCGAGCGCTTCGCGATCTTTGGTTGGAGCAGCCGCGATGCGTTCGCGCAGTTGTTGCTCAGCGGAATTGATAGCAGCTTCGGGATCGGGATGAACGGCGACAGCGGTATCACCGAGCATCGTTTCGGGCCGAGTCGTTGCGATGGTTACGTGCGTTGGTTCGCCGGGCTTGAGATTGAGGATCGGATAACGGAAGTTGTAGAAGTGACCCTTCACTTGCTCATGAAAAACTTCATCATCGCTGACCGCGGTTTGCAGAAACGTATCCCAGTTCACCAGTCGCTTGCCGCGATAGATCAAACCTTTGGAGAAGAGACCGAAGAAAGTCGTGCGAACAGCGCGAGCGCACATGTCGTCAAGCGTGAATCGGGTGCGTCGCCAATCGCACGAGCATCCCATGCTGCGCAATTGGTTAAGAATCCGCGTTTCCGATTCGTCTTTCCATTGCCAGATCCGCTCGACGAGTTTCTCGCGGCCGAGGTCGTGACGTGTTTTGTTTTCGAGTTCCTTCAAGCGACGTTCAACGACGGCTTGGGTAGCGATCCCAGCGTGGTCGGTGCCGGGCATCCACAGAGCTTCGAAGCCGCGCATGCGATGCCACCGAATACGAATGTCTTGCAGTGTGTTGTTCAGCGCGTGGCCGAGATGCAACGCTCCGGTAACATTCGGAGGCGGGATGACGATCGTGAACGGCTTGCGGTTTGGGTTAACTTCCGCGCTAAAGCAACCATCCTGTTCCCAAGCGGCGTAGATCTCCTGGCAAACGGTTTGAAAATCGAAACGATTCGGGATCTCAGGTACAGCTTCGTTCATGATTTAGTCCCATTTTCGCTGGGCAATTTCCCTTCATCCAAAAGCAATTTGTATTCGACGGCATCGACCAGCGCGAGCCAACTGGCTTCAATCAAGTTCTCGCTGACGCCGATGGTGCCCCAAACTTTGTGGTTATCGGAGCTCTCAATGTTCACACGAATGCGAGCGGCTGTACCGGCTTCGCAGTTCACGACACGCACTTTGTAATCGACCAAGTGCATTTGCTCCAAGGCCGGATAGAAGCCGCACAAACATTTGCGAAGTGCCGAGTCGAGCGCGTTGACTGGACCGTGACCTTCAGCGGCTTCGAAAATCTCTTGATCGCCGATACGCAATTTGATGATCGCTTCAGCGAACGGCGAGTTGCGATCTAAGTCTCGATTGCCGGCTACGACGCGATACTTGATGGTGTCGAAGTACTTTTTCAGTTTCCCTGCACTCTTGGCAACCAGAATGTCGAACGACGCTTCGGCACTCTCATATTGATAGCCACGATTCTCTTGGCGAACGACTTCGGCCAGGATCGTATCCATCAGCCCGCGATCAGACTGGATGTTGTGCTTGCTGGTTAGAGCCACGATGTTCGAGCGACCCGAGAGTTCGCTGACAAGAATGCGGCGTTCGTTGCCAACCAACGAAGGGTCGAGGTGCTCGTAAGTGTGAGCCGCTTTGTTGACCGCGTGCACGTGCATACCGCCTTTGTGAGCGAAAGCGCTTTGGCCCACGAACGGTTGGTTGTTGCGATGTTGAAGATTGGCCGTTTCGTAAACGTAACGCGATAATTCAGTAAGGTGCATCAAATCGCGACCGCCGAGCACTTGAAAGCCCTTCTTCTTCAGCGCGAGGTTGGCCATAACAGCGATCAAGTCGGCGTTGCCGCAGCGTTCGCCAATGCCGTTGATCGTTCCTTGCACTTGATTGCACCCCGCGTCGATCGCAGCCAACGAATTGGCGGTGGCTAAGTCGCCGTCGTTGTGACAATGAATGGCAAGTTGCACTTTGTGGGATTTCGTGGCTTCGGTTGCCGCGGCGACAATCTGCTTGACTTCATCGGGCAAGGTGCCGCCGTTGGTATCGCACAGCACCAGCCACTTGGCACCCGCCGACGCGGCAGCTTCGATCGTCTTCAACGCGTAGACTGGATTCGCTTTGTAGCCATCGAAAAAATGTTCGGCGTCGTAGATCATTTCGCAGTGGCGTCCGAGGAACTCGACGCTGTCGCCGATCATCGCCAAGTTTTCTTCGAGCGAAACGCTGAGGACTTCCAGCACGTGGTAGTCCCAACTCTTGCCGACAATCGTGCAACCAGGCGTTTGAGCTCGCAGCATGGCTTGCATGCCTGGATCGTCGGCTGCCTTCATGCCGCGGCGGCGTGTCATCCCAAACGCACAGACTTTGCTGTCGCCAAGTTGAAGATTGCGTACACGATCGAAGAAGGCAACATCTTTTTCATTCGACAGCGGATAGCCACCTTCGATGTAATCGATGCCGACTTCGGCCAGTCGTTCGCAGATGTTCAGTTTGTCTTGGAGCGAGAAACTGATCCCTTCGCCCTGCGAGCCGTCGCGGAGCGTGGTGTCGTAGATTGCGATGCGTCGATTCATAAGTTGGACTTTTCTAATTCAGGCGAAGTAGTGGTCGCCTTTTTGTGCTTTCCGAGCGTGCAGATGATAACAAAAAACCCCTGAAGCTGGGGCTCCAGGGGTCTCGTGATTGCGTTTTGCTAGTGACGTAGACCTTACCGTTCCCCACCGAACATTCGGATGGAAATTGCGATCACGTCAATAATCTCTTGGTTTTGTTTGGTCATATGAATACTGATTTACTTTCGCAGTCGCGGGTTTGCGACGCAAACAAAAGGTTATGCGAGCTGTGGACTTATGTCAATTGGCGGCCTGTCAGCTGTGGTATGCCTATAACTGAACTGCAAGCTGTCAGTGGTTTCCGCATCATATTAGAGTTGGCATATTAGAGTTGGCGATACTCTGTGTCGCAACCGGGTTGGGGAGGTCCCATGGTCGGCGGAGGATTCTCCCGTCTAAGAGGTTTGGGCTTCTCTTTTTTCGCTGCCCTGAAAGTGATATTGAAGCGTTGTATCCGAAGTTGGTGGGAGTGCTCTATCATGGGACGCGTATGCGCATTGGCTGCATTCGCATTTCTGAGTGGGCGGCGTTACGCAACTCCACTTTGGTTAGGCTTCCGATCGGTGGTTGGATGAGTGCATTTCAAAACGAACTACAGCGAGCTTGGCAGATTCACCAGCAGCGACGTTATGCTGAGGCTGAGCAGATCTATCGTGATGTTTTAGGTAAGTCGCCGAACGACGCCAACGCATGGTGTTTTCTCGGGATCGCTCTGCACGACCAGCGGCAATATGCGACGGCGGTGGAGTGTTACCGTCGAGCTTTGAAATTTAATCCAGTCTTTCCTATCGCCCTGAACAACTTGGGCAACTCATTGCGTTATGTGAACTGCGTCGAGGAAGCCGATCAGTGCTTTCAGAAAGCGATCGATCTGAAACCCGATTACCTCAACGCCTACAAGAACCGGGGTACGTTGCATGTGTGGACAGGGGAGTTCGAACGTGGTCTGGGTTACTATGAACAAGCGCTAAAGATCAATCCGAACGAAGCCGAACTGCATCGCAACGTGGGAGTGATCTACTTGCTGCAAGGCAGATTCGCGGAAGGTTGGCAAGAATATCGATGGCGTTGGCGCGTAGGCGACTTGTACCGCTCAAACACCAGCATTCCAGTTTGGAACGGTTCTGATTTAGCCGGACGTCGCATTTTGTTGACAGCCGAGCAAGGTTTGGGGGACACGCTGAACTTTGTGCGGTTCGCGCAAGTGCTAAGAAAGTCCGGAGCAAAGACACTTGTGCATTGCCAACCCAACTTGCTCGCCCTCTTACAGAACTCGCCCGAGCTTGGGCCGATGTTCCCTAACTCAATCGCTGTCGAACAGCCATTTGATTTCCAGTGTTCGTTAGTCGACGTCGCGGACATATTGCAGATTAATGCGGATAACATCCCGAGCACAGGACCGTACTTACGAGCCGCATCTCATCTGACTGACTACTGGGCGCAGCGCTTCCCGAAGCAATTTGGAACGCGTCGAATTGGGATCGCTTGGCAGGGCAATCCGGATCATCAAGCGGATGTGTTTCGCAGCATCCCGCTGGCGAGCTTTGAAGTGCTTGCGGAGATCCCAGGCGTCGAACTGGTCAGCCTTCAGAGCGGCCACGGCCTAGATCAGCTACTGAAATGGCAAGGAGCCACGCCAATCGTGCAACTGGGTTCGGGCGTCGATAAAACCAGCGGTGCGTTCATGGACACTGCCGCCATCATGCAGCATCTCGACCTGGTGATTACTAGCGATACTTCGATCGCACATCTTGCAGGCGGTTTGAATGTGCCAACTTGTTTGGCGCTAAACTATGTTCCTGACTGGCGATGGATGTTACACCGCACTGATTCACCTTGGTATCCATCGCTGAAGCTGTTTCGGCAGGACACGTTTGGAGACTGGAGCAGCGCGTTTCGGAAGATTCGCGATGTCTTGATTGCGTCTGCTGTTTAAGACCTCTGCCTGACGAAAGTTACTTAGAAGCTTGCAAAATGAAACCTGACGACGAACTTTGCTTGTGTTTTCACGTCAGTTGGCGAAAAGTGATCAACTATATCCGCATTCATCGCGTTCGCTTGCCCAGTCAGGTTGCAGAGTGCCAAAGTGCCGGGACGGGTTGTGGTTGGTGCCGTGCTTTCATGCACAAGATCGTAGAACGCATGGAACACAAACCACCGAATGCAGACGAACTGGATGCGTGGTTAGAAGAACACTTCCCTGCACCGAACAAATACGCCGCCGGACGTAAGGCTTATATCGCTGAGGGTAAGGGAGTTCCACCGAAAGCTTGAACGCAGATGATCCTTTGGTGTTCAAGGACGATGTTAAAAACTGGCTTTCGAAGAGAGTCATTTGTCAAGCAGAGGCGAACGAATTTCGGTCAAAACAAAAGATTGATTTCCGATTGCAGGAAACAGCACTGGGAATGACCTAGGCGATGCGGTAGGATAGAGCCTGCGTTGAGTGATGAGACCCACCTCTAAGATCTCTTGCAGTTTCGGTTGCTGAGATCTCCCCACGGTCAAAACCCACCAGTAGTTTCTGCGACATTGGAACAAGTGTTGGTTTGTAAGATGTTGCGGAGATGAGTAAGTGCCAGCCAGAACTCGACGTTTACAAGGAAGAGTCGTGCGTACTTTTGTAGAGTTCGAACGGATAGGGATATCGGCGGTCCTGAATTAACCTTTGTCATCTGATTGCTTCTTGTCTTTCCTTCTGTTGAGGAGTTCCTTGCAATGGCTGGTCGCGCTGCTACTGCTCTGAAATCGAAATCCAAACCGCCTAAGCCTCGATCTGCGTCAAAGGCTCCGAAGCGCAATTTGGTCGCGCCTTCGGCAAGTGCGGTTGTCACAACTGATGGTTCCACTGCTACACTCGCCGCTGTCGTTAAACCGCGCCGACGCGTTAAGGTCGAAGTCTGCACCCGCATTTATTGGGCCGTTTTCAACCAACTGCTTAAGCGAGTTGCGGTATTTGAATTTGATCAAAAGAAAGAAGCGGAAAAGCGAGCAGCCGCACTCTTGAAAGCATCTGGCGAGCACCACTTTGTTAAAAAGATAAAAGCGACTGTGCCCAAGGAAAGCTGAGCGAGCTAGAGCAAGAAATCATTCTGCAATTTTTGAAAGCCGAGTTCTTTTTGAGCTCGGCTTTTCTTATCTAGTGCTGCGTCACAGCTTAATCTTCGGGTAGACCGAGGTCAGTTTCATTCTCGCGTCGTCGATTTTCATTTGCCAGTCGACGCCGCGTTGAGTTTCGTTGACATCGCAAGCCCAGGCTCGTGTTTCGGATTGGAGTG
>JBGSJB010000525.1:0-7072 GCA_041742175.1 Pirellulaceae bacterium
GTTGCGATCTAGCACAAAGTAGGACCACGGATGACATAGTGGTCCCACGGATGGAATACACTCCGCGTGCAGGAACAGTTACTAGTGCTTCGTTCCAGCAGAAACGACTAACTCTAAAATGCAATTGGAACGAAGCACTAGTGGAGCGTCAAGGTTTAATTTTAGGGTGGCGCGCTCTGAGGCTCTGCGAAGGGCGTTGCGAATTACGCAAGAACCATGCCCTTCGCTGAGCCTCAGAGCGTGCCACCCAAACCCAGTTACCCACAGATAAAGCCTTGGCGCTCCACTAGCCGAGAATTTCGATACCGCATCGCGCGTCAGTTTTGAATTGAACAATGCAACTTGACGCAAGTAAAACGGCTGGCGCGTAGGCTTATATCTTTTTATTGCGGTTGCAAGATAGGCCAGCGCGTCGGGCTCAAATTTCGCAAATAGGCATGACTTCTGCTAAGTGCTTCCACACTGGACGCTGCAAAGCGAAAGAACAAGCGAAAACAGGTACTGGTGAAAGCGAAGCTTCTATGCTGCTCGTTGCGATGCGGGGAATGGGTTGGTTAGCATTTTACCTGTGCGCGATAATCGTACCGATCTTGGCATTTCGCTTGGGCAATATTCCACCAGCACGAACGTTTTGGATCGAATTTGGAGTGCTGATGGGATTCGGATTGCTGCTGACACTCGCGTTGCAATTCACGCTGACCGCTAGATTTCATTGGATCGGCCGACCATTCGGGTCCGATGTCATTCTGCAACTGCATCGACACATCGGTATCCTGTTGCTGCTGTTCCTGCTGGGGCATCCGTTAATTCTCTTTATCGCCAAGCCGGAGTTTTTGGAGTTCCTCGATCCTCGCGTCAACGCACTGCGGACGATCTTTCTAGCGATCGCTTCGCTCACGATGGTCTCGCTGATTGTGCTCTCGGTGTGGCGCAAGGAATTCGGGCTGAGCTACGAGTGGTGGCGACTCAGTCACAGCGGAATGGCGGCGGGCGTGTTAGCGATCGGAATGGTTCACGCTTGGCAAGTCGAGCATTATGTGTCCGGATGGCCTAAACGCATTTTGTTAGTCGCGATTGGAGGCACTGCGCTCGGATTGCTGGCTAACATTCGACTATGGCGGCCGTGGCGAATGCGGCGTCGCCCTTACAAAATCGCTAAGATCAACGATGAAAAAGGCGATTCAACAACAATTGTGCTAGAACCAGTCGGGCATCCGGGAATGAAGTTCCGTGCGGGCCAGTACGCTTGGTTAACGCTGGGCGGCAGTCCGTTTTCGTTGCAGCAGAATCCGTACTCGTTTTCGTCGAGTGACCGGGACTCGCCGCAGCAACTGGCGTTCACAGCCAAAGAACTGGGCGACTTCAGCGAACGGTTGGTCGAGTCGAGTGTTGGCGAAACAGCGTTTATTGAGGGCCCTTACGGCTATTTCTGTTTGGACGATGATGCGCCTGGCGCGGTCTTTGTCATGGGTGGCATCGGAGTCACGCCAGCGATCAGCATATTGCGCAGTCTGCGCGATCGATCTGACTTTCGTCCCTGCGTTCTCATTTATGGAAATACGAACTGGAATGAGATCGCATTTCGGCGCGAGCTCCAGCGACTTGAGGAAGAGATCAATTTGCGAGTTATCCATGTGCTCAACGAACCGGAAGATGATTGGCAAGGTGAAGAGGGATACGTCGATCTCGATTTGTTGCAGCGGGTGCTTGGAGAAGCTGAGCGGCGCTACCAGTTTTTCATCTGCGGACCAGAACCGATGATGGACGCAACCGAGAAGGCATTGCTTGAGATGAAAATTCCTTCGAACCAGATCCGTGCTGAAAGGTTCAACTTGGTTTGAGCTCGCAGCAGATCACCAAAGCTGACGTTCGGCAACCAAAACAGTTGAGGAGTTGCGATTTTAATGATCCCTAACCACATATTCGTAAAGAGAGTCTCCGAAGCGTTCATCTGCGTCCTAGTCGCCTTACTCGCCTGGCTCGCTTGGCTAACGTCTGCTTAACGTCATTCCTCGTTCCTTGCTTAAGTCAATTGAGAATGGAAATCAAGCTGCAACTTTTGCGATTGTGCTGAGCCTTGCTGAGGTGCAGCGAGAGGCATGGAGTCTATCCGAGGTGGCGTGAGAGTCTTAGCGCCAAACCAGCCAACGCCCGCACGGGATTTGCGGCCGAGCTAACAGGTAGCACGGACATGTCGCAGACGTAGAGGCCGGTGGTACCATGGACCTTCAGGTTCTCGTCGACGACGGATCGAGAGTTGAACGCCGAGTTGCGGCTGGCCTTCCACGGCATCCGCAGTGTGCCGCAGGCGTGATGTACCGTTCCCCAACCAAATGGCCATTGCTCGCCGGGGAAACCGCCATAAGGTCCCGTCAACATCTGGACGTCGTTGAACTCACTGAAGATGCGGTCCCGCGTCTGGTTCAGCAGCGTCATGAAGTCGGCGGTGCTCTTGTGCCAACCGGCCACAGCCGGGAACCTCGAGCCGAGCAAGTCGTTAAGATCGGCAAACCGCTTGAAACTGACGAACGGTGTGTACCCGTCGCTAGCGTGCGAGTGAACGCCGTTCTGGTCATCGAGACAATTGGCGAAGCTGAACTTGATGTCTACTCGCGTGCGAGTCGGGTCATGGGGCGTGAGACCTGCCGAAGGGTCGTTGTTCCGCAAGTGCCAGTACTCGTGGTTGACGTTCATTTCAATGTTGAATGGGTACTTGATGTGGCCGCTGGCGTCGAAGTCTCCTTTGGAATAAAAAATGATCTTGGCATGGTCATACACAGAGATGTCGATGCGTGGATTGCCAACGGAGGTGACGTACGCCTGAGACTCGCTCGAAACGGGGTGATCCGTCAGTCCAAAGCCTACCAGTTTCTTGATGTCCGCCGGCAACGTATGGTACACGGATGACCGGTTGATCAACTTCGGGCTTTCCATCGAGCCGGCTGCGATGATCACTTTTTGCGTATAGAAGCTCTGTTGTTCCGAAGTCACCGTATTGGTCGTCTTGACCTCGTACCAGTCATGGGGCACGCTGTTGACCGCTTCGACGAAGCTATTCAACTTGATGAACAGCCCGCCGCCGTTAAGGTCAAGTTTGGGGCGGGTTAGTCCGGTCTGGTTGATCAGAAGCTCAGCCGTATTGAAAACGCCGGTGGGCTCCATGAAGTACTTGTCCGCGGGCGTGCCGTCGGCCAGCAGGTATGGTTGGTGGACTGCCCGCGGGGTCTCTTCAACGATGAAGTCGTTCGCGATCGAGCTGTTCCGGAAGTAGGCGACCAACTGGCTGGCTTTTTTTCCCAACGTCAACGATTCATTCATGCGGCTGCCGGCGAGTTCCAAAAATTCGCCCTGCAAGTCTGCCCGGACGTTAGCAGGGAAAAAATCCAGTTCCCAGTGCTGCGGTCGAGGGATCAGGCCGGACCAGAAGATCGACCTGCCGCCGAACACGAGTTGCGGCTTACCGCCAATGAACTGCCGGTCCGACTCGACCTGCAAAAAGGTGTCCGCGCCAAAATGCGCCGCCACCTCACCGTTGGGTATGCGGCTGATGTTGTACACGTGAGTCGGATAGACAAACGACCCAGCGTCCACAACGAGGATTCGTTTCCCCAGGTTCCGGTCGGCCAAGTCGTCAGCAACGGTCCCCCCGCCGATCCCCGAGCCAATAACGATATAGTCAAAGTCCGGATTCGGGCCATCGTAATCCCGAATCAAGCGGGTATGCGCTTCGCTCTTCTGCGACACCAAGTTACCGTAGTTGTTTTGGAAAGGCATACGTGCTCCTGTCTTCACTATCGATCATGAGCTGGTTCTCAATCAGGACGTCAATGCGGCAACCAAGGTCGAGGGGTACGAGCAACGAAATTCACCATCAGCAAGTGGCTGGACCGCGGCTTGGGTGCATTGCATTGTTCGCTAACGTCCAATCTACTTGTGTGGCATGACCCATACCGGAACCTCAACGGTTCTCTCTGGCCTTGTTTCGACAACTTGATCTTTTTCGATTGCCATCCGATAGCTTGCAGGAGTCATTTTGTCCTGGTCCTGCATGTACTTCCAGTTGCGAAGATTCTCCTCTGTCGCGTCAGCACCGCTTGGGCGTCGGTTACGGGCGTAGGCCTTAACTTCTTGAAAAAACGCGTTTGTCTGATTTCCTGATTCTGAAATCACTTTCTGCCAATCAGCGTTGTTAGAAATTGCGGGTACGAAATGGATCGAGAAGAACATCCCCTTCGTTCGACTTGCCCATCCAAATTGATCTTTCGACGTTGAGCTGACGTCTAGTTCACCGCTATGGTATAGCAAGAGTTGTTCGATGTTGCTTGGCCCGGTTAACGTCATCGTGCGGATCTCAGTATATCGATCATAGGGGATCATATGAATGGTTGCTTCCCCTCGCACGTTGCATGTATCGGACACTAAACCGTGGAATCGACCCGGAACCGTCAGCAATTTTTCGTAAAGCTGACGACGAAGGAGGTCAATTTGCGGCATCTGAAAAAAATGACCTCCAGACGGGTCGCCTGAACCATAACGTGGGTCGTAGGCGCCGTGTCCCATATAGTAAACAAAGATGCTGTCAGCAGGCTTGCTTGACAGCCGCAAGGAATCGATCTCATTCATTACAGTGTTAAAACTGCAGTCGCTCCCTTCTAAAATTTTCAGGTCAAGCCGCTCGCGAGGGACTGCTGACTCCATGGCGATGCGCAGGTCATTTAGGCTAACAGAAATTGATTCACCGATACTCTCATCGTCGGTCAGGCCAATGAGTCGAACATGAGCTACCCGGTTTTTTGTGGGTGCCTCTATTTGAGCCAATTTCCCCACGACTTTGGTCGGCTTAACTGACCACTGAAAAGTCTTGTTCGTATTCTTGTCTACGATTGACAAGACCACCTCTTCTCCGGCTGTTCGATCCATCACTGAATAGTAATCATTCAATGAACGAATCTGCGCGCCATTGACATGGGTAACAACGTCGCCAGTTTCCAGGATGCCGCGTATGCTCGGCGAGTCCACGCGACGCATGTTTCGAGTCGGGCTACCTTCGTTGATGCTCGCGACCAACAATCCAGCGTGCGATGACTGCGAAACGTAGGCGTTAAATCCCAGCCGGTACGTCTCTACAAGTTGTTGGGTGGCAATGCGCGGAGGAACATCGAAATCGACCGAGCGCCGGGCATCGGTTGTCTGTGCGAGAGCCGGGAGGGAGCAAATCGACAAAACCAGTGTCATCCATAGGTACACTACCTTCGTTTGAACCTTCATGTGAATCTCCTGCATTAGTTGTGCGAACATCCGCGATCACCTCGCCGCTACGAGAATCTTTCGTTTCAAAATAACTCATTTCGTGGCTGAGGTGAATCGCCTGGTTCGCCGCTTCTTTGAGGTTATAAACGGTCCGGGCGGACCGGTACTTCTTTTGTGATCCATGCAGACTTAGGGATTCTGATAATCAACCGCAGCATTGACGCCACAAACCTAACGTTGACAACCGTCGCCACTGGACAAGGTGTCGGTATGCTGCATTTCAGCCCCGACATCATTGCATACTCTGCAGCTGTCTCATCTTCCGGAACATAAACGTAACATAGTGGGACACCATCCGCCAAACAGAATACTCGCAGTGCGATTCCAAGTGCTAGTTGAACGCCCATGTCGTAGTATTTGCGAATGCTTTCAGCGTCAGCGAGCCTATGACGGTCAATGAAAATCATACGGTGCGCACTCTCGCGCGATCCCGAACTGCGACGCGAGATTATGGCTTCACGCCATAGCCAATGCACGTTGTCGCTAACACCTTGCTGTCGCAAGAAGTTTCGAAGTATAGAAACGGCTTCATCATAGGGTGGCGACTCGCAGAGACGAGGACGTGTTACTGTCATCTTGTTGCGCCGTAACGTAATGTGGGGATGACGGTCAGCAACCGTCCTTGCCCGATTTGTGGCCTGCGATGGGTAGCTCCTCAGACACTGACGAGTAGCCTGCAAACATCAACAATCCACCTATCAGCATTCCTACCCGACCGGAGGTATACCCCTCAAAGGCAAAGCGATAGGCTGCGAAAACAATAATTCCGCATGCGATTGCAATGTACAGTTTAAGTGCAACCCGTTTTTGGAGCCACAAGAGTATTCCCGCTCCGAGAGCCGCGGTGGCAAGAAACGTTGTAAGGATCGGAAACAATGTTGTTTCTTTCCATACGAGGCGGGCAAGGTACAGGCCTCCCAGGAGAAATGTACAAGAATAGAATGCCAGCCAAGCCGAAGGGAGAGTCGACGTCTTGGGTGAATCTCCAATCTCGTTAGTCGCAGTGTTTTCGTCTAGATGTTCCATTCGCTTTGTCCGGACAGATTCGGAAGGTTTAAACATTGGCCATAACACTGGCGATCACGTGGTTGGCGGAACGTGCTGCCACTTGCAAAGTCACCACCACAGCCAACGTTCCTGCACCGCAAAGTTCCTGGTTTTTCGTTTCAAACAGGATTCGTTAGTGTACCCGATCGAGAGTCAGTGATGCCATCAAATTTCGTCAGGTCTTTGGCTTACCGTTGATCCCGTTTAGCGATGCGAGCGACTCCCAGCGAGTTTCTCAGCGAGTTTTCAATTCGTCAATGGCGAGTCATCGAAGTTGCCCACTCTGTCCAGGTTCTGGGTTCAGCCGACACGTCAGATGCCGCTTTGTGATGTGCGATTGGCTAACCCACCCCTTCAAAGCCTCCGGCGATTTTCCGGCATTTCGAATATGCGTGAAGTAGACCAGACCGGAACGCCTTGGGCATACTTGGCCGAAGGGGTTGGGGGAAGTTGCAGTGGGGGCATGTTTTGGTGACAATGTTTAGTCTGTGCTTCTCTCATTTCTTTCACAGGAATTTCCTAATGTCAGCTTCGCACTCCTCTTCGCGACGTAGTTTCTTGCAAGCGGTTGCCGCCACTAGCGGTGCAGCGGTCTTAACTTCAGCCATGCCGCGTGCGTTTGGTTATCAGTCAGCCAACGATCGTCCAGTATTCGCAACGATCGGACTCCGCAATCAGGGCTGGACGATCACTAGCAAGTCGTTCAAGTACGCTG
>JBGSJB010000526.1:0-2009 GCA_041742175.1 Pirellulaceae bacterium
CTCCAATCCGAAACACGAGCCTGGGCTTGCGATGTCAACGAAACTCAACGCGGCGTCGACTGGCAAATGAAAATCGACGACGCGAGAATGAAACTGACCTCGGTCTACCCGAAGATTAAGCTGTGACGCAGCACTAGCCGAGAATTTCGCCAATTTCGCCCCCGTGCACCAGCCGTCGAACGCAGCACTTTGAAGTGACTGAATCGGCTCGCGCCTCAGGCTCATTTTGAAGCGAACGTGTGCGCGACGCGGTGTCCCATCGGGTGACAGGCATCAAACCTTCTACGCGTAGCCATAGCGTTCAGCGTAGCAGCGCCAGCGGTCGAGGATTAACTTTTCGGTCTCGGCGTCAATCGGATGGCTGTTCGTTCGGTAGCTTTTGTGATTTTCCAGCCGTTTGTTGAGATTCGCAGTAGCTGCTTGGAACCCGCCGAGCGCCAACTCGTCATAAACATTGCGAATGGATTCAAACGGTTGAGCGACCAAATCCTCATAACGCAGCTCGACCAACTGGCCTGCGGGAATTAAGTGCCGTTGTTCCTCGAAAGCGGCGTACATGCGCGACAGGCAATTCCAAACATATTCATGCAGGTCTGTCTGAGGCTGACCCACTTGAAGCGCCTGAACTTCGTCGAGCGAATGCCATAACCGAACGGTTGAGTAGAAAAGTTTTCGCGGATCACGCGTCAAGTGAATGAACTTAGCTCGCGGGTAAAGTTTCAACAGCTCAGCGACTCGGCCAGTATGCGGTGGACTCTTCATGATTAAGCGTTTGCCAGGATGCCGCACTGTTAACGCTCGAACGAACCAAGTCAGCTTGTCTCGCCACGTCTGCAGCGATTGCGGATCGGCATCTTTCATATCGAGAAACTCTATCGCCGGCGCTGGTGCATGGGGAAACGCGATTCGCAGATAGGGAGTCGGAGCGCCAAGGTTCATCAGCGCGAACTCGTCCTCCTGCGGCAAATTCCAACCCGCTTCCATTTCATCCATCGGACGTTTGTTAGGAATGAGAAAATTGCCAAAGCGTGTCATGCCCCATTCACTGACCAGAAAATGAGATGCGGCGAAGCACTGATAGGTACTTGGCGAGGCGAATCGCTCATCCATCACCATCAATTCATGCAGCAGCGTCGTTCCGCTTCGCCAGTGACCCAAGATGAAGATAGGGTCTTCTTCAAGCTTCGCGTTCGCGATCTTGCGGCTGTAGAAGATCGCTTGGACGGCTGCTAGGATATCGTTAAACGGCGTGAAAATGCTAACCCCAATCGCTATGTGCAAGCGACTAGGCGAAATGCGAAATCCGTTGCGCGCAAGCAGACTCCACCACAGCCCAACGCGCATTCCATGCCAAAATCTCGGGCTGTAGGTCGGGTAATTGTTAATAGGGTTGGGACTTCCGGTTGCGGCTTCCGTGGTCATGCTGTCCGAGTCTTAAACGATCAAATCAATGCTTGCTTGCAAACGAAGCGGAGCAAGCCCTCCAAGCAATTTCTGAACCGAAAATAACTTGTTGTTAACAATTTGCATCCAAGTTTTCAAAGCTCGTCGCAGAACTCCGTGCAAGGGAACGCTGTCGGCACTTCGCAAAAATCGCTAAGCACTGAGTTTAACCGATTCAGCTACGTGAGTGTGCCTCAAAATCGACCGTCACCCGTTCGCTGCGACGGTTGAGTTTCCGGCTGGTCGGTAAATTTCTTCCAGTGGGCGCCGCCGAGTGGAGTTGATTTGTGGAGTTGTTATGGAGTGCTACTCGTCAATCCACCGAACCGACGCTGGCGATTCGAAAACTCTGCGATGGCCGCTTCGAGGTGCTGACGATCGAACTCCGGCCACGCGGTGTCAGTCACCCACAGCTCTGAGTAGCTGATCTGCCACAGCAAAAAATTACTGATGCGCATCTCGCCGCTCGTTCGAATCAGCAGATCCGGATCAGGCAGTCCCGCCGTGTAAAGCTCATCCTCGATCGTCTGCTCCGATATGTCGTTAGGGTCGAGTGTTCCCGCCGC
>JBGSJB010000527.1:0-3319 GCA_041742175.1 Pirellulaceae bacterium
CGAACGTTATCGCAAACTGATCGAAATCGGCTTAGCCCGCGATGTAACTCCGCAGATTGAACTGTGGGGATTTTCGAAGAACTTAGCAACGCTCGCCGAAGTGCTCTACATCGCCGCCGCAGCGAACCATCCGAACGCTTGTGTGCTGCTTGACGTCTATCACATGTACAAAGGCGGCAGCGACTTCAGCAATATCGGAGTTGTACCCGGCGCGAAAATGCACTGCTTGCACATGAACGACTACCCGGCTGATCCCAAGCGTCCGGAAATCGGCGACAAAGACCGCGTCTATCCCGGCGATGGCGTTGCACCGATTCAGTTGATTATCCAGTCGCTCGTCAACAGTGGTTTCAACGGCACGCTCAGTCTAGAACTCTTCAACCGCACCTACTGGGCTCAACCGCCCCGCGAAGTCGCCCAACGCGGCCTCGAAAAGATGAAAGCCTCCGTCGCGATGTAAAACGTAACATAGTCGAGCACCACAACGCAATCAAAAGACGCAATCACAACCTGCGATCCGTCAGCTTCAAACAGCGCTGCGCCTGCGCCGCCAACCATTCGCTGTGCGTAACCACGATCAGTATCGCGCCTTCGCGCTTCGGCAACTCGAACAACAGCTTTGCGATCCGCTCCGTATTATCGACATCCAAATTACCAGTCGGTTCATCCGCCAACAACAACTTGGGGCGATTCAACAACGCGCGCGCGACCGCCACGCGCTGACGCTCACCACCGCTCAACGCACCCGGCAAATGATCGATGCGTTCACTTAGACCTACATCGGCAATCAACTGCTTCGCACGCGCGACCGCTTCCGCACTCGGTTTGCCATTCGCCATCGCAGGAATCAGAACATTTTCGATCACACTCAACTGCGGCAACAAATGATGATCCTGAAACACGAACCCGATCGAACGATTGCGAAACTTCGCAAGCGCAAGCGCGTCCAGCTTGAACGGATCGACTCCATCCAACGTCACTTCACCAGCAGTGGGCGTGTCAAGCGTTCCGAGTATGTACAACAAAGTCGACTTGCCACAGCCGCTCGGACCGACGATCGCCAGATTTTCACCGCGATCCATCTGCAAACTCAATCTATCTAGGACTCGCAACGTCTCAGCCGAAGTCTGAAACTCTTTGCACAGTCCACTCACCATCAATGTAGCCATCAACTCATCCAATCCGCCAGCGCGTCGTGTTCTGCGTTACCTGACTTGCAATATACCCCAGCCACATCGACTAGGCTGCGCTACTGAAGATCAAGAACTATACCGCAAGAACTATACCGCAAGAACTATACGGCAAGATCTACGCAGCAAGAAACACGCTATACGTTGCCGCATCACCCAAACTCACGCTCAGCATCGCTGCCAAAAGTCAGGATCGCTGCCCAAATACCGAACGGAATGTTCAGCACAAGGCACACGCACGGCAAACAACAGATAATCGCGCCGGTACGAGCCAAGCTGAGCGCGCGACGCCGCGCCATCGCAATTCCGCCAGCCAACTGCAACAGCGACAGCACCATCAAGAACGCAGCCACCGCGACTTGAATAGTCAGAACCGTCGCTTGCGCATTCGGAATTCTACCCGCTGACAAAGTGATCGAACCCACAACGATCTGAAGCAGCTCCAATCCCAAAGCGACCACAGCGCACAGCGAAACGAAAATTCCCGCCAACAAAAATTGACTGCCACTATCGCTGCGTCTCCGCGAACCGGATGACATCGTGTAATTCGTCATCGGCATCGGCGGAGGATACAACGTGTCACCGAACGGATTCGCTTGCGGTGCCGCGGCCAGCCCGCCGCCGATCGATCCCAAATCGTTCCACGGATCGCTCGCCGTCAACTCTTGCACCGTCGGTTCGCTCTCCGCAGGAATCGTCTGCTGCCTTTTACAATGCGGACAGTGCGTCAACTGCCTCGCGCCAACTCCAGGAACCTCCATCCGCCCTTTGCAATTTTTACAGTTGAATTGAATCGGCCGTTTTTCGTGCGGCGCAGCTTTCGTGACCACAGTTCCAGAAGAAGTCGCATCGCGCACCGGCTTCGACGCACTCACGTCCTCAAGCGGCGCATCCAACGTCAACTCACCTTCGAAACTATCGAACGAGTTGCTCGGCGCTGGCTTCTGCGCAGTTGTCCTGGATGTCAGCGAGCCCGGTGTCAGCGAGCTTCCTGCAGCAGGGTGTGAAGGTTGCTGAGGCTCGTCAGCCACGTGCAAGTCGATCGTAAATACTTCGCCGCAAGCGTGGCACTTCCCGCGCTTTCCACGCATCGCTTCGCTGCCTTCAAACAACTGCGCACACTTCGGACAACTAAATACCCAGTTAATCGCCGCGGCTTCCCCCTGCGAATCCTCAGCCGGTAAGTCGGTGATGACAAAGATGTGTTTGCAACTGCGACATTGCCCCTTGGTCCCCACCAAACTCGGATCACAAATCAATTCATGCCTGCACTTTGGACAAGGAATACACAGTGCGATGTCCGAACCCGCTGACTGTGCTGAAGGCGACCGAACAGACGGCTTTGAAACAAAAGATTGCCGAGAAGGTGTGTTCGCTTCCGACCGCGGGCTGGGAATGTCCAGCAACTCGCTGCAGCCCGGACACTGGCATTGCTTGCCTCCACTGCCGTCTGGAACACGAAGGAGTTTAGAGCACGATTTGCAGTTAAACTCGATCGGCATGTGATGTTAGAAATCGAAAATGGTCGTGGCCGTTGTCCCAGAGTTGGTGGTTGCTCCAAGCTACCTGGAGTGTTCGGTTTTTGCAACAAATCGCTCTCGAATCGCCCTCGATTATGAGCTGCCAAGCGTGCAACGACTGAATATGTCGCCTCGCCCGCTTGCCACGATACCGCTGATCGAGAACACTACACCGTCGATCGAAATTGCGACTACGCGAAATTATGAAAACCATCGGAGCAACTCGATAAACGACACAACCTTCAATCGCTCTACCCCATTGAACAAACAGGAACCGCGCGCATGTCCGCTGAAGAACAATTGATGAAACTTGGCATCGAACTTCCGCCCGCCCCCAAGCCGATCGGACTTTACAAACCGATCGTCGTTGTAGGAAACGTTGCCTACCTGTCTGGACACGGACCGCTCAAGAGCGACGGCACACTGATCATCGGTCGCGTTGGAGCTGACATGAGTTTGGAACAGGGGCAAGCCGCCGCGCGACAAACGGGACTCGCGATGCTCGCCACCCTGCGCTTCGCGCTCGGTACACTCGACCGCGTCACCCGCGTCGTAAAGCTGCTCGGACTCGTGCGCTGCACCGAAGCCTTCGATCAACAACCGCAAGTC
>JBGSJB010000528.1:0-1745 GCA_041742175.1 Pirellulaceae bacterium
GCGGAAGCGTTTGCGAACGGATCGCTGAGCATCATGGATTATTATCGCTTGAAAAACGTTGACGCTGATACTCGCATGCGCGCCAGTATCGCTGACGTCGGCGACCGCGACAAACCGTCCAGCGTTGTGACCTAGTAAACGCTCGGGCTCTGGCTCCCTGGAACCGAGTGTACGTTGATAAGTACTCGCTACTCGCTACTCGCCACTTTCAACTCATGATCATTCATATCGACATGGATGCCTATTACGCGTCCGTCGAAATTCGCGATAACCCGCAACTGGCGGACAAACCGGTGATTATCGGTGGTTCGCCGACGGGCCGCGGCGTCGTATCGACTGCGAACTATATCGCTCGAAAATTTGGCATCCACAGCGCGATGCCCACTGCAAGAGCTGGGCGTCTGTGTCCGCAGGGAGTTTTCATCCGGCCTCGCATGGATTATTACGCAGCGATTTCGAAGCAGATTCGCGAGATATTTCATACCTACACCGACTTGGTCGAACCGCTTTCGCTGGACGAAGCATTCATCGACGTAGCTGGAAGTCGGCAACTGTTCGGCGACGCACAGACGATTGCCAAACTCATCAAGTCGCGAATCACTAATGAACTTGGCTTGACGGCTTCGGCAGGAGTTGCACCGAATAAGTTTCTTGCCAAAGTTGCCAGCGATTTGGAAAAACCGGATGGTTTGGTGGTGGTCGAACCGGATCGAATTCAAGCGTTCCTTGATCCGCTGCCGGTCAGTCGCGTTTGGGGCGTCGGAGCTCAAACGCAAAAGAAGCTTGAAGCGTTTGGCGTCCACACAATCGCTGACTTGCGCAGCCTGTCGATGGAAACGTTGAAATCGGCTTTCGGTATTAACAGCGATCACTTTTGGCGGTTGTCGCGCGGTTTGGATACACGAGCGGTTGTGCCGGATCGCGATGCGAAGTCGATTTCGAATGAGACAACTTTTCGCGAAGACTTAACAGACGCGGACACGCTGCGAGCGTGGTTGCTGGACTTGACCGATCAAGTGGCTCGCCGCATGCGTTACTACAAAATCATCGGGCGGACCGTTCACCTAAAGGTGCGCTATTCGAACTTTGAAACCATCACCCGCAGCCGCACCGTGGACGAACCCACGAATTCAACCGAAGCGATCGCGCGCGTCGCCACCGATTTGTTCACGCACAGCAATTTGAGACTTGATCGCGGAGTGCGTCTGATCGGTGTTGGCGTCTCGCAGCTGGGTTGCAATCGACCAGTTCAGTTGACTTTGTTTGAGAACGAGGCTTCGGAACGCTCCAAGCGTATCGACAAAGCGACGGACGAAATTGTCGACAAGTTCGGCAAGTTTGCCCTGAAGCGCGGCAGTACCCTGCGATCGGATTTTGACGCTCGCGCGCATGAAGACTGAAGCGCTGCGCTGCATAGCGAACTTAATCACCGGCAGCACTTCGTGGCCGCGGGTGCTTTTGATTGAGAGCCAAGCTTGGTATGCTGCTTACAGTGAAAACCGTACCGTTTGTGGCTTCGATGAGGGCGCAAACGCCAGACAACGGTTAAGATCCTGCGGTTATCGAAATGCTACCGATACAGCGGATGCGGAACGCTGAATTGCAACTGGACCGCGGTTTGCATACGCACGGCGACGCGTTACTGACGCCAGAACTGACAACTAACGAGCTAACTAAGGAAATAAGCATGTTCAATGTCGACCCGCGATCCGTGCTGGCACTGATTCTTGGTGGTGGACGAGGCA
>JBGSJB010000529.1:0-13897 GCA_041742175.1 Pirellulaceae bacterium
TGGCGAACGTCGCTACGATCGCTGCGAACAACGATCGCGAAATCGGCAATCTGCTCGCTGACGCGATGGAAAAAGTTGGTAAGGACGGCGTTGTGACCGTTGACGAAGGCAAGAGCCTTCACACCGAACTCGAGTTCGTCGAAGGTATGCAGTTCGATCGCGGCTACCTGTCGCCTTACTTCGTGACAGACATGACCAGCATGGAAGCTGTGCTTGAAGAGCCATACATCCTGGTTTTCGAAAAGAAGATTTCGAACATCAAGGACCTCGTACCAGTTCTCGAAGCTGTCGTTCAACAAGGCAAGCCGCTGTTGATCATCGCTGAAGACGTCGACGGCGAAGCGCTGGCAACGTTGGTGATCAACCGCCTCCGCGGTACGCTGAACATCGCTGCTGTTAAGGCTCCTGGTTACGGCGATCGTCGCAAAGCCATGATGGAAGACATCGCGATTCTGACCGGTGGAACTGCTCTGTTCGAAGCTCTCGGAACAAAGCTTGAGTCAGTCACATTGGCTGAACTCGGTCGCGCGAAGAAAGTGATCATCGACAAAGACAATTGCACGATCATCGAAGGCGCCGGCAAGAGCTCGGATATCAAGAGCCGCATCGATCAAATCCGCCGCGAAATCGAAAACACCAGCAGCGATTACGATCGTGAAAAACTGGACGAGCGTCTCGCGAAGCTCGCTGGTGGTGTCGCCAAGGTGAACGTCGGTGCAGCAACCGAAAGCGAAATGAAGGAAAAGAAGGCTCGCGTTGAAGACGCTCTGCACGCAACCCGCGCGGCAGTTGAAGAGGGCATTCTTCCTGGCGGTGGCGTAGCATTGCTTCGCGCTAGCTCCAGCGTCAAACCAGCCGATACGCTGACTCATGACGAAGTTGTCGGTTACAACATTGTCATCCGCGCTTGCCGCGCTCCACTGACCATGATCAGCGAAAACGCTGGTAAAGATGGTGGCATCGTTTGCGAAAAAGTTGCTGAAGCGAAAGGCAACATGGGCTACAACGCGCTGACCGATGTCTACGAAGACATGGTCAAAGCCGGTGTGATCGACCCAACCAAGGTCACCCGCACCGCCCTCGCCAACTCCGCAAGCGTTGCAACCTTGCTTCTGACCAGCGACGCGTTGATCGCCGAAAAGCCTAAGGCTGACAAGGGAGGCAAAGGTCACGGCGGCGACCACGACATGTACTAGTGCTTACTAGTCTTAACGTCAAACCTTCGAATACCCGCTGCCAAAACCAGCGGGTATTTTCGTTGACAGGCATTCCATGCACAGACGGTGATTAGTGACAGGGTGACATTGCCCGAGCTTCGAAGGGAGCGGCCGCAGATGTAGCCTCAGCGTGTAAGACTACCCGCTTTCCCGACCGCGGGCTTAGATGGCGCTCGGTTGCAGAGCGGTTTCTTCGGCGGGTTGTCTCTCCGTCGGCAGGTTTTTTTGTGAGGGCGGGTTTTCTTTCCGTCGGCGGGATTTCTTTCCGTCGGCGGAATTTCTTTCCGTCGGCGGGATTTTGGTTGCCCCAACGGGGCTCCGCTTTATAGCCCAGGGTTGCGAGCGCAAGCGAGCTACCCTGGGAGCGGTTGCGCAATAAAGAATTTTTACCCCAACGGGGTTGCGTCATGGCATGTGACGAAACCTCTTCGAGGTAAGCCCACAATGCGTTTCAATTCTCTGGGGGCTTCGCTGCCGCTCGAAACCCGGGGCTACAAGACGAAACTCTTTCAGAGTAGATTCAACGCCGCTGCAACAGCACGCCACCAACCAACTGGCCCAACAGGGGAACGTCTTACTGCGTTTCAGAGATCGCCCGACACATTACGATTAACCTCGTAGCATCTTCAGCAGAAACAGTGGGAGTGACAGGAATTGAACCTGCACACCTTGCGGTACTAGATCCTAAGTCTAGCGCGTCTGCCAGTTCCGCCACACTCCCAAGGTCCAGTGGAAGCATACCCGTTACGTCGGATCTTTCAAGAGGAAGTTAGGTTATTGCAGCGACTAAAAGCGCGAATGCGTAAGATTCGACAACTCGCGTAACGCGGCATTGAAATTAGGCGCTGAAGATTTCGGTCCGTGTGCGTCGCGCTTGCTATCCGGCGAATTGCCTGCTTCCCTCATTCGGACCGCGATGCCATCCGTGGTCATCTGTCCAAGGTACTCGACCATGCCACTTTCTGGACAGCAACAATCGCTTGTGAACGCTCCGAGGATCCGGCTGCGCATTTTAAATGGTCGCAATCCGAGCTTAACCAGTGCAACTCCTACAACTTTCACAATCATTTTCGAAAGCCGCTGACGTGCGCACAAGCGGAGCACATTGGCTAACTTCGCCCCACTGAGTTTTTAGCGAGCTGACGGTTGCGCTTAACTTCTCCAAAGCTGCATCCCGAACTACCGGCAAAACCCCACTTTCGCTTGACAGGTGGTAAAGCTGCCCTATTTGTTAATAGACTAATTCCTTAAACTTAGCGGGATTGCAGTCAAACGGCGGCGGGTACCGCGGCAGGTAAAACTGTCTTAAACAAGAACACAGCAAAGAACTAGAGATTGCGCAATGAACACGGAAGCATTGAACGGGTGCGTCAGAACTGTACCGATCAAACACACATCATTGCTGGCGGACTTGCCTGCTGAATTGCAACGCCATCTAACGATCACGCTGGCTCATGATCCGAGCGATCTGCATTGTGGGTACTTGTACCGCGCTTTGGCGATCTCGGTTCGAGACCGCTTGGTGCGCGAATGGCAAGCGACGAAGTTGCGTTTGGAAGGCAGCGATGCACGCAAGGTCTATTATATGTCGCTCGAGTTCTTGATCGGTCGTTCACTCGGCAATGCGATTCAGAACTTGGACCTCGACGAAGCGACTCGACTCGCGCTCCACCAGTATGGTGTCGAACTGGAAGAGATCGCTGAGATGGAGTTGGACGCAGGACTGGGCAACGGAGGCTTAGGGCGTTTGGCAGCTTGTTTCTTGGACAGCTGCGCGAATTTGAAATTGCCAGTTGTCGGTTACGGTATTCGCTACGAATACGGCATGTTCCATCAACACATCGAGAACGGCCGTCAAGTTGAAGATCCGGACCACTGGCTTCGCGATGGCAACCCATGGGAAATCGAACGGCACGAAGACACTAAGCGCGTTCGTTTCTACGGTCGTGTCGAACAAAGTTACGGCACCGACGGCAAGATGCGAGCTCGCTGGGCCGATACGCTCGACGTGCTTGCAGTGCCTTACGATATGCCGATTCCCGGATTCAAGAACGGCACTGTGAACACGTTGCGATTGTGGAAAGCGTCAGCGACGGATGCGTTTGACCTCAGCAATTTCAACTCGGGCAGCTACCCGGAATCCGTCGCCGAAAAGAACACCGCGGAACAGATCACGATGGTGCTCTATCCTAACGATTCGAGCGAAAACGGCAAAGAACTGCGGCTGAAGCAACAGTACTTCCTGGTCTCATCGAGCCTGCAGGACGTGATCGCCAACTGGGTCAAAGAACACGGCGAGGATTTTTCAGAGTTCGGAAAGAGCAATTGCTTCCAACTCAACGACACGCATCCGGCGTGCGCGATCGCTGAGCTGATGCGATTGCTGATGGATGAGCACAATTTGGAATGGGATGCAGCTTGGGCGATCACGCAGAACTGCATGGCTTACACAAACCATACTCTGCTGCCCGAAGCGCTCGAACGCTGGTCCGTGAAATTGTTCAGCCGCCTGTTGCCACGTTTGCTGGATATCATTTATCAGATCAACGCGAGATTCCTGGCGCTCGTCGAAAAGAAGTGGCCCGGCGACGTGAACATGATGCGCAAGATGTCGATCATTGAAGAGGGTGATCAGCCTCAAGTGCGGATGGCTTACTTGGCGATTATCGGCAGCTTTTCAATCAATGGCGTAGCTGGTTTGCATACGCAGTTGCTGAAAGAAGGTCTGTTTTCTGATTTCTATGCGTTGTGGCCTGAACGTTTTAACAACAAGACGAACGGTGTGACTCAGCGACGTTGGCTGGCGCACTGCAATCCCGGCTTGCGTGAATTGGTCGATGAAACCATCGGCACCGATTGGCAACGCGATCTCAGCCACATCAACAAACTAGCCCCGTACGCGGATGATAGCGCGTTTCGCGACCAGTGGATCGCGGTCAAGCGAGCCAACAAGCAACGATTGGCAAAGTATGTTTTGCAGCACACCGGTGCACGGTTCGATCTCGATTCGATGTTTGATGTGCAAGTGAAACGCATCCACGAGTACAAGCGACAGTTGCTGAATTTGTTGCATGTGGTTCATCTTTATGATCGCATTACTCGTGGCGATACTGCGGGCATGGTACCGCGTTGTGTGTTAATCGGCGGCAAAGCGGCGCCTGGCTACCACATGGCCAAGTTGATTATCAAGTTGATCAACGACGTCGCGAAGACGGTGAATAACGATCCGCGAGTTGGCGATCTGCTGAAGCTGGTGTTCCTGCCCAATTACCGCGTTTCGGCGATGGAAGTGATCTGTCCAGCCACCGAATTGTCCGAGCAAATCTCGACTGCGGGCAAGGAAGCTTCGGGCACTGGGAACATGAAATTCATGATGAACGGTGCGCTGACGATTGGCACGCTCGATGGTGCCAATATCGAAATTCGCGACAGCGCTGGCGCCGAGAACTTCTTCCTATTCGGACTCGACGCTGCCGAAGTGCAACTCACCAAGCAGAGCTATGCACCGAACGACATTATCGCTGCGGATCCGGATATCACCCGCGTAATGCAGATGCTCGAAGATGGAACTTTCAATCGCGAAGAACCAGGCATCTTCAGCATCATTACGTCGGGTTTGCGAAGTCCGTATGATCAATGGCTAACGATCGCTGATCTTCGCAGCTACATCGACGCTCAAAAGGAAGTCAACGACGCCTATCTCGATAAAGCTCGCTGGAATCGCATGAGCATCCTGAACTGTGCAAACAGCGGCTGGTTCTCGAGCGACCGGACAATCGGCCAGTATGCAAGCGAAATTTGGAAGACGCGTTCAGTGTAACGTTCGCAGCTACGCGTTAACTTTACAGCGCTTCGAATCAATCAACCCACTATTGAGCCGGTAACATGGACGGACAACGAACCCTCGAATCACGGGTCACCGAGTTGGAAATTCAACTCGCACACCAGCAGAGAGTGTGCGAGCAATTGAACGAAGTGGTCGTCGAGCATACGCAGCAGATGATGCGTTACGAGCGCGTGATTCTGCGGTTGGAAGAGCAGGTCAAATTGGTTCGTGAACAGCGAAAAGAGCAATTCGATCCGCGCGAAGAAAAACCGCCACATTACTAAAGCGTAGAGACACGAACAGTACGAACGAAGTCAAAACGAAAAAACGGCGAGCGATAAAAATCGTTCGCCGTTTTTTGTTGGGGCAAGATCCGCTTGGCAATCGACTAAGCGTTTTGTTGAACGCGAAGACGCTTTTGAATGTCTGTTTCGAGCACACCGAAGACAGCTTCGTGACGTTGTACGGACATTTGCAGAGCAGCCAGAAGACGCTTTGCGGTGTAGAAGTTCATGATCACGCGTTGGTTGACGACGATCGGGTCCTTTGGAACACCAACGGGTTGTGGGTTCAGACCGAAGTCAACGATCAGTTCTTCTGGCGAGCCGGTAACGCGGCAGAAATTTGCATAGCAAGCGATCGCAGTGTCATCTTTGACTTGAACTTGCATCTGTTGAGCTTGCTGTTGACGAACGTCGCCAACCGGTGCGGCTACTGGATCGGTTCCAGCGGTTTCTTCTGTCTTTGCCATTCTAAAATCTCCTGGGCTGAAATCAGCGAAATCAGTGTCACAACTATTGGACACTTTTGGAATTGTAAAGGCTAGGCAGTATCTGTCGCAATGCCAGCTTACTGTGCCTTGTTACATCTCGAAACTAAAGGTCTTCGAAAGGAAGCGATACAAGCGCCAGCCCAACGATTTCCAACCAACATAAATCTTTGCTTGACCACGATAACCAGCACGCAGCGGCACTTTCACGTTATCTAATGGCACTCGTGCTTGATACGAAGTGCTGATTGGCCGCAGCTTACCTGAACTATCCATCTCCGTATTCAAACGTCCACCGACTTGCGTCGACAAACTCTCAGGAGTTTCCTTCATATCCATCTCAGAGATTTGACGGATGATTCCGGAAAAAGTTTCCAGCTTTGCAGAATCGATCTTAATGTCCGCTTCGTCTTCGAGTTCAAGCAGATCGATGTCGGCTTGATCGACAACAAGTACCGCTTCCATACGCTCGGGGTCGCCGACCATACACAGCATATCCGACTCAGCAAAGTAAGCTTGTTCGTTCTTTGAATCGAATGGATTGCCGCTCCAAGTAGGAAGTTGCTCTTTTTCACTAACTCGCGGAGCTGGCTTAGGCGGTGGCGGCATCACGATGCCGTTCGCTGCGGCGCGAACGGTCAACATATTCACACGCTCTTGAGCTCTTGCAAGCAATTGCGTCTTTGAATTGACGAGCTCACCGACCATCTGCAACTGACTCAGCGCTTGCGGGTCATCGTGCTGTTGCTTTTTAAAATTCTCGAAACGCAGTTGCGCCATATCCAGTTCGCCGCGCATCTTGGTCTCTTGCAACCGCACTTCGAAACTGTCGAGCTCCGCCACCACCTCGCCAGCTTGAACCGCATCGCCGGGCTTCTTGTGCCACGCCACCAACTGCCCGGGGACCATCGCATAGACTTGCGAAGCACCTTGCGGTTGAATCTCAACTGCGCAGTCAACGTGGAACGGCAATGGCACATAGGCCACAAGCAGCGCGGCAACACCAGCAACCGCTAAGCTGGTGAGCACATTCTTTCTTTTCATCTTGCTAGCCCTACCTGGTGTGCGAAGAAACTTAATCGATGCCCAAATCGGTTGGACAACCATACCAACGAGACCCGCGTAAGCGACCGTTCGACCGATTGATTGCAGTCCATAGGGTTCGAGCACGTTGATCAAAAACAGAGTGATTGAGAAAACCACGACCCAGCGATCCGTGACCGCTGCGACCGTATACAAAGCGAATGCCCATTTGTTGCGATGTGGCAAGAACGGATTCTCTTGCAATTCCAACCCCAAGCAGTACTGCTGAAACCAACGCTTGAGAATCTCAGTGCTCTTTTGACGAAGATTGGGAATCTCGAGGATGTCCATCATGATGTAATAACCGTCGAACCGCAGCAGTGGGTTGCCGTTGAACATCACGGTACTGACCGAACAGATAAACATCACCGACAAGCAGAGGAAGTTAAACATCCCCGGTTCGCTAAACCACCACAACCAAGTTGCAATGGATGCCAAAATCAATTCGACATACATTCCCGCCGCGCCGATGAACACGCGATGCCACTTGTTCGGCAACATCCACGAATCCGAAACGTTGCAATACAAGCAAGGCGTGAACACGAGAAACATGAAACCCATCTCATGACACTCGCCGCCGTAACGTTTACAACTCAAACCGTGCCCAAACTCGTGCAAGATCTTCACGCTGGCCATCGTCGCGCCGAGAAAAATCCAATTGTCCGCCGCGAAGAACTGCTCAAACGTTGGCAGCTTCGTGCGAAACTCTTGGAAATTCACGCCAACTAACAGCAGCGCACTGATGCCGAAAAGTGCCACGAAAAAAATCGCTGTCGGAGTGAACAGCCACCAGGTGAATGGATTCAAAAAGTTCAATATTTTTTCGGGGTCGATGCCGCGGAATCGCAGTGCGAAAATGTTCGCTAGCTTACCGAGGATCTCTTTTTTCTTCTTTTCGTCACCGCGTCGACGTAGCTGTCGACCTTGGCCAGTTGCGTCCGAAATGACCAAACCACTTCGATGCAACATCCCCACAAACTGCTGAAGATCTTGCAGCGTGATACGCTGTGGCGCGAACTCGGCTTGAAAGCGTTCCTTGATTTGCTGAAGGCTGGTTTTGCCGTCGAGCATGTTGAGGATCGCGTACTCTTATTCGTGAAAGCGATAGTAATTTAACCCGACAGGTTCCTTTACGACCAAGTAAACGCGACCGTGATAGCGATGCTTCTTCGTGATTAAGTCCGGTCGACGACGCAACCGAAGCGGTCGCATCGCACTGTTGACCAAACTGTCAGCCATCGTTGTCATCGGTATCGTAAACTTTCGCTAAGAGTATTTTTGTCTAAGCTTATATGAACTTGTCTAGTAAGCGTTAACGCTTCGGACGATATCTATGAATTGCTGTATCAGCTAATTACAGCGGTGTGATCTCGACCGATGCGTCCATTCCTTTTCGCAGAACCCAAATACCGCCCGGCGCTTGATTCTGAACGCGAGCTGAGACGCGAACGTATCCTGATTCGATTTCAGGGCTCACGAATTCAATGTTTGATTCGATGTTGATGGTTTCGGTCGCGCTGACTGGGACTTGAATCTTCATCGGAGCACCCTGCAAGCGGGCGATCGAAAGTCCACTAACCAAAACGCGGGCTTCGACTTTCATTTCGGCCATCCCAAGAAAATCGAGCACCGGTTCGCCAGCTCGAGTCCACTCGCCTTGGTCTCGCAGTCTTCGAACAATGATCCCATCGTGGGAAGCAACCACGCGGTGCAACTGCAATCGCACTTTCGCCGCTTCGTGTTTCTCGCGCGCGACCTCGGCAGCCAGGCCTTCCTTTGCGTGCTCCACTTCGGAAACTCGAATGCCGAATCGCGCCTTCTCAGCTTCCAGCTTCATGCGTTTCAGTTGTGATTCGCCGGCCGCGCCTTTGAGAAACATCTCTGATTCCGCCTTGAACTCGGCATCAGCTAGTTCTGAAGACTTTCTCGCGAACTCGACATTCGCCGTTTCAGCAGCTTGTTTCTCGGCAGCTTCAAACTCTTTGAGTGCGACGCTAACTTCCACTTTCGCCACGCGATCATCGATCGTTAGCAAGTGATCACCCTTCTTCACGCTCATACCTTCGTCCGTCAACATTTCGCTAATCAGTCCGTCGGTCTGAGCGGAGATGGGGTAACTGTGCACGCATTTGATCGTGGCGCTATCCGCGATAATTTTCCCGGCGGCTTGACCAGGAGATGGGGAGCCGGAGTCGCCGAATCGGTTGACGAGCGATGGTGTCTGCGCGGGTAGCGAGTTGGCAGCCGAAGCGCTCAAGCAGAGAACTGCCAAAGCGAATTGTGAAGAGCAAAGTTTCATTTGATTATCCTTATTAACAGCCAAAGGATGGCGAAGTCAGTGTTTGCGAATGCAGTTAGCGAATGCTGGTTACGAGTGCAGTTAGAAAATTACGTTTGCTTGTACCCACTCGACAACTTCGTGGAACCAAACGAACGCGGCGTTGGCACGGCCGGCCGTTACGTCAGCGATGACGCGCGCTCCGGGCCTGCGGCTGACACCTTCCATCGAATCTGGTTTCACTCGCAATTTGACGATCGCACCATCGGTTTGATCGAGTTCCGCCCGAGCGTGGATCGCTTGCTTGGTAAGAATTCCCGTGTGCTTTGTGGATGGATCGGTCGCCAAAATGTACTCGACGTTCAACGAACCGTTCTGAGATTCGTTCATCGCAGTATCTAGGTACTTCATCCGTTTTTCTGGCATCAACAATTCAACTTCGAAATCGCCTCGTGGATCGGCGACAGTCACCAACACATTGCCTTTCATGATCGGACGCGAAAGCAGATTCTTCTTAAGGTCCCAAGTCATCACGATCCCATCAATGGGGCTGACCACGTTTAGCCTTTGTTGATTCAGTTTTTGGAGTTCGAGCTGCGCAGTCAACGTTTCGTAACGCTTCTTGGCTTCGTTGCGCTGTCCTTGAGCTCGCATGGTTTCCAAACGCTGTTCACGAGTTGCTTGCGGCGAGTTGGAAATCTGGAAGTCGAGTGCTGCGATCGACTCGAGTGTCTCGACTCGCTGGCCTTCGAGACTGGTGATTTCAATTTCAAGATCGCGGTTTTGCAGCGTAACTAATAATTGGCCCGCTTTGACCGTATCGCCGTGATCAACCAACACGTCTTTGACTTCGCCATCGACGTGCGCGAATACTTGATGTTGCGTTACCGGTTGCAGCGAGCCGTTGGCTTCCAAATCCATGTTGATTTGAATGAGGAACATGCCGAGCAAGACCGCGCCGACGATCGCCAAGACGGTCATGGTTTTCGGAAAAGCAGAGCCGCGGAACAACCAAGTCGCGCGACTGATCGCTCGCAGAACCGGCATCATGAACAGATCACTGTGGCTCATCGAGTTGTTCAGCGCTCGGGCCGTGTGCTCGTAAACAAGATCGCAGCGCGAGTGCATCACTTCGGTTGGAACTTGACTTTCGATCTGTTCGACAATCAAGGCTCCGATAATTTCGCGAGCTGACGCGTCTTCGCGCTGCACGGTCTCTTTCGAGTGCACATCGCCTTCGATCACTTTCTCAGGACGACGAATCGGCAGCACGGCAATCGATCGACCGTGCGACAAGTCGACATAGTCCTCAATAGCTTCTTCCAACTGCGGCGGCAAATCTTCGACCGAGCCGTCGTACCACAGCGACTCGCCAGCCGACGTGACTCGCGTTGCCAGGCTGTTCAGCGCCAGCACAATATTAGAGCGACCCTCGATTGAGTCTTGACCGGAAATTGCGATCACTTTGCAGCGACCACCCTTCTTGATCGCCACACTCACACGGTCACAACCGATAAGCTGACGTCCTTCATTCGCAATGGTGAAAGCGGTATCGCGCAAGTCGAGATTGTCATGAACCAAGCGGGCGAAGTGGTCCGCTTGCTGCCACATCTCCTGACGATCTGAGACTTGACGTAGCGTTGCACCCTTCAGCCACTCGCCGATCAAACCCGCCATCTGATCCAGGAATCGCAAGTAGCCGCGTTGAATGTTCGGCGCCGAATCGGGCCGTTGAAAAATTTCGATTAGACCGGTGTTGCGTTTTCCATTTGAGAGCGGCGACACAACGAGAAGAAACTGAGTCGGGTTACCTTCGCTTTGATCTTCGCCGATCATCGAATGCGGTGGAATCAGTTCCGATTGCCCGCGAGTGAATAGCCGCGATAACAATTTTGCGTGCCGCGAAGCGTCGTCATTGCCGGTGTCGAGCAGATCTTGGCTGACTTTGATCTGGTAACTCAGCCGCAGTTGCCCTTCCGGATCGAGTAACCACACAGCGCCGCCGACTGCTGCTAAAGCGTCGACAATGCGTTTCAGAATGGCCGGAAAATACTCTTCAGCGGCGTGGTCAGTCCGCGAAAGTTCCGCGATCTCGTTGATCAGCGTGCGGATTTGCTGTTTGGTTTGTTCTACTGTTTCTTGCGAGGGCGACATACAGACCTTGACCCTAAAAACGTGTTCGACCAAACGTACGATTTATTCCGATAATCCGATTTATCCGTCGCGATTTATCTGCGGTCCGTCGTTGTCATTCGAGTGTTCAACAAACCGAGTAGTGTGTCATCTGACCAGCCTGTCGTTGGCTTGCTACGTTCTGTTTCTATCACGGTAAACACGCGTCCGAGGTGATCAAGTCACAGCGTTTACAATTTATCGCGATCAATGTCCGTCGCCTGAGCCTAGTAGCGGTTATACCAATCACGCACCAGGTTCCTGCGACAGCCACCACCCGCTGCAAACCCCTTGGAGCTTTCGCGCAAAGCCGAAGTTCCCCACGTTTGTAACGTTTTTCCAGGAAAAACCAGCTTCAGTATAATTTGCACGCGGGACTCGACAAGCGACCGTGTTCTTACGTAGAGTATAAACATGAGCCGAGCTCGATTGCAATAGTCGCTTCGCTGGGAACTATTGCAAAAGCGACGCGTCCAACCGAGCGACTGAAAACGCTGCCGGCAACTTCTTTGTGCCGGAAACAATTCGGATCAGCCATAAAAACGGAACATAGTACGCAATGACGCTCGAAACCGACCATCAATCGCTGCATCAGGCTTTGCAGGAGTTGCCGCACGAACAGCGCGGGCCGACGGTTGTGCAAGTTAAAAAGCTGTCGAAGCTGATCGACGGCGATTTGCCGCTGCAATCGTTTCTCGAGCAGTTGTTACCCTCGTTGTGTGAGCTATTTTCTGCCAAAGCTGCCGTCGCGTGGCTGCGAGCTCAAGGTGCTCCGGGTGCTATCTTCGGCGTGCGCTACCACATGGACGACTTGCTAAACACCGCTGCTGAGCAAAAAAAGCACGAGCGACTGGTACAACTCGCTTGGTCACAGAAACAAGCGATGCTAGCAGAACCAACACCAGCCGGCCGCCGTCAATCAACTGAGAATCCAGGCAACAATCCAACTGGCCATCAATTGCTTTTCGGCCCGGTGCTCCACCTCGGCGAACCGATCGCGCTGTTGGAAGTTGTATTGCGTGAGAGCAAAGCAACGCTCACTCCGGCTCAACGAAAGCTGTACTTGCGAGGGATTCAGTTGGTCGCCGATCGTGTATACAACGGATTGCGAAAGCGCATGGCGGTTCCACCGGCAACCTTGCAACATGCCACGCAACAGCTTGAGCAGATCGTCACGCAAGCGGAATCGTTGCAGCAGCAGATTCGATTGACGATCGAAGCTCGCTTGCAACAGTTTCACGGCTGGTCCTTCGGTTCGCTGGAAGAAAATCAGCAGTTTGCCAAAGCGGTGCATCAGATCTTGGACAGTTACGGATTGCGGGTGCAATGTCCTGAATGTCAGAACGCGGCGATTCTGCGTTGTCTCGGAGCCGGGAATGCCAAGCATGGTGTGTTCGTTTTCGACCACTATCTCGAAAGTGGTCGCACGTTCCACGGCGGCCCGACGACCGTGCCACTTATTCGCGTCGTTCCCAAGCCGGCGCGACGACCGTCGCTGAGTAATACCGCTTGAGGTAATCAGCGGGACGCGAATTCGGTGTTTGACGAAAGTGATTTGGCCGCTTGATCGTTAGCGGTGAGGTAAGCTTCGGGAACCGACTCTTGTGACGCACGCGCGTGAACTCTTGCATTCGCTGCGATCGCTGCAAGCGTCATGACCCGAACTGTACTTTTACTCTGGCGCAGCATGACTACCCCAACCTCGCATCGCCGCGGACTCGCTATCGCTTACGCGTGTACCGTTTTCCTCAGCGCGTTCCTACTCTTCCAAGTGCAACCGCTGATCGGCAAATTCATTCTCCCCTGGTTCGGTGGGTCGCCGGCGGTGTGGACAACTTGCATGCTTGTCTTTCAAATTCTGCTGTTTGCGGGATACGCGTACGCTCATATGACAACGGAGTTGCTACGACCGCGCCAGCAAACCGCGTTGCACATCTTGTTGTTGCTGGTTGCAATCTGCATGTTGCCGATCGCGCCAGACGCGAGCTGGAAACCGACGAACAGCGATACGCCGGCGCTGCGCATCATGTTGCTGATGCTGGCATGCGTGGGCTTGCCTTACTTTATCCTGTCAACGACTGGACCACTCGTGCAGAGCTGGTTCAGTCGCACGCACGCGGGGCAGTCGCCTTACCGGCTGTATTCGTTGTCCAATATCAGTTCGTTGCTGGCGCTGATCAGTTATCCGTTGGTGGTCGAGCCGAATTTCTCGGTGTACACACAGTCGTTGATTTGGTCGTTCGTTTTCATCTTGTTCGCCAGCCTCTGTGCCTACGCGAGAATCCGGATGCGAGGCGCTCAGTCGTTCGAAAGTCGCGCTACGAACGCGAACTTAACAGCAGAGATTGAAGCAGCGCAGCGAGTTCGACCCACCAGCGGCCTGATCGGTATGTGGTTCCTGTTTGCGATGACACCTTCACTGATGTTGTTGGCCAGCACCAATCAAGTTTGCATGGACGTTGCGGTGATTCCGTTTCTGTGGGTGTTGCCGCTGGCGCTCTACCTGATCACATTCATTTTGTGTTTCGACAGCGACCGCTGGTATTCGAGGC
>JBGSJB010000530.1:0-1887 GCA_041742175.1 Pirellulaceae bacterium
GTTGGAGGACAACACCGGCAAAGCAATTCGGTCATTTTTGGTGCAAAAAATACCTTAGTAGGGAATGATTTAAAAACTCGATATGCTCAAACCCTTCGTTTTTATCGCCTTCATTACATTACCTTTTGTCGCTGTGGCCCAACGCACCTACTGCAACCCCGTTGACCTCAACTATCAATACAACTTCGAACAACTCAATCAAAACATCTCCTACCGCTCCGGCGCAGACCCGGTCATTATCAATCACAAAGGCGAATACTATCTGTTTGCCACAATCTCGGGCGGTTACTGGCATTCGAAAGACCTGTTGCAATGGCACTATGTAAAACCCAGCCGCTGGCCCTTCGAAGAAAACTGCCTTCACGCCCTCCACAGCAGGAACATTCTCAGCCGGAAAAGTCTTTGGCACCTGCGACAATCGCTCCCTATCAAAGGCAATGCCCTGAGGATTGGCACGAGTTGTATCTTGGGCCGCGAGATGTCCGACGAGCAGAAAAAGAAGCGCTATGAAGCAAGAGCTCTGCTTTGGTTTCGCCTTTGTCCAGATCAGTCGGATGTTGTCACCTTTCGCCACGAGGCTCTTTGATATCTACAAGTTCAATCAAGCGGCAAGAGTTTGAGGAATTATCGGGAAAGCAGTATAGCGGCGGCTTGTCGTAGCTGATCGAGTTCGAGGCTCGTTATCTCCGAGTAATTGGTTGTACCCGCGTCGTCGTCATTTAACTTCGTGACCTCCGCTTGAAGCTTCGCGTAGTTCGCTACAAACAACTTCATCTGGGAATCAGTCCAGTTCATCTTCTTCTTCAGCAATGCGAGATACTCGATCAACTGCTGAGCTTCGCGAAATGCTTTGAGCCGGAGCGAATGCCGGATGACAGCTTGACCCGACGAATCGCTGTCGAAGATGAACAAACCAAGCTGATCGGCTTCCTTCATTGCTGAGCCCGTTTTGTTGATCGTCTGCCAAGGGACTAGACCGGTCGCGCCGTTGCACCAAGCGTCCAGCGCCCAAGCTTGCAAGTTGCGGTTCGGTTCATGCACATGATTGGCCGTTCCGTAAACCCAAGCGGTTAATCCGTCGTGGTCGATTCGATCCGTTACCAACCGGCGGTAGTTTTGAAAAGCAGATGAAGAAACCACCCACAGATCGCTGCGGCTATCGAGTTCGCCGCGACAGAATTCAGGGCGCGAAATGTCGATACGGAACTTAATAGCAGAAGGATCGGTTCCCCGCGTGGCTTGGTCAGTCAATTCGCCGTAGTAACGCAGCGCGCGGTAGTCCCAGTAGCTTGACGGTTCATCGAGAATCCAAGGCGCTTTGGCTTTGTCGCCAAGCGACCCTTTGTTGTTGAAGTAAACTTGCAAACCGGACTGATTCCAACTTTGCTCTGCCGCCAACGTCGCGAAGCTTTTCAGCACGTTGACGTAAGTCGTTGCATAAACTGGATCCTCAAAAGCGGCAAAGGCGTCGGGGTTACCATTGAAGAACTGTCGACAATGCAGCGGCCAGCTTTCGTGAAACGTCAAATAGAATCCGGGGCTCGCAATGGCACCGCGATGACTTGTGCGAAAGTAGGAGCCGTCGAGTATGGGCCCAAACGCTTCGCGAAAGTCATCCCAATAAGCGGTGGCTGCACCAGGTTGGATGCCATCGTAGCGTTTGTTGTCCATCCTTCGCCCGGATGGCAACCGCATGTCCAAGTTGCTCTTGCGCGAACCGGGTGCGGCTGTGTTGTGCGAGTAATGAAGAATGTTCACATGCACGCGATGTTCGTAAGCGATGCGTTGCAGTTCGTAGTAATCCTTCACTTCATCCGGCAAGCCATAGCTGTTCATCTCACACAGGAAGGTTGCTTGACGCGGCAGGGCGAAGGGCAGAACCGTGAG
>JBGSJB010000531.1:0-8723 GCA_041742175.1 Pirellulaceae bacterium
ATCGCTGGCGATTCCAAGCAGCATTTGCTGAAGCCTGCCGCCGCGCCGCCGGTTTATCCACGCGGTCGAACTGTCGATCGCTTCAACGATCTGTACGCGAAAGATCGTTTCACGAGTGCTTGCAGCAGCATGATTGTGCGAACTCCGGGTCTGGGTGCTGAGATGTATGGTTCAGCGATGGTGTGCGAACCAGTTCACAATTTGGTCGCGCGTTTTCGCGTGAAGCCAAGCGGCAGTAGTTTCGATGGCGAGCGTTTTGAGGATGACAAAGTCTATGATTTTTTCACGTCGACCGATCCGTTCTGCCGACCGGTGCGCGCGGTCAATGCACCTGATGGATCTGTTTGGATTGTCGATATGTCGCGTCAAGTGATTGAGCATCCCGAGTGGATTCCAACCGCTTGGCAAGAGCGAATCAACGTGCGCAGCGGTGATCGACTGGGGCGAATCTACCGTGTTTCCCACGAGAGTTTCGCTGTGCACACGCCAGCCAAGTTTGCGACACAGTCAGGCCAGATCAATTGGGAACGTGACTCCGGTGCGCTGCTTTCAAGTCTGCGAAGCAGCATAGCGGCGGAGCGCGAGTTGGCGCAGGTTGCAATGATGTGGATGCACCGCGATTTGAATGCAACGGAGCGTGAACAGATACTTGCTGGTGTGCGACAAATAGCGAAGGGGGAATCCGACGCAGCGGTGCGGGTTTCGGCTATTAGTTGCTTGGCTTCGATTGCGGCTTTGCAACCAGCGGATTTGATAAGTGCGCTCAATGATCGTGATGCGCGCGTTGTGCGCGTGGCGATTGAATTGTCGGAACCGATGTTAGCGAGTTCGGCAGAGCTGCGTGAGCAAGTGATTGCAGTCGCGGATCGCGAGCCAAACGCGCAAGTTGATTTGCAGTGGTTGCTGACTGCAATGGCGCTCGATCCGATTCAAACGAGCCACAAGATGGAATCCATCGCTGCTCGGTCGGTCGACGACGCGTGGATCCTGCGCAGTTTGTCGCTCTGCCAAGATCGATCGCAAGCGAAGCGATTGAGTTTAGGTCTGTTGTCCGCAGCCGATCGTCCCGGCGGCTTGTCGAATCGCATTTTCGCTGACATGCAACAAAGCGTCGTGCGACTGTGGTCGCAATTGGATCCCGAGTCGCAAGTCGAGTTGCTGAACAACTATTTTGAATCAGTTCGCGCGGATGCGGGTACCAGTGCCGCGTTAACTTCATCGCAACTGTTGCTGCTGGCTGCGTACAGCGGATCGAAAGGCGATCGCAAAGTGCAGAAACAGGAATCGATTACCGATGATGTCGTACGGCGCGTGACGGAGAATTCGTTGGAACGCATGTTGAACGCGGAAACGCCGGAGTCGGAGCGAACCGCACTGGTCAACTTGCTGGGATGTGAATTGATCAGTGAAGCGCAAACGCTGGCGGCCCTTGAACGCTTGATCGATGCTAAACAGTCGCCTGCGATCCAAGAAGCTGCATTGCTCGCCGCCCGTCGTTTGCGTTGGCCAGCGGTCGGTGAGATGTTGGTGAGAGTCTGGCCGACGTTGAGTGCCGAAGCGCGCGCGGTTGCCAGCGCAAGCCTCTTGACTCGCAAGTCAGGAGTGTTGCAACTGGTTGAGGCTTTGGAGCGAGGCGCGATCAAGCCGACCGATTTGGACGTTGCAACCGTTCAGCAACTGAAGAGCTACGGCGATCGTTCAATTCGCAGTCGCTGCGAATTGGTCTTCGGCAAAACGACGGCGCGGTCGGCTGTGGTCGCGCAGTTTGTAGCTGAAATGACAAAAGTGGCGAAAAATCCGAAAAATGATGGCAAGTTGTTGTTTGCTGAAAACTGCGCCGTTTGCCATCGACCCGCGGAAGGAAAATCGATGGTTGGACCTGCGATCGACAATCTGTCGCACTGGACGGTCGAACAATGGGTAACGGCAATTCTGGACCCGAATCGCGCGATTGAGCCGAAGTTTCATCAGTATTCGGTGTTGACCGCGGACGACCAGGTATTAGCAGGTGTGATACTGCAGCGGACCGCAACAAGTGTCCGCTTAGCGTCCGCGGATGGCAGTGAACGCGAAGTGCGACTGGCGGATGTTGAGGAGATACGTGACACAGGCGTTTCGATGATGCCAGAGGGACTGGAAACGAAACTGAGTCCGGATAAATTGGCTGCGTTGATCGATTTCTTGCGGTCACAATAGCGCCGTGTAGCCGTTTGCGGCGAAGACGGTTTCCGGATCGCTAGAATCGACCTGTTCGTGTGAGCGAGGGTGGGCGGCTACCGCTTTGACACTTTCGCACCCGTCGACCTATACTTTGCAAGGCGATGTGATCACGCTGGGGCGCGAGACTAAAGCGGATCACATCTACGGCAGATTGCTCGAGTCTGAAAGGACTGTTGAATGAACAAGTATGGTGCATTGTGTGATGAGACTTACGTGAACATGCACCTCAGTACGGAAATGGAACTACCCACTAATCGAGAATCCGTTCTGAATTTTTTTGAACAAGTGCAACGACGTTTTCCAGCCATGACGAACTTCTCGGCACGTGAGCGTGGTGAGTTCACGTTGGAAGAGGACAAAGAGTCGGGCCACTATCGCTGGGTTTCAATCGAGCCGAAGCGATTGAGCAGCGGCGTGGTGAACGCGCCGAGTGTCGAAGACGCGGTCGCGCAGCATCGATCGGTGCTTGAATTGAGCCCGTTTTCGCTTTCAATCAGCCATTTGGATTGCGAGTCGCTGAACTACACGATGGGCTTCGATTTTAATTATCGCGGCAATCAAAATGAATTGCTGGCGGAGGCGCTGGGGATGATGCCAGCGATGGAGCGATTAGCAGAGATTAATGGTTCGTCGATTCTTGGTTTTGAACCTGCGATTCAGTTGGCGCTCGATGATGAATGCCAGACGCAATGTCGGCTGGCTTTCGAGACTCGTACCACTGCGTATCAGGTTCGCAGCGGCGAGTTCGGCGAAGAGCAACTGAGCGTTTACTTGACGTTGCGTCGTTACGACAGCCTGGGCGCGAATGAAGAGTTCGCCGATGAACTGACTCGGTTGGCTGGTGTTTGCGAGCGCATGGTCGATGAATACTTGGTTGAAAATGTTCTTCGCCCGCTGCAGCAAACAATCGCTCTGAAGTAAAGCAATTGCGCATTGCGAGGCGCACGGGGCGCATTTGACTTGACCTTTCCAGCGACCGTCTCGAAGTTCGATTTGTGTCTTTGGTCTTTCAGCGCTACGGACGCCCCGCCCCAGCCACGCGATCTCGGGCTGACACTCCCCAAACTACGTTCCTCAGGAGAGAGCGGAGATTTTAGCAAAAGCAGTTAGCTACTTAGAACCTGGACACCAGGTTCGTTCGCAAACACCTAGAAGCAAAACCACTAGTGTCCCTCGGAAAACAACTGTATAGATGCATTCGAGGAGATGGGAAATGAATGCGAAAATACTAGCAATGATAATCCTGGTTGCATGCGTCGCGGTAGGCTGCCGATCCAACGCAGCTCGTCGGCATGACGCGGGTAGCACTCGAAAAACGTCCTATGCAAGCAAACTATTCACCAGCTTGTTTCGGCAGCAATTCGAGGAAGAACGCAAGCCGCCGTACGACGGGCCGCGAAAATGGCATTGGGATGATGAAAGCCAAAGAAAGCTAAAGAAGTCGATGAGCGATCGTGAGCGAGAAAGCGAGCGGGCCAAACATCAAGTCGACAATCAAGCAAGTCTAGACCGAGCCTTATCCAACTTGGAACTCCGCTAATCGGCGGCTTGCCACCCAACATTGAAGTCAATCAGTGGGCGCGCCAACTTAATCGCAAAACGGGAACAAGGTTCCAGGCTTTGTTGACGGTTTGTGGGGAGTCGTTGTTGTTGATGAGTTACCAAAGTCGTGTGATCCCGTATGAGTCGAGTTGTACGTCTGCGCATACAAGGGGAATGTTTTCTGTCAAAGCCTGAGCGACCAGATGGCGGTCGAACGGGTCTTTGTGATGAAGCTGCATCGTCGTGAGCAACGCCGTATGTCTGGGTTCGATGGGCAATATCTGGCAGGCATTGGCCGCAAGCTGAGTTTCGATGAACTGCTGATAGGGTTGTGGAAGAGCATACTTGCCGAGTTTGATCTTGATGGCGATCTCCCAATAGCTCGCCGGGCTAACTTTGACTTCATTCGCAGGGTCTTCGATGAGACTATTGGCGGTCGCGCTCAATTGAGGATCGTCGAGGATGAACCATAGAAACGTATGGTATCAAGCAGCAACCTCATTCCATGTACTCCGAAAAATCTTTCAGATGTTCATCGTCTTCGACTAGGATGGTGAGCAACCCTTTGGCGCTACCCGCCTTGCGAGGTTGTCGTTTCGGGCGTCCTTCAGCGAGTAAGCGAGCGATGGGTTGCTCATTTCGAGTAATCACCAATTCTTCTCCACCAGCCAGATGCTCAATTAACTCGGGCAATTTGGCTTGGGCTTCTTCGATGGTCACAGTGGTCATAACGTTCCTACTGTTGGTTTTGGCTTGACGGGCGGCGACTTAACCGAGTACGGACCTTGCCCGATAAAGCTTAGATTTTAGCACGAGTTCACTTGGCACGACCACCTGTGCCGAGCATCTCCTACTTCGATCACACTGGCTGGGCCAGTGGCTAACGCAGCAATCGATCATTGGCTCCACTTGCCCCTGAGGAACGCGAGGGGAGACACGGAACTTCACGCAAGTTGATGAGCGGCACCAACTCGGTTTCTATCGCGCTGCGTCCCCTGCTCACCCAGTGCCATTTCGTGTTTGCAGCATCCTTAGTTGGTCGTGCGAGAACTTTGGACGCCAAGTCACCTAGCACTCCCCACGCCCTTCGAAGACTCAGGGCGTGCCACCCAAAATCGAAGTCATTCTGTGGGCGTGCCAACCCGACCCGATGGCTCACATCACCGACTGAAAAAATGCTGCTCTCCGAGTCTGGGAGAGCAGCGGCCCAAACGCAGCTCGTGGCTAGCGGTTGTCCATCATCGCACGGTACTTGATAGGAGTCTTTGCGACCGGCTCTGACGACGCACTTGCACCTGCGGACCTCATCAAAGCTTCCAACACACCGCCACTGCTTGAAGCAGTTCTTGTAGTAGGCTCTCCACAAATCGCGACCAACCGCCAAGTGATCACGTCTTTGGTAGCGAGGACTACTCCGCCTTGAGCAGGATCGCGGTTCGAATCCGAGAACGGTACAACTGTCCTCTTGCCGCCGATTTCGCCAGATCGAAGTGCACCAGTGCCATTCTCTCCAACGATGTAGTACTGCCACGCAAGTTGAGGGTTTGTGATCGTTGGGTTTTCGTCATCGTAGCCGTAAATGCCTGCTTCTAAGCGTTCTGGAAATGGGGTAAAGACACCATCTCCATTCTTGTCAATTAATTGTCGAGAGGATGGCGCCTTCTTGTAATTGATTTGAATCTTCGAGCAAAATTCACCTTTTCCCGTGAACAGTGATTTAAATGTGAATTCTCTGTCCGTTCCGGCTGTCTTTTTTACGACCGCGACCATCACATCCTTTACCGTCTTCAAATCAGTATCCTCTCCCTCGATAGTTTCGGAAAAGTAGAACCCCGTAACGTCAAGAGTCACTTTGATCTGCGCCATTCTTGGCCCTTTCGAATGTAGGTGGGAAAACGCGGTTCATAATTCGAACCGGGCCACTCTATTTGGCTGGCAAGTGTTCGCCACTCGCTTTCAGAAGAATTTCTCCTGACGTGCACCCTACTCACGTCGAATCAGCAAAGCACTAGTCTTGCGAAACTGACGCTAAATCTTTGAAGGTAACTGGTCATTCATCCCTTCACACTTCGGTTGCTTTGCGTCCGACATCAGCTTGTTGGAACGACCACCTGTGCCGAGCATCTCCTACTTCGATCACACTGGCTGGGCCAGTGTCACACGCAGCACGCGCAGCAAAAGATCATTGGCTCCCCTCGCCCCTGAGGCACGAAGGGGAGAGGGGCTGGGGGTGAGGGGGTTAAGCATTATGCATTTGGGAGCTCAGTAATCTCTGTTGCCTCGCAACAACTCAACACTGTCGCCAGCAACCAACACCGCGCTCGATAGAACACTGCAAGCAACCACTAACAATTGACCTCAGTCAGCTCCGGCAAAATGCTCGTTTAAGCAGACGCTCCCCCGATACAATTCAGTGACCAGGCCCCTCACCCCCGACCCTCTCCCCTTCGTTCCTTCCTCAGGGGCGAGGGGAGATGCGGATCATGACGCAAGTTGATTCGTGGGCACCAACTCGGTTTCTTTGTTGGCCAACGGCCATGATCATCGTAGCCAGGGGCAACGCCCCTGGAATACGGTCGGATGCAGGATTGGTTTGGCCAACGGCCATATTCAATAGTGCTGCTCTCTGGTGTGAACTTTGACTATGGCCGTTGGCCAAAGATCCTCGCACTCGGGACAAAACCTAGGGCGTTGCCCTAGGCTACGATGACTATGGCCATTGGCCAAAAAACCGGATGCTCGAGACACTCACCGAAAAGAAGCATCACTAAGAGAGCTCAGGCGATCATGGCTGGCACCAACCGGCAGTGATCGCTCAAGCAGAGATTACTGGCTCCCCTCGCCCCTGAGGCACGAAGGGGAGAGGGGCTGGGGGTGAGGGGCTTAAGCATCATGCATTTGGGATCTCAGTAATCTCTGTCGCCTCGCAGCAACTCAACTCTGTCGCCAGCAACCAAAACCGAGCTCGATAGAACACGGCAAGCAACCACTAACGATTGACCTCCGTCAGCTCCGGCAAAATGCTCGTTTAACCAGACGCTCCCCCGATACAATTCAGTAACCCGGCCCCTCACCCCCGACCCCTCTTTCCTTCGTTCCTCAGGGGCGAGGGGAGACACGGATCATGACGCAAGTTGATGGGCGGCACTAACTCGGTTTCTATCGCGCTGCGTCCCCTGATCACCCAGTGCCATTTCGTGTGTGCAGCATCCTTAGTTGGTCGTACGAGAACCTTGGACGCCAAGTCACCTAGCACTCCCCACGACCTTCGAAGACTCACGGCGTGCCACCCAAATCGAAGTTGATCAATGGGCGTGCCAGCCTGCCCCATAGTCATGCTAAAATATGGGGAATACAACACCTCGCGCTTGGAGCACAAATGGCAGCGAAACTACCACCTTTTGGCGAACTTCGACCTGAGTTATTGAGCGAGTGGATTCATGACCAAAATCCTTACGATGCGGCCAACGTTTCCGCCGGAAGTCCCTTTCTTGCATTCTGGCGCTGTAAGTCATGTCAGCATGAGTGGAAAGCGAGGGTTTCGAATCGCTGCAGACTTGGCCATGGTTGTCCTCGTTGCGCTGGTGTAAAGATAGATGCGTCTCAATCCATCGCAACACTGCATCCTGAAATGATGGAGTTTTGGCATCGAACGAAGAACGCCCACTTGGATCCATCGACTATTTCCGCAGGAAGCAAAGAGCGCGCGTGGTGGAAGTGCAAGGTCTGCGATCATGAGTGGGAAAGCTACGTTTTCAATAAAGCGAAAAAGGGAGTTGGGTGCCCAAAATGCTCTGGACAGTTTGCTTCAGAACACAATTGCTTGGAGAATCTATACCCGGAAATCGCTGCCGAGCTGCACCCAACGAAGAACGGAATCTTGACCGGTAGATCGATTACCGGGAAAAGTGGTCAGAAAGTATGGTGGATCTGCCCGCTGTGCCTTAATGAGTATGACGCAAAGGTAGTAAATCGTACGCATCGAGGTTCTGGGTGCCCGCTTTGCGCGAGTGATAGTGTAGGACGGCAAACAGCAGAACGACTTGCGGCTGAAGAGGCTGACTCATTCCTGGATTATTCATACGATGCAGACACGCAGATTTTGGAACAGCACCGCGAAATCCAGGCTGCGTTTCGCAACTACCTCAATATTGAACCTGATCCGCGATCTATTGATAGCTTACTTTCTCCAAGAGTCAAAACGCGAATCAACTACTCTCCGTACTATCAGCGGAACTACGTTTGGGACACAACGAAGGCGACGTACTTCATAGAAAGTATTCTGCTTGGAACCGAGATCCCGCCATTGATTTTCTTTGATGTCAATCAGGCGTTTGAAGTTATTGACGGGCGGCAGCGTTTTGAGACGATTCTAAGATTTTGTGAGGGCAAATTTGCCCTGAATCGCGCCGGGCTGCACGCGCTAAAAAGTCTTGCTGACAAGACGTTTCTAGATTTACCTACTGATTTGCAGACTTCCTTCCTCGATACCGCAATTAGGATCGTCAAATTTCGCCTCGTTGACTCACAACGCTGCAATGACCTCACACAGGATCTGATCAAGAAGGAAGTTTTTCGACGGTACAACTCTGGAATAACCCCGCTCCGACGCATTGACGTGAATCGCGCAGTCTACATTAAAGACTCCATTACCGACCACTTTAAGAAGCAACTTAAACGCAACCGTCGCGTTTTTCAGGCAATCGTTCGGTGCTTCATGGCGGAATCCGACCGTGACAAAGTCGATCACCCAGATACGCTCGAGAAAGCGTGTCAAGTCGTCCGTGACCTTCTGATTTCAGCAGAAACTTCTGTGATCTCTGCGTAAGCGTACACCAGTCCCAGTGGGTATTGGGTCGGCGTGGTGTTGCGTTGTGTTGTAGGTTTCGTTAGGCGGCTGATGGGGCTGCCAATTCAACTCGAACCTACTTGAGGTGTGTGATGGCTAGCAACGCGGCTAA
>JBGSJB010000532.1:0-3491 GCA_041742175.1 Pirellulaceae bacterium
AACCAGAATTGGCAGCGACTGTTCAACGGCATCGGAGGCGGTGTCAGCGATCGCTGTCGCCCGCAGCTTAATTTCGCCTTCGGCGATCGCGCGGCATCGCCAATCGACTCGCGACTGGCCATGCGACTTGACGGTCACCGATTGTTCTTCAGCTACATCGTGCATGAACTCCAATTGCGTTTGGCCGTCGATTTCCAGTTTGACGCGAACCTGTTTATCGGAAGCGAAGTCGTTATTGACGATCGCTGACAGGATGACTTCATCGCGTTCGACTAGGAAACGTGGGGTCTGCAGCCGCACGAGCAGATCGCGGCGCGTGATCGCTTTCAAGTCGACTGAGCCAACTTCGGTTTTCGTGCCAACGGCCCAACCGTTGATCTTCCAAGTTGTCAGGTTGTCGGGCATTTTGAATTTGGCTTTTGCGCGACCTTGCGCGTCGCTGACCAAGTCACCCAGCCATAACGCCGAATCGGCGAAGTCTTTGCGAATCGTAGGCTTAGGACCGGCCAGCGCTGGTTCAACTCCGCTAATAAAATCGGAAACTGAGGATACAACACTTTCAGACTTCGCCATGGCCGATGCAGGGGTTGGGGCGCCGTCGGCAAGCATGCCGCGAGCCATTGGCATCGCACCACCAAGCATGCGACCGCGCATACTGCCACCCATGGCACCGCCCATGCCAACGGCGCCTTCTGCGAAGTAAAGTTGAGAATTCATCGCCCCAAAATCATCGGCTTGGGTCGCGCCGAAGATGCCCAGTGCCGTGAGCGGTTGAACTCCGGTAGGGTTGAACTGGTAAGTCGGTTGATCGACATTCGAGCGATGTTGCGGGTGGTGATGACGCCGCCATTTCCAAAAGAACTCGCGAATATCAGGCGGTTGAACGTCGCTGGCAATTTGATCCAGTGAACTATCGTAAGCGGTCAGCAGACACGATCCGGAAACAGGTTTTCCGTTAGCGTCGGTGACAAGCATCTCGATCTCGGCTTCTTCGCCTGGCAAATACTCTTCTTTGTTCGCAGTCAATTTAACATTCAACGTGCGATTCGCAGGCGGGACAATGATCTCTCGCGTCTGCCGATGCAATTTGCCTTCGTAAACTGTGAACGCTTCCACGAAGAAATTCGGTTGATCGGATTCCGCGACCGCGATATCAACGACGGCCGACTTGGCTTGCAACTGAACCAACTGGGCTGGCATCTTATAAACGACGCTTGATGGCCTTACAAACAAGTACACCAGAGCATCTGCACGATCGGCGGCGACCAACAGCTTCACCGTATCGCCCGCTGCATATTCGCGTTTATCCGGCGTCAGTTCTAACCCGTTGTAGCGAAAGTCATCACCATCGGTAGCTGGACCGCGAACCGTAATGATATAGCCACCTTCAACTTCGTGGTCCGCTTTGTCCTTCAGTCGTAAACGCAAGCGAAACTGTCCCGCTTTGGCAGCTTCAATCGTTTGCGTGTACATGCCTTCGGCATCCGTCTTCGCATCGAACGTTTGCACGACGCGCTCTGTCACTTTGCCAGCTTCGTCGTAGGAAATCTGCAGCAAATCGAGCTTACCTGTCGCTTCGATCGGTGTTCCGTCGAGTGTTCGCGCATAGAAGTTTGCGGTCACTTTATCGCCGACGTTGTAGAAGCCGCGATTTACCCAAGAGTAGATCTTGAACGCTTCGCGAGCGGCGATCACAGTGCCTTCTGCGGTCAACGTGCGACGCGACGCATCGCGCACTTCGACCGAAATCGAATATTTATGGTCTTCATCGCCGTAAATCGCTTTCGCAATCGCGGTATCGATCTTGATTTTTGCTTCGCCTTGAGCGTCGAGCGCTAACTCCTGCTCGAGCACAAGTTCAGGCGGTTCTTGTCGAAAACCAGGCCACCACGGCGGTGACGGCGCGATACATCCGCGCCAGTTTTTCCAACCGGGATACCAAGTGTAATCTTCCGCAAACCACCAATAACCCGGCTCGTAACACCAATCGAAGCGACCGATTGGGTAGTAAGTATCGTTGTAGGTGCTACGCTGGACGCGAACCGTCACATCTGCTTCGGTGACAGGCGAGCCGAAGTAGTATTTGGCTTGGATGCGGGCTTCGATGGTCTCGCCGAGCGCCACAGGTTTTTCGGGCGCGAGTATCTTTACTTCGAACTCCGGCTTGCGGTACTCTTCAACTCGAATAGCCAGTGAAGTTTCGATCCAGCCGTTTGGTCCTTGCGTGATTTGGAACTGGAAACGTCCCAATCCGACAGTTTTCGGCAACTCGAACTCAAGCTCACACGCTCCGAAGCGATCCGTCTTCAGTTCTTTAGTTGCGATCGCGGTACCTTGCTGGTCGTTGAGAGCGATGGTGATCGGCAAGTTCGTCGCGCGCTGGGCTTCGACATCTCCATAAACGGTGTGCGCCAGCCAGAACTTCGCTTTGACTGTTTCACCCGGTCGATACATAGGACGATCGCTAACGCCGTAGCCTTTGATCTGATTGATTGATTCGCGCGTGTAAGCTTGCAACCAAAGATGTTCGGAATCGAGCAGCGCGAAACGATCGTTGGCTGTGCGGGCGATCGTAATCCACTGAAGATTGTCCTTTAGTTTGGTGATTGCGATTCCATCGGCATCGGTCTTGGCAGCGATCGATTCGGTGATTTGTTGATTTCTTCCGTTGGGACGTTGTTCGTACCCGACGCCGAAGAATTCAAGATTCGCGCCGGCCACTGGTTTACCGGTGACTGCGTCATTGAGAAAATGAAGCTGTTGCTGATCGCCGGGCTTGCGCGATAGCACTGTGTCTTCGATCCAGACCAAGCAGCGCGACTTGTGAGCGTTGCCGTCAGCGCGCACTTCGACGAGGAACAGACCGGCTTCTTTGAGAGGTGTTTCGACTGTGATGCGGCGATCCCAGTGATTCGCTCGCGGTTCGAGGGTCTCGTTCCAGTTCGCGACTTGGCCTTTGACATAGCGATCGATCTCTTTGCCTTCGAAGAATTTCGTTGGCATGCTGAGTTGGAAATTGAAGTTCGGATCGCGGCGCGGTTCCGCTTGACGGTAGTGAGCTTTGGTAGCGGCAAACAGAGCTTCGATATCGACTTTCCAAGCCGTATACTCAGCCTTCTTGGCGTTACGGAACAGCAGACTCAACTTCGCTGGTTTGCCGGCAGGTTGATGATCAACGGGGTCGAACGCCACCCGCGGTTGGACGATGTTATCGAGTTCCAGTTGTTTGTGATTATTGGTGCCAGTGCCGAATCGTTCGATCGATTCGCGGAGCATCTCAGCCGCTTTCGGATACTGGCGGCGATTCAGGTAAGTTTGCTTGAGCGACGCGAGAGCAGATTCGGCTTGCGCGCGGTCTTCCGTAGCGGCAAGTTGCTTGTACTGAAAAATCGGATTGAATTCGTCCGCGAGCTTGAAGCGGTGGATGCCTGTGCTGAGCTTGGCGATCGCTTCGTTGTCATCGAGTGTATGGACGGCGGCGATCCCTTCGT
>JBGSJB010000533.1:0-18427 GCA_041742175.1 Pirellulaceae bacterium
TTGAATGTCGCTTTGCAACTGATCAGAAATCTCTTGCATGCTGCCACGCAGTGAGACCTCGTGATCCTCGCTGTCGTAAGGATGACGAGTCGCCATCGCTCGCAAAGCTGCTTCGCTTTGCACCGCTACGAAATCTTCGTAATCGTCGACTTCGAACATCGCCTCTGCCGTGTTGACAACTTTCCAAACCACAACTGCAGAGATCTCGATCGGGTTGCCGTCGCGATCATTGACCTTGGACGGCCGACCGTTCGTTCTGGTCCGGTGAGTCAAAATTTGGCCGGCGGCGTCCTTTGTTTCTGGAGTGTTCTTGGACCCAGTTTCAAAGTTGCGAATCCGCAGCGAGATTCGTGTCTTGGAGTAAAACGGATTTACCCAGAAGAAACCTGAGTCGACCACAGTGCCTTTGTACTCGCCGAACAGCAAGAGCACTCGAGCTTCGTTGGGCGCGATGGCCAGCAGTCCGAACAGGCCGAAAAAGCCGGCGACCTCGACCAGCACAGCCGTTACAACTGCGGTTCCCGTCAACAGTGGCCCCAACGACTCGGCGTTGATGAGCGTGGCGACAAACAAAATCACCGCGCCAGTCATCATTGCCAAACAGACAGCTAGCGGCTGCCAACCCGATCTCGGTTTGAACTTTCTTTCTTCGTGCATGACGGTTCCTTTCGCCAGTGAGGCCATTCTCGAGGAGTTTCTAGATACCAAAGTGATATCACATTGCTATTGGCATTGAAAGTGGCCGAGCAGGGCGCGCCGGTCAAAATAATCCGGAATTCCCGTGTTCGCTGAGTCACGCACGCGCGGCGGTCTTCGGTTAACCGCATTGCGTGAAAAGCTAAAGAAAAATAGCGAAGTCGCCGTTGCGCCGCACGGCCAGGGGATTCCTAGATCAGCACAGGTCGACGCGACTTTCACAAAAAGGGTCGCTGTGATCACTTCTCCGTTGCTCATCTTCTTAGGATCGGGAGAGTTAACATGACAACTCGTACGTGCATCGCGGCTTACTTCATTGGGATGATCGCCTTCGCAGCTCAACCGGTCCTCGCCCAACGCGGTGGTGGCGGCGGCGGCGGATGCAGTGCCCAGAGTAGTGCAAGCCAATCAGCGGCTTTCACGTCGACGCCTTACACACAAACATCGCTGACTCCTTACACGCAAAATCCGATGGCTCAGCGGTATGCCCAGCAGCAGATGCTACAGCAACAGATGCAACAGCAGTACATGCAGCAAGTCATGGCGATGCGACAAATGATGACTCAGATGCAGATGGAGAATCAACGTCTGCAAGCTCAACTGGCACAACTGCAAAGCCAAGAGCGATTGGCTGCGAAAAATGCGAACGGCGATTCGAACCAATTGCTGACCGCTGTCAAGAAATCAAAAGCGAGCGATACGAAGAACCGCGCAAGCCGCACGCGCACTGTCGCTCAACGTTCCGCCGACAATGCGACCGAAAAGCAACTGGCACTTAAGTGATCGAGTAAGGATCAAGCGAAGAATACTAACAACGGGTTCCCAGTGGGAGCCTGGGAACGAGAGCCAATGAAACCGAAGGCGACATAACCGAGGCTAGCGCCTTGCGGCTAATGAAACCGAACTGTCGAATTGATTAATTAACTGCATGTTGAAACAGGAGTAAGGTTGTGAAGAATCGCAAGAAGCTCGCTCGGCGCTCCATGGTGGTTGAAGGCTTGGAAGAACGCCGCGTTCTGGCTGCAAGCGTCGGATGGGATGGACCAGGGCAAGGCAGCGCCGATTTGACGTACTACATCGGTCAAGCTCCCAGTGGCATGAGCCAAAGTACGTTCGAAGCGGCGATCGAAACCGCTTTGAAAGCTTGGTCGGACGTAGTCGATATCGATTTTACTCAGACCACTCAAGCTGGCTTGAATAATTCGCTTGATTTTACAGTGGTCCCGATCGATGGCCGTGGTGGCACCTTAGCACAAGCCTACTTTCCCGCAGACCTCAATCGCAGCCGCATCGCTGGCGATGTGCAGTTCGATTCCGCCGAACGCTGGGAAGTCGGTAATGCGCTGGGCAATTCAGCGTTTGACATTGTTTTCGTTGCAGCCCATGAAATCGGACATGCTCTCGGTTTGGATCACAGCAGCGATTCGTCCGCAGTTCTCTATCCCTCGGTCTCACCAAGCGCGTCGTTTGATGGTTTAGACGCTGATGATATCGAAGCCATCCAGACGCTCTACGCTTCGCGATCATCGAACTCAATCGACGCCAGCACCAATACCGGCAGCACTAACCCGAACACAGGTGATCTGCCTGGAACCGGGACCAACACACCGACGACGCGGTTACCATTTTGGTTGAACCGTACCACTCGATTCACACAAAATTCCTGGTTCGCGAACTGGTACAGCCGCTTTGGCGGTTTTGGCGGCGGTAGGGAGTCGCTAGATACCGAAACTCCAACCAATCACAATCTGTTCAATCCACTCGATGTAAACTCGGACGATAGCGTATCACCGATCGACGCTCTGCTCGTGATTAACGTTCTCAATGATAACGGCAAACGGACAACTGAAATAAAAGTCGACACCAATGGCGACGGTCAGATCACGCCACTCGATGCCCTGCTAGTTATCAACGGCATCGGTGAGGAACAAAGTACGACGACCATCACCATCAATTTGTCAGGCGATTCGCCACTGGTAACTGTCGTCACGACCCAGTCCAACGAAGGTGACTCGACGGACGACTCGGGCAACGATTCCAATACCGATTCAGGAAGCGGCATCGACAATGATTCGGTCAATCCACCCGACGATAGCCCGATTGATGACAGCTCAATCGATGACACCAATCATACCGGTGATGATACGACCGACAATGGAATTGACACCGACGATGCTGATGACACGGATGCGTCTCACTCTCATCCACAGCATCGATTCGGTAAGTTCGGTTTTGGATTGCGATTCGGATGGCTTTCACCAGACCGAGTTGACAGTCTATTCGAACGACTCGACGACAACACGGACGAACTGTTGACTGAAGACGAAGTGCCCAGCCGCTTGTGGGCGCATTGGGTTGACGAAGGTATCGACACGGATGCGGACGCAGCGATCAGTGTCGATGAATTGACCGCGGCCGTGCGAGCGAAGCAACAAGCGAAGTTCGATGCGCTGGACGATGACGGCGACGGTTTGCTAACGGAATCTGAGCTCACCGCGCGGCAGTGGAGGAAGCTGATCGATGCTGAAGCGGACACGGATGCCGACGGAGGCATTTCGCTCGACGAACTGCTTGCCTTCCAAACCACCGCAAGCGGATTCGGCGGACGTTTCAGCTTCGGATTAGGAACCGTATTCGGCAATCACGACTGCGCCTATGACAGCGAGGATAACTCGGGTAACTCAGATGATCCTTTAACCACGTCGTCATCCGTTGCAACTACACTGGTAACTGTCCGCGATTCGCAATCCAGTTTCGTTGCGCAGCTAGCTACGGCGCTTCGGTCGATGCGTCTACGGTTTCGATAATTCGTCGTCATCGGTCTCAGCATTGTGCGGACCGAACGACGGGTTCGGTTCGCTTTGAATAGAAGAGCTTGTTATGAGCACTGATAGCAAGACGATGTGCGCAGATCAGGAACGCGTCGAAGATCTAATCGATGCTGCCAAACGCGGCGGCAAAGAGCAACTTGGGCGATTGCTGCAATTCTACTTCAATTACTTGACAGTTCTCGCCAGCACGCAGCTCGACAATCGCTTGCGTCGTCGACTGAATCCGTCTGACCTCGTGCAAGAAACGCTGCTCGCCGCTCATCGCGACTTCGCCGCTTTTCGCGGTGAGACGCCGCAGGAGCTCGTCGGTTGGTTGCGACAAATCTTGATCAATGTCTTGCATGGGGCCATCGCGCGGCACGTGAAAGCCGGAAAGCGGGATATTCGTCGCGAAGTTTCGATCGATCAAGTTGGAGCCGGAGTCGACCAATCCGCCGCGAACTTGGCGGCGCTGCTACCATCACCCGTTTCCAGTCCCAGCGGCAATGCTCAGGCACAAGAGCGCGCCACTGATCTAGCTGATCACCTCGCCATGTTGCGTCCGGATTATCGCGAAGTCATCGTACTGCGCAATCTTCAGGGACTGACCTTCGACGAAATCGCAACGCGCATGGAGCGTTCAGCTGGCGCAGTGCGGATGCTTTGGTTGCGAGCCATCGATCGCTTCAAAGCCACGTATGCGCCGACTAGCAACTGACTTTCACTGAAGCAGACTTATCGCAAACGCACACTGCTCAGCACCCGAAGTGGTCGAGCGCGACTTGTCGCATTCCTTTGAGATCGAGTTTGCCGCTGCCGAGCACGGGAATCGCAGGAACTTGCACAAAGCTGTCCTCGCCCGGCAGATAAAGATTCGGCAGACCAGCGGCCTTCAGTTTTTGCAGCAACTCGCTTTTGCGGACGTCGAGCTCGGTGTGGAGCACAACTAACCGTTCGCCTCGCTTCTCATCTGGAATCGCAGTGATTGCAACTCGCATCGTTCCGTCTTCGTTGGCACCCACGATCTCGGTCAACGTCTCTTCGATCTGGATGTGCGGCACCATTTCACCGCCGATTTTCGAAAAGCGACTCAGGCGGCCGGTGATATGGATGAAGCCCTCGGGGTCGACGAAAGCCATATCGCCTGTTCGGTACCATTGGTCATGCATCACGCCGGCAGTTAACTCAGCTTGGTCAAGATAGCCTTGCATCACGTTAGGGCCTCGGATTTCGAGCAGCCCGGTAGCGCCGATGGGCAGCACTTGGTCGTCGTCAACTCCGACGACGCGGGCTTCAACGTTAATGACTGGGCGACCAACGCTGCCTTCGAGGAACCCCGAGTCCTTGCGATCGCCGACACGTTTTGGAGGAATGTTGACGGAGACGAGCGGGCTGAGTTCAGTTGTTCCGTAGCCTTCAACCGGTCGGACCCCGAATCGCTGCTCAAATTCTTCCGCAAGCTGCAGCGGCATTTTCTCGGCGCCGACAACGACGACTTCCAACTTGCTGAATTGCTCCGGTTCCACGCGGCGGATGTAGGATCGCAGAAACGTTGGAGTCGCCAGCATTACAGTTGCGCCGAAATGAGCGGCTAATTTCCCGATCGGCCGCGCTTCCAGCGGGCTGAAGTGGTAAATCGCTGAACAGGGCAGCGACAGCGCGGACCAGAGCGTCACGGTGTATCCGAAGGAATGAAAGAACGGCAAGATTCCGAGTACGACATCTTTTTCGTGCAGGCGAATCGCTTCATCGATGCCTTGAACGTTCGACTCAATGTTACCGCAAGTTAACACGACGCCTTTCGGAACACCGGTCGAGCCGGAGGTGAAGATGATCGTAAGCGGGTCGCTATGTTTCTTGCGGCCCAAGCCCAACGCGCGATGCAGTCCGTCGGCGGATCGCAGTTTCGCATTCAGTGCCCCAAAGATCTTGTCGGTCAGGGAGATCTTGTCTTTGATGTCCTCCAGGTAGACGAGCGGAACATCGACTTTCATCCCCAGTTTTTCCATGAACCGGCGGCTGGTGATCACATGTCGAAGTTTGCCCGCTTCGCAACATTTTTGTAGCACTGATTCGCTGACGGTGTAGTTCAGATTGACAGTTACTCGGTTGGCGAGTCCAAGCGCGAAGTTGGTTACCGCTGCCGGCACGCTGGGTGGTAGGAAGATCCCAACATTGGTTTCTTCGTCAGCCGGACCAAGGACTTCGCGAAGCAGATAACGGCGCAGCACGAGCGTACGAATTAGTAGCTCTTCGTTGCTCAGTTTCGCACCGGTGGAGTCTGCGACTTTGAATTCGTTCTTGCCCGACTTTAGCTGTCGAAGAAGTCGCAGAGTCACAACTGGCGTTGAGGCCGGAATTTCTGGCGCGTTCAAAGTTATTCTCGATTTGCGAAGTGGCTGACGGAATCAGGAGCCAGTTATTGTTGAATCTGCAGGACGAGAGCGAAAGAACCCTAGCATGCTTTTTTGGGTCGTTACCAGAGCGGATTTTTTTTGGGCAACACTTTCAGTGCGAGTTCCGCGAATTTTATGTCGGCCTTCGTTGTGACCTTGATATTGAGCGGACTTCCCTCAACGAGATGCACGCTCTGCCCCGAGGCTTCAACGATAGCCGCATCGTCCGTGGCGGCGTCGGGATTCGAGTGCTGCGCGTAGGCATTTCTCAGTATTTCTGTCCGAAACACTTGTGGTGTCTGAGCCAGCCAGACCTGGTCGCGTGGCACGGTCTCTTTTACGATGCCCTGCGAATCGGCTCGCTTCAACGTTGCATTACAAGGCGCAGCCAAGATCGCAGCACCCGTCGATTTCGCTTTTGCAAAAACTGCATCGATCCACACTTCGGATAGGCAAGGTCGCGCCGCATCGTGCACAGCAACAAAAGGTATCTCGGCTCGAACCTCTTTCAATCCGTTGCGAACACTTGCCGCTCTGGTAGCACCGCCAAGCACCAATTGCACACCGAGCAGCGCAAGATTGCCACTGAACTTTTCGACGAACAGTTCACGATCATCGGGTGAAATAACCATGATAATCTGCGCGACATCGTTCCGATTCGAAAACGCTTCCGCAGCGTACATCCACAGTGGTCGACCTGCTAATGGCACCACAACTTTCTTGTAGTGCGGATCCCGAAAACGCGAACTCATACCCGCGGCGGCAAGTATCACTGCGAACTGCGACATAATGATTTCCGTATTTTCTAGTTTGAAAATGCGCTACCACGATTCGTTACGAAGCCGCAACGAACAATCGTTTCAACCGTCAGAATTGTTACACGACTGCTTCATTCGTCAATCGACTGACCAACCTCTCCGAAAAAGCTGCTAAGGTAAGCTACGCTTGCTGAGCACCTTAGCGGCGATCGCGGTGCGAATCCAGTAAATTTGAATCGAGTCGTGGTATGTCAGCAACAGTGTCACTTTTGTCCAGCGATAGAGCCATCGCGATGCGCCTCGTTCGAACCCAATTTGCGCCGTATGATTTCTGGCTTTGGCTCAGCGGTCTCAGTTCGACTCCGACTGACAATATTCGCGTTTGGATCGACAGTGGCGTTTGCAATTCCATTAAAGCCATCACGGCGCCAAACTTGGCTGATGTGGACGCACGCGAGCGACTTAACCTGACTGAGATTGAAGCCTGGATCGCTGCGATCACTGGCTTTGTCCACAAGCGATCGAGTGAGTTGAAATTGAGTTGTGGTCACCCTCTGCTCGCAACCGCTTTACTGCCACTCTATCGCAGCCTCGCTACTCGCAATTTGCCCGAAGCGCTGCAACAAACGCGCAGTCGACTATCGGAGATGCTCGCACTCGTTGGCATCGCACAGGAGTTGGGCGAGGAATTCCCTCAGTTGCTCGAGCGACGCGGCGCACCGGTGACTTCGCCTTACTTGATTCTGAAAAGTGTCTTGAAAATCGATCTGGTCAGCGTGGGCGGGCTCGGCCGCCAGTTGGCGCGCAACCTCGAAGCTGGCGCGGACCCGATGAACTCGACGCTTGCAACGGCGTCCGAAACATTGAACCCGCCGAATGCGCGCGAGCTGCCTTGGTCCGAACCGCAACTATTGTGGCAGATTGCCGGCGAACTGATCGCCAAGAAAGCAGACATCGTACTGCCGAGACCTTGGGCTGACGTGTCCGTGCCTTGGACTGCCATCAGCGACCATTGGAACGCACTCACGCATCGCTTGAACATTGCGAATCTGCCTTCGGTACCGTCCGACGTGGAAGCGGACGTTGAATCCATCGATGATCAGCAGGGCGAAGTCACCGAGTACAACGAAGATGATGAAATCGTTTCCGAAATGATCGATGACTTGCTGGCGATGCAATGTGACGTCGCCGAAGTCAAGATTGCGGATCAACCAACCGACATTGATCGCGGAGTGGCCAGTGATGATACGAGTTCAGCGCCGAACAACACCAGCAACTCAGCCATTACAGGTCGAGCTCATGCTTCGCACGGTTCGTCAGTTGGTGCGCCGCGCATGGAAGCGGACTCCGACGAAGAACCCGATAGCGACGCAAAGTATCCTGAAACCGACTCGCTGGAGTCTGAAAACCTGAAGTCGGTTCCGAAAATCGCGATCATTGAAATCGCATCACACTCCGACAAAGTTTTCGTCAATCTAATCCGCCGACAAATCGCTACCGCCAGAAACGATGACCGCACTGTCTGCTTGATTGCTGTCTGCGTCGAATCAGACGACGACACTGCGCAATCGCTGCGAGCTCTGACGCGGACGAATGGGCTGGCAATTTGGCAGGAGCAACTCGTCAACTGGCTCGCAGACCATCCGCAAGTCCACGATCCGTTGGCGTTCGTCACAACCAACGGCCAGTTAGTGGTTTCCATTCTGGATGCCGAACGCTCAGAAGCGACCAACATTGTTCGCGAAGGTCTCCTCACGGTGCTCGCCGATAAACGACCGGTTGATGAAGGTTCGCTGTCGCGCGTTCCGATTCCTGCAAAGTATTTCTCGGGCATCGGATCTGTGACTGCGCCCAACGCGAACTTTGTCCCAGAACAACTCATCGAAGCAACTTGGCGCTGCCTCTCAGCAGCTCAGAGCCAAGGCAAAGCGACGATCAAGAGCATCGAAGTCTTCTAGTGCTCTGCAACATCTAGTTTAGCAAAGCACTCGTAACGTTACACAAGCACTTTCTCCACGAGCCGACTCAGCATGGTTGCGCGGCGGAAAGTTGTTCGAGTCTTCAGTTGGCGTTCGAAGACGACATTGGAAAACTTGCTTTCGGACTGCTTGTTCTGCGATACCCAGTAAACCTCAGTTTCGCCGCATTCGAACTGATCCGACGCGTTGCAAAACGAACTAACGATGTGGCGTTGAACGTCGCTTAGCGCAGCAGCTAGAAATGCGACGTTGACATCACCGCCAACCGGTACTGAAGAAAGCAGTACAGCGCCTTTCGTCGCTATCAACTGGAGCTCCGCTGGTGTCCGAATGAACACCTCGCTCTTGTAACCAAGCAGCGGCTCCAATTCTGCTTCGATGGTGCTTGCCAGCTTCGTCGCGCTTCGCACCCTGGAACTAAAAATCACGTTGCCGCTGCTAATGAAAGTCGTCGCGTCCTCGAATCCGATCGAGCGAAAGTGCTGCGCGAGCAATTCCATTTTGATGAAGCGCCCACCAACATTGATAGCTCTCATAAACGCGATGAACGTTGCCAAATTTCTCTCCCGATGCGTAAGTTATTTGCCGGTTCCTACAGAATGCAGCGAAAACGATCACTAACCGAGCCAACGATACCAAGCCAACAGCAGCGAGGCGAGAAAGTTACCGAACGATTATAACGGTCCTAACGCGCAGCCAGCGAAAAGCCTCCGTTGCGTTTGCATAAATTCAGTTTTCGCTTTCGGTACTGTAAAAACTGGATAACGCTATAATTTCAACCTGCAAATCCGTCACGCGAAGAAGAATGTCGCCTTTCGCTCGCGCGAAAGCGGGCGCCCGTTACGCGTTTTCGCGGGAGCGAACGGCGACCATTACCATCAGAAGATTGTTGCCTATCAAGATGTCCTCTCAACCGCATTCAATTAGCCTTGCTGGGTGCAGCGCTGCAGAAATCAGTAAGCGTTTGCGTGAGTGGGATCCCGTCAGCGATGGCTCAAGCGTTTCCGTAATCGATGCGAACAGTCCGCACGGTTTCGCGCCGGGGCTGAATCAGCCGTTGGTGATCAATGTGGTTGGAGATATCGGCGATTTCGCGTTTCTGATGAATGCAGGCGCGGAGGTCGAAATCAGCGGCAATGTTGGGTCTTGTGCTGGGCACTCGCTTTCGAGCGGCTATGTGCTCGTTAATGGCAATGCTGGCGACTGCTTTGGTGCCTATGCAACCGGTGGCGTGCTGGCCTGTATTGGTAAAGCCGGCGCGCGTTGCGGACTTGCCCTTGCCGGAGGTGAAGTCGTCGTGCGTAGCGAAGCTGGCGACGAAGCTGCGTTGGGAATGGTTGACGGAACGTTGATTCTGGGCAACTCCGTCGGCGAGCATCTGGGGGCTGGCATGCGAGGCGGAACAATCTATCTGCGAGGTTCCTACAAGTCGCTAGCGGCGGGTGTGCGCGAATTTCGGTTGAAGGAATCGGACACGATGCGCTTGAGTCTCTTGCTGGCCCGCGCCGGTATTCGCGCAGCAGCCAAAGAGTTTCGCGTCTATCGCGCTAGTTCCCCAGGATCTATTGGATCCCGCGGTTCCACGGGCGGTGCTGCATGAGTGCGTCGCGATCGATTCTCGATGACGTGGTGGTAACGCCCGTCGCGCTAATGCCAGGCTTACCGGCCGGCTACAGCCCGGTGATGGTCACCGCCATTCAAATTGTTACACCTACTGGACGAAAACTGCAATTCGGTGCGCCGTTTTTTGTCCGCGGACTTGCGGAATCTCACATGCGAACCGGTTGGTTTGCAGTTTGTGGAATTTTGCGCAGCGCGGGGTTACCGCTGTTCGCGACAGTTCAAGAGTTGCAAAGTGTGCCCGCAGCGAACATTCCCGCTCGCGTTGCACAGCGTTTCTTGGGGCAACCGCTTGTTCATGATGAAGTCACCACTGCGGACGCATATGAACTTGTCAATTGCTCGGCAAACGGCGTCGGCTGGGGATGGCCTTATGAAATCGCCAGCAGCCGCGACCTTAAAGTACTTGTTGGCGCAATCCGGGACGCTACCGCTTCTGAGACGCCGATCGGTTTGAGTTTGCCGCTGAACGTGAAAGCCGCCGACATGCGGACTTGCATTGAATCCTCGATCGACTTTTTAACACTGACGCACTGTTCGGAAAGTTTAATTTCCGCGCCCGATAAAATTGCTAACTTAGCCGCGCATGGCATTTCGTCGGCACGGCGATTGTGTTCTCAATTTGGTCGACCGGACTTGCCGTTGCTGTTAGACGCGCCCATTTTCGATATCGACCACGTAATTAAACTACTTGCGATGGGTGCTTCGGCGATCAACTTAGCAGCGATCATCCAAGCGGCGATGCCGGTCGAGGAAACACCTCGCCACGAATCCAAACTGACCGATAGCCTACTTGGTAGCCTTCCGACCGCGCCGAAAGTAGTTCGCGAGCTTCCCCATGTTGAACGAAAATTGACCGAACTGATCCGTCGCTTGACCGAAACTCTCCAGTTCACTGGGCTGGTCGACGTCGCCGATCTAAAATCGGACTGTTTGCGAGGTCTGAACGCCGTTGTAGCAGATCAACTCGGAATCGCTTCGATCGCTGTTTGATAAGTGCCGTTCGATAAGTAGATGCAATTTACAGTAAGCGAAGTCATCGTTTTCAATGGGTGCCTCAAGTGACTAATTCGCCGCAAAACAGCTCGCCGCAAAACAGTTCGTCGCTAGACGCGCGTTGGGTCGAAGTCGTATTTGACTGCTTGCCACTGCGCAGTGTCGCGCGCACCGATGTACCGATCGATGCATCACCGAAACTAGCCGCGAAAATGCTGCGCATCAAAGCCGCGATTGATAAGCACGGAACGTTGAACAGTTACTATTTGCACAACGCTTCCTGCACATTTCACTTTACCAACGATCCGCTAGATGGCATGGTGCAATTCAGTTTCGAGGGCGTCGTGATGACGGACACTCGAGATTTGGAGGCGAAAAGTGCTGACTTAAAAGTTGAGCTCGCTCGGGAAACGTGCAGCTGGATCAACCAAACGATCGTGGATTGGTTAAACACGACTGTGCCTCGCGCCGTACGTGTCGAATTCAACCGCTACATTGGAGCCGGTGATCTGAGCCAAGCGATCAAACGGATGGAAAAGATCCAACAAGCTAGTGACGCTGCAGGCGGCTTTGTGGGTATGTACCTGTGAGACAGCCATGCCTGCACAGATGCGATTCGCGAGGGTGCATCTCAGACCTGGGAGCTATCCGTGGCGGTCGCTCGCGCAGTCGCAATCAACTCAGCTGCACCCTGGTTGTTGAGTTGCTTGGCGAGTTGTCCGCCGATTAGTGCTGCGTCAACCACGCGACCGGTCAATGAGCCTTCGATCATGCGCTGACCGTCAACAGATAGCACACGAGCCCGCAACGCAAGAACATCTCCATCGACTGTCGCATGCGCCGCGACCGGCGCAAGACAACCAGCAAGCAGACTCGCCAGTAAGCTCCGTTCGGCCACAACCGCCGCCATAGTTGGTGAATGATTCAAGGTTCGCAGCGCTTCGATCGTACCTGCGTCTGCCACGCGACATTCCAGCCCCAGCGCACCTTGACCAATCGCAGGTAACATTCGCTCCTGCGGCAACTGCTCAGTAATATGCTCGGCTAATCCCAATCGTGTCAGCCCTGCAACAGCTAAAACGATCGCGTCAAATTCACCTTCGTGAAGCTTCCGTAATCGCGAATCGACGTTGCCGCGAATATCAAGCACTTCAACATCTGAACGCCAAGCCCGCAACTGAGCTTGCCGACGTGAACTGCCCGTCCCAATTCGCGATCCGCTAGGCAAAGCTGCAAACGCAACACTCGATCGGCTAACGAGACAATCGCCCGTGTTTTCGCGCTCAGGCACTGAAGCCAGCAGCAATCCTTCGATCGCAATCGTGGGCAGATCTTTCAAACTGTGAACCGCCACATCAACCCGTTCGAGCAGCAATTCTCGCTGGATCTCTTTCGTGAACAACCCTTGACCGCCCACCTCGCTCAGCGGCCGCGCCGAAACATCACCCGCCGTAGTGATGATCACCAACTCGGCTTCACATCCCCCGGCAAGTAGTTGGGCTTTGACCCAGTTTGCCTGCCACAATGCCAACTTGCTGCCGCGTGTTCCGATTCGAATCACTACCTGCTCCACTCGTTCTCGCGTACGATCGTTTTCAGTTTCAGCAAGCATAGCGTTCGAAGCGATTCCGTTCTACCCGCGCTACTTTCACCAGTAAAGGCGCTAGTCTTGGCGCACCGCACTGGAAGCTCTGTTTTCGGCAAGAAAGTAACAACGACGTTCGGGCAGTTCGACTTAGCGACCAGCCTTCTTCGCGGCTTTGAATTCCGCGAGCTGCCGCATCATCGGTCGTTGATGCGGTTCGTTCTTGATGGCAAGTTCTTGCGTCGCAATGGCCTTATCGATGTCACCGACCGCAAAATAGCACCGCGCCAGTGTGTCCTGATAGATCGAATAGTTCGGAATCAGCTCCAGCGACCGGCGACTCAGCTGCAGAGCTTCTTCGGGTCGCAGCCCAGTCTTGGATAATAACCAAGCCAGCTGATTGCATCTGCCTGCGAGCGTGTATTCGATCGTTGGCCTGTTGATTCGGTCAGCTCGCAGAAGTTCGCGTTCATCTTGCGCTATCTCATCATGGAACGCGGATACTCTTTCTTGCATAGCCGCATGGAACTCGGAGTCGTTGATGCTTGGCGTGACAACTTGACTAAGCGCGATCAAAATATCTGGGTTCTCGGGATAGTGCTCGAGCGCAGCCAAAAAAAACTCGCGGGCCTCAGCTTGCTGGCGCTCTTGGACCGCAGCCATACCGCTGTAGTAGTTGAACGTCCCCTGCAGAAAAGCCAGATCGTTGGCCGCGTCGTAGTAAACATTCCGCGCCAATCTATCCCGTTCAACCGCGTTGTCTTTCGTCTTATCCAAGAATTCACCCAGTGTTGCTGCAGCTTCCGCGTACTCTTCACCATCGCTCTGCAAGGTTGACAAACCAACTCGCAAGCGAAATTCCGTGCGCGGTTGCAACTCGAGTTGCAGCGCTTTTTGATATTCCTTTTTAGCCCAATCGAACATCCCGCGCTGGTTCAAGTCTTCACCCAGCGACTCGCGAGTCGTTGCAATGACGTCACTCACCGTTAGATTGAACGCCTGCTCAACATTCGGACGAACGATACTCTCACTAGCCGCTTCGGCGCTCGCTTCAGCCAAATCCGTTTTGCCAGCCGCCAATTGTGCCTCGGCAAGTAAGAACCCAAGTTGAGGTTCCGACGCGAATAAAGTTCCATGCCGCTTCGCCAATTCGCTTACCAACTCTGGCAAATCTGCATCGATCGCCCACCTCGCAGCGCTGCGAACTTCTTTGCTCTTGTTCGTTACCAACTCAAAAGAGGGACGGACAATTTCAAGAGCAACCTCACGCCGCAAATGCTTGGTTAGATGAATTGCGATGACATGATGCAACCGCGTCACAATCGTATTGCTTGTTTCGAGCGGATTCTTTTGCAGCAGCTCGTACTCATCATTCGCAAGTTCGCGCCAGCGTAGGTCATTGGGCTCCGACAGTTCGATTGCATCTACAATCGTCGCAACCCACGCGGCGGCCGGTCGATTGCTATCGCCCATCGCTTCACGAATGTGCGGGACCAGCTTCAGCGCCTTGTCCGGCTCCAATCGCTCGATCAGTGTCTCAATCAAGTTGAGAGCCGCGAATTTCGACATCCGCTCTGAACTCTCGTAGCGCGCGATGCGACACAGTGCGATTAACGCATCAGCAGATTTGTCGTTGGCGAGCGACTGCATGGCGGTCTCGCGGTCGTCGTCTTGCTTCTGGTTGTAATCTTGAAGAACTTGACGAACAGCCAGCGGATCGGTGTCCAACCACCATGTCACCGATTGGCTCCGCACGAGGTATCGCGCCGCCACGTCGATCTGAATGTTGGGATGATACATCGCTTGCCGCAACTGCTCAAAGGCCGGCAAGCCTATGCGAATAAGCGCTAGCTCGGCAGCGCGGCGCTGCTGAAAATTTTCATCTCCAAGCTGCTCAATCAATTCAGCGATATGCTGTTGTTGCGCTTCCTGAGCCGAGTCAACTTCGAAATGCGGGGATTGCGAACGAGCGGCCGACTGACTCAGTCCGCGTTGCGGATTTGCTGAAATTGCAATTCCGCAAAGTACAAGAGAGCCCAGGTTAATGAGCATACGTTTGAGTTGCATCCGAATCCCCTTCGGAAATCAGTTCACTATTTACTCGCGGTCGCTTTACTCGCGGTCGCCGCGAGCTCTTTCTCGATCGCTGCTACAACTTCCGCAGCGTCTGGTTTGGTCTGTGGACCGAAGCGATTGACGAGTTCACCGTCGCGATTGAGCAGAAACTTTTCAAAATTCCACTTTACCGCGCCTTTGCCGACAGGTGGAGCTTCCGTCGCTGTTAAATACTTGTAAAGCTCGCAGGCGCCGCCTTTGTTCACTTCGACTTTCTCAAACATATCAAAAGTCACGCCGTAGTTCTTAGTGCAAAACTCAGAAATCTCTTTCGAATCGCCTGGTTCCTGAGCGCCGAACTGATTGCATGGGAACCCAAGGATTGCCAAGCCCTTGTCTTTGTACTTCTCATGCAACTGCTGCAGTTCGGAATACTGTGGCGTCAATCCGCACTCGCTGGCGGTGTTCACAATCAAGATTACTTTGCCAGCATACTTCGCTAAGTCGACTTCTTTGCCATCCAATGACTTCATGGTAAACGAAAGTGCCTTGGGTGTCTTCTCTTCTGCACTGGTGTTTTGTGACATAAGCGTAATTCCAGTTAATGCGAGTGCGAGCAAAAGTAAACGTCTCATTTGCAAAAAGCCTTTGTAAGGATTGTCGAAGCTGCAAGGTGCTCTACGAACGAAAGTCGAGCACAGAGCTCCAATTAATTATAGACACATTGTGAAGCCCCGTTAGCGGAGTTGACCGAGCCAAACACAGATCCGTCGACAACAGATCCGTCGTCACAGATCGGCGATCGTCAAACTGGTGGAAGGCAGTCCTGTAAGCGACCTCATTCACTCGCAGTTAAACTCGCCTGTGAAAACTTCAACCGCACCGCCAGTTAGAAAGACGTGATTGCTCTGTTCATCCCACCGCAATCGCAAGTCGCCCCCCAGCAGATGAATAAGTACTTCGCGTTCCGTGCGACCCGTTAAGACGCCAGCCACACACACGGCGCTCGCACCAGTCCCACACGCCCACGTTTCGCCCGACCCACGTTCCCAAGTACGCTGTCGCAATTCGTTTCGTGAAATGACTTCGACAAATTCGACGTTCGTTCGCCGAGGAAATCGCGGGTCGTTCTCAATCTTCGGCCCCACACCCAGGACCAACTCATCGGTTGCTTGGGGCACGAATGTCACGCAGTGCGGATTGCCCATCGATACACATGTCACTTTCAATTCGTGCTCGCCGAATTTCACCGACGATTCGACCACCGGCGCATTCGCATCGGCTCCACCTGCCAAACTCGTTGGCACTTTGGCTGGCACCGTAATCGGCTCGCCCATGTCGACCGTTATCAGCTCCGCCAAACCGTTTTGAACTTGCAGATCCAGCGACAGAATTCCGGCACCCGTTTCAATGCGCAGATTCTCACGGCGACAGATGCCGTGATCATGAACCAGTTTCGCGACACAGCGAATTCCGTTGCCGCACATTTCCGATTCGCTGCCGTCAGCGTTGAACATCCGCATGCGCGCGTCAGCAACTTGAGTAGGTTCAACCAAAATCAAACCATCCGCGCCGACACCGAATCGGCGATGCGAAATCGCCATCGCCACTTCCGCCGGGTTAGCGGGACTCGGCTGGACAAAGCAATTGACGTAAACGTAGTCATTGCCAGCACCGTGCATTTTCACAAATTTCATTGCGTAGATTCTAAAGAACGAGGATGTGGATTTTCGATGCGTTTGCGCGGCCGCCGAAGTTTAAAGCTCTGCCTCGTGAACGATGCAGCTCATCAACTATACCGAACGCCAGCTTGCAAATTCGCCATGATCGTTTGCCGCGAGCCGCGTGAACGCGGGCAGGTCTTTCAACCGCGCGTACAAGTACGTGTAAGCTGACGCCTGCCGCCCACTTGCGGTCTCGCATTCAATAACCTCGCGATTGTACAGATTGTACGCATCATTGGGACGGTACTCTTCGATCTCGTCGAGCACATGCACGACCGCTTCGAAATCTTGCTTTGCAAACGTCCACAACTCGCCAAGTACTTTGTCCGCTCCTGAAACTAAAGCGGGATATACACCAGCGTCATACAGTTCCCCGTGCACCCAAGCATCCTCAACCACCAAAGGTTCACGTGGCCACAAGTGCGCGCGGCACTCACCACGCTTGAGCGTCCCGTATACAAAGAAGTTCACTTCATCCAGTTGCTTCGCCATCTCGAAACTCGCTCCACGAAAAAACCGCAGCTTTGAAGCTACAAAGCTGCGGTAATTAGATTGAACTGATCAGTTGATCGCTCAGCGCAATCAACAAAGCGGAATCAACAAACTTAGTTGAGAATCTTCTTCAGATCGCCGATCACTGCAGCTACGTCCAGATCGGATGCCTTCGCAGCAGCATAATTCGCTTTGACTTTGCCTTCGCTTGCCATGATGATCGTGATGGCAGCTTTGGCGTTGATGCCGTAATCTTCTGGACCGTTTTCGTATTCGTTTGGAACAACGAACGGAATGTTTTCAGCCTTGGTGGTTGCAGCCAATTTCTTTGCTGCGTCCGAAGCGGAATCCTTGCTGTCGCCAAGGTAGTTCACGAATGCCTTCAACTGAGCTTCTTCGTTCTTCTTGATCTGCTCGTCCAGTTGCTTGACGAGTGCAACCACTTTTTCGTCGGTGCTGCGTGTGAACACCATGACTTGCGGACGGCTGCCGTTCTTGCAGCGATAGCAAAGGTTGTCGCCAACAGCAACTTTGTCTTTTTCAGCGCCAGCACACTTGGTTACGTCAAACGCACCGATAGCGTCGCCTTCCTTCAAACCGCTCTTGATGTCTTCAGCCGAAGCCGAGAATCCGGTAACTGCCAAAGCCATTACAACTGCAAAGCTCAAAACCTGTTTCATCTGAAACTCCTTGAGATTGGGAAACGTCGGATGCTGCACATTGCAAGGCAAACCGATGAAGGACGTCCGCGAGGACGCCACTCATGATAGGCGCTGGCAAGTCCAAAGGAAACCACCGGAGAATTTCGAGTAGTGATAAAGGCAGTGCAGCGTATAACCAACCAAAGCTCAGCTTGCCCAAAGTGAAGTATTTCGTCGAAATTGCAAGTTTCATCGCAAAACCTTAATATAGATTGGCGATCGCTCGCCACGCGTAGTTCTCTGCGTCTTGCCGGGCACTTGACCAAGAGTTCGCTGCCGAAATCGCAGGACGGTTAAGAGCGGTAGGGCTCGAACCTTTTGACGATGCAAGCGTCCCTCTAGGTCAAGAGATTAGTAAAGCGATTTGGGACGCACTGGCCGAATGCCACGCGTTCCTTGTCATTGTGTCGCCGGATTCCTCACCGGATGCAATGGGAATGGTCGAACTAGGAGCCGCGATCGCCTGGAACAAGCCCATTTTCGTTTTAGTCAATGGCGCCGCATCTTCACGTGTTCCCCCAGCCCTTGAAAGCTTTCCGGTGTACCCTAGCAGTCGAGTCGATGAAGTTCTAAGCCAAATTCGCCGAGACCTTCAGCCGATAACTGACGATGAAC
>JBGSJB010000534.1:0-6562 GCA_041742175.1 Pirellulaceae bacterium
TTCGAGTTTCATGATGGTGCTAATGCTTGAGGAGTTCGAGAGAAAGCGTCAGAATATCGCGTCCTTACTTGTAACCGCTGGTGACTCGGAATAAAACTGGCGTTTCCGTTTTGTTGGACTCCGGTCGGCCCTTAAGACTAGTTAACGGCCACCGTTTTTACTCGCAGCTCAGCAGAGCAGCAACTTCAGACGTTCCCCAAATTTGATTTCGCAGAGCTATTATGACCAAAGTGAGTTTAGACGAAGGTCTCGTAAACAAAGATAGTGTCGCCAAAATACTCGACCGAGCATTGGATGCTGGCGGCGGTCTGCTGCGTCTGACACCGACTTGGGTTCCACGAAGTTTCTTGCACCCAGGACGCCGCATCAAACTGAATCCAGCCGACCTGTATGCTTTCGGCGCCGACCGCGGCGGGATTGATGAACGTTGGTTCTCGAGCACGACTGAGGCAGCGAACGAAGGTCGCGTGTGGCACGAAGGCTTGAGCTTCTGTTTGTTCGAAGACCAAAAGTTTCTGCTCCGCGATGCGGTTTCTGAACTGGGCGATCGCTTGGTCGGAAAGCCGACGTTCTCGAAGTACAATCGCTGGCCGGTCTACTCAAAATTCTTCGATAACATGGGGCCGATTCCGCATCACATGCATCAGTCGGCAGAAGACGCGGCACTGGTTGGACAAGAATGTAAGCCGGAGAGCTATTACTTCCCGCCTCAATACAACAACGTCGACAACAATTTCTGCTACACGTTCATGGGACTCGAGCCCGGAACGACCAAAGAGCAACTCCGCCGTTGCCTTGAAAACTGGAACAAAGGTGACAACGGCATTCTCGATCTGTCGAAAGCTTATCGACTGAAACGCGGCACAGGTTGGCTGATACCGCCCGGTGTGTTGCATGCTCCAGGTTCACTTTGCACATACGAACCGCAATGGGGCAGCGACGTGTTCGGTATGTTCCAGTCGATCGTCGAAGGGCGTTACGTTCCATGGTCGTTGCTGGTGAAAGACATGCCTGTTGAGAAGCACAACGACTTGGACTTCATCATCGGTCAACTCGATTGGGATAAGAACGTCGATACGCACTTCAAGAATGCGAACTACATCGAACCAGTTGTTGACCAAGATCGCAGCGGGCCGGGGTTCACTGACAAGTGGATTGTTTATGGCACAATCGATGGCAAGCAGTTGTTTAGTGCCAAGGAGCTGACGGTTGATCCAAGTGCGAAGTGCACGCTGAAGGATCCTGGAGCCAGCGGTTGGATCACCGTTCAAGGTAAGGGTCGGATCGGCAAGTTGGCGTTGCAGACTCCAGCGATGATTAACTTCGGCGAGAACACGGAAGACGAAGTGTTCATTTCGTACGAAGCGGCAACGGGTGGCGTCGAGATCGAGAACACCGGTAGCGAACCGCTCGTCGGCCTGCGTTACTTCGGCCCAGACTGCCATCCAAATCTGCCCAAGAACGGCGCATGGATGACTGCTTAGCGTGCGTAACCCGCATGTCCTGCGTGATCAGCCGGAAGGCGTTAGCCTCCGGTTAGGAAACCGGACGCTAACGCGTTCCGGCTGATGTATTGAAAACCTCTAGTCACTCCCGGAGCTCCAACAATGTCGCACTCATCACCGAAGATTCACAACGCCATGTGGCCTGGACTTGTAGGCAAAGGCGATGGCGAAGGACAAGAACCGCCGATCAGCCTCGAGAAGATGCTGGAGTTGACTGCGGCCGCGAATGTGAATGGCCAGAAGTTTGATGGCATCGATTACTTTCTGTTCTTGCCACATACAAATCCAGAAGCAAGCGACGAAGAGCTGATCAAGATCGCTGATCAGATCGCCAGCTATGGGTTTACAGTTGGTTCGCTGGTGGCGCCGGTTTGGCCGGGGACCGTGGGTGATTCCGCCATGGGTGACGAAGCGGCTCGTGAGAAATTTCTCAGCGCTGTGAAGATGGCTTGCCGCATCGCCGGGATCTTTGAAAAGCATGGCGTTCGCAAGTACGGTGTGATTCGCATCGATTCAGCCGAGTTCGGTGTCGAGAAGTGGCGTTCCGATACGAAAGCCAACACGTCGAAGATCGCTGCCACGTTTAAAGAAGCGGCGAAGATTGCGGCGGGCCATGGACAGCGATTGGCGGCTGAAGGCGAGATCTGTTGGGCCGGGATGCATAGCTGGAAGGACATGCTGAACTTGCTGGAAGAAGTCGCTATGCCTGAGTCGTTGGGCTTCCAAGCTGATTTGGCGCACACTTATCTGTACCTGCTAGGCTATAACGCGCCAGAGTGTGCGTTGGTGCAGGAAGGTTATACGACTGAGGAGTTCTACGCAGCGTATGAACAGATGACTGACAAGCTGCGACCGTGGACAATCGATTTCCACGTGGATCAGAACGACGGTCAAGTTCATGGAGCTGGTTCGCACGACAAGACCGGCAAGCACTGTCCGGCCGACGATCCGAACGGCAAATTGGATGTAGTGAAGTGCTCGGGATATTGGCTTAAGGATGCTCAGCAACGTGGCATCCAACACATTTGCTGGGACGGATGCATGTTCCCCAACGCAATGCTGGAAGATCCGAGGACTTGGAACACGATCCTTGACACCATGCTCAAAGTTCGAGACGCACACGGTTGGTAGGTAGTTCATAAAGTGCGATAACGGTTAACGCTGATGCTTTGTGCGCGAAGCCTGCAGGGGCTTGCGCCAATTCCGCTCATTGACAATACGTTGCCTCCGCGCCTAATATCAATCATGAGGAACTTGGGATGCGCTACGCAGACAGTGCAAGCCGTTGACCCAAGCTCAATCTAAATAAAATGTTAGGTTCTTCCCATGTCTGCGAAGGAACAAGTTGTTTTGCGTTCTATGCGGGTCTCGATATTAGCTGCAGCCTGTGTTGCTTCGTTTCTAGGTTGTCGAGAGGCGGAGCATGCGCTCGAAGAGACTTCGCATAGCGTTGCGAAGTTAGAGGACCCTGGAACGATTGCCAAAGTTACGAACTTTTGTGGCGATTGCCATCCGGTGCCTTCGCCAATGTCGTTTCCGCGCGCAAACTGGCCCGCCGAAGTGGATCGCGGATTCAAGTTCTATGAAGAATCGCATCGCACCGATTTGGAAGAACCGACTTACGCAGACGTGCTGCGGTATTTTCAGTCGCAAGCGCCGGAAGAACTGGACATCCCTCGGGCTGAAGAATTCGAAGTTGTTGCGACATCACTTAAGTTTGCGCCGAGCGCGATGCTAGCGGCGGATGCGCCGACTTCACTGACCGCGCATATTCTCTGGGAGATAGATAGTCAGTCGCTGCTTTTTACAGACATGACAACAGGCAAAATGCGTCGCTGGATACCGTCCGAACACAGCGACTTTCTTAACGCTGCAGCCTCCGATACCGTCATGCTCGACGATACGACTGTGACTGCCGAAGGTAAGAACTTGTGTCGCATAGCCGTGGTGGATTGGAATAAGGACGGCACCAATGACTACATCTTGGGAGAGATCGGATCGACGATTATTAGCGATCTGAAGCTTGGGAACATCTCGCTAGCGATCGGCAATGCAGACGGATCGCTGACGCGCTATGTGCTCGCAGAGAACTTGGCGAGGTCCATCTCCGGAGTACCGTTTGACTATGATGCCGACGGAGACTTGGACATTCTGGTTGCGGAATTTGGTTGGAACAAGTCGGGCGGATTCAGCATCCTGCGAAACAACAGTTTGCCTGACGCCCCATTGGACCAGTTGAAGTTCGATTACGAAGTGCTAGACCCACGTCACGGGGTTTTGGCAATTGAATTGGCGGATATGAATGCGGACGGCAAAGTCGATATCGTGACCGCATATGGCCAAGAATATGAGACGATTGAAATCCTCTACAACCAAGGCGACGGCAAGTACAATCACGAGCAGATCGTCCGTATGCCAGATCCGTCATTCAATTCCAGTTCAATTCGGATCGTTGATATCGATCAAGACGGCAAACTAGACATTGTGCACACCTGCGGCGATATCTTCGACAGCTTTATTCCCAAACCGTTTCACGGCGTACGAATCATTCGGCAGCTTGAAGACGGGAAATTTGAACGCATTGAGCTGGGGATGCTCATCGGAGCGATGCACTCGGCTGTCGCAGACTTTGATGGGGATGGAGATTTGGATATTGCCGCCGTCGGCCTGTTCCCGGGTGTTGATACATCGAAATACTCTTTCGATTCAGTTGTATGGTGGGAGCAAACCGAACCGATGAAGTTTCGTCGCCACTCTATCGAGAAGAACCATTGCTTGCACGCAACTTGCGAAGCAGCAGACGTTGATGGCGATGGAAGAGTGGACTTGGTTGTTGGCGAGTGGAAGGAAGGCGCGACGGCAGGCGCGCTGCGAGTTTACTGGAACCGCCCTTCCGCTTCACAGCCGATCGCATTGAATTGATACGAATCCATAAACGCGCTTAATGCGACTCTTGCGCGCGAATCAGAGTTCGCGAATTGGCCGGCAGATCCTTGACGGTTTGCCTGATGCCGCTGGGCCAAGTGATCTCGACAGACTCGAGCGACTCGTCTTTAGGTAGGCCCCAGTGGATGTAGTAAGGGTTCTGCGAAAGGTAACTGCCTCCGCCCACGACGTTTCGAAGCTTGGTTTGCTTGTCCGTTTTGATGACCAGCTTCGCGCCGATTGCATCGCGATTTGACTTTGTTCCGGCAAGTTCAACGATCCACCAGTTACCGTCTGTCGGAGTTGTGTTGCTCAGGAGTGCGGCGTCTTGGTTGACGTGGGTGAATCCCAAGTCCATGTCGCCATCACGATCGAAATCGAAGGAGAGAACACCGCGACCCCGCCACTTCTTTTCAAAGTAGCTGCCCGCTGCAAAGCGATGCGTCTGGAATTTTGACTTGCCGACATTCTGCATAAAGATAGGCGACTGCTCGGGCGGACTGCTGCGCATCACATGTCCGTTAGCGATCACTAGTTCTTCAACGCCGTCCGCATCGAAATCAGTCGCCGTCGCGCCCCAGGCAACGAAGGTCGTCCCCAGCGCCATCAAACCAGCGCTGGATGTTGCATATCGGAAGTTGGAGTCGCCGTCGTTCTTGTAAAGTGCGAACGCTTGGTTCTCGTAGTTGCAAACCAGGAGATCAAGTCGCAGATCGGCATCGAAATCCAGAGCGCACAGTCCCATGCTGCCCTGCGGAGTTCCCATGTCGTCAACAGCTGTCCCGTTGGCTAAACCGATTTCTTCAAATGATCCGCCTAGATTGTGATAGAAGAAATTGTTGGTTGTATCGTTAGCGACATAAATTTCGACCTGTGAGTCGTCCGTAAAGTCTGCAATCAAAACTCCAAGTCCCTTGCCACCTTCCACTAATCCGATCTCGCGATCCTTCTTCGCGAACGTTCCGTCGCCGTTGTTCATCCAGATCACATCGGAAAGCGCGCCGAAGACGCCGGGTGCACACACGTCCGGCAAATCGACCGACTTACAAGCTGGATGATTGTTGAACGACCAATCGACGTAGTGCGCTATGTAGATATCGAGATGACCGTCGTTGTTTAAGTCGCCAAACGCCGCGCTCGTTCCCCACTGAGGATCGGTCATGCCTGCAGCATGTGATGCTTCCAAGAAGGTTCCGTCCCCTTGGTTCAACATCAAGGCTAGCCCGAAGTAACCGGTGACTAGCAGGTCAGCGAATCCGTCGTTATTGATGTCACCGCAAACGATACCGTGCGAATAGATTTCTGAGCAAGCCACGCGGGCTTGCTGAGTGATTTTCGATACGCTCTGGCCGTCCGTGTTGCGCCAGAATTCGCAGCCTAGTCCTGTAACCGTCTTGTCCTTAAGTTCACCGCCGGACGCAAAATACAGATCGTCGTAACCATCGCGATCGTAGTCGATCACTGCGCCGCCGCCGCCGATCGTCTCGAGAATGGACCATTCGTTCGAGCCTTCACCATTCTCGTAACGCTGTTTTAGCTGGACCGCTTCGGTAATGTCGTCAAAACGGATTTGCAGCTGCTTGTGCGTAGCTTCGTTCTTGGCTAGGGAGCTTTCGTTACTGTTGGAAGCTTTATTGCAGCCGATCGCTGCAAAGGTTCCTGCCAACAGGGCGTACGATGCGAGGCACGTTCTACGTCGCAGTAGCATTTTCGGCAGCCTCAGTCTCAATCTGTCCAAGATGATATTTTGCTTTGCTCTCGTAGAGTTTTATGTCAGTTGCGTCGGTAGATTCATTTGCCTTGCTGAGATAGTAATCCGCGAGGAACTGGTGCGCTTCTTTGTTTTTCGGCTCGTAGGTTAAGGCGCTGCGGACCCAAAAAAGCCCAAACCGAGTTGACTCATATTTGAAGAGAATTTTACCGATTTGTACGCGAGCATCTACGTCCGATTGATCCTGGCTAATCCGCTCTCTTAATACCGTAATCTTGTCATATTCCTTGCGTTCTTCGGTAATCCTCGCTAATTCTTTCTCCGCCTGTTCTTGCAGTCCAAGACGTCGCAGTAGCATTTTCGGCAGCCTCAGTCTCAATCTGTCCAAGATGATATTTTGCTTTGCTCTCGTAGAGTTTTA
>JBGSJB010000535.1:0-9697 GCA_041742175.1 Pirellulaceae bacterium
GGCTTGGGCAGACTGGCAGTCGCGATCGTCAACTTGTTGCATGAACTACTGGAACGACAAGCGATTCGGCGGATGGAGAACGGCACACTCACCGAAGTTGAAGTCGAACGCTTGGGTGAATGTTTTCTACGTCAATCGGAAGCGATCGACGAACTGTGTCAAGTATTCGGAATCAAACGCGAAGATCTGAACTTGGATCTTGGTCCGCTCGGAAAACTGCTTTAACCGCCTGCCAGCACCGCAGGACAGGACGGAATCACATGACAACTCGAATTCAAACATCCACCACATCATCCTCAGTTGCTGACATTCTGGAACGCGTACTCGACATGGGAGTCGTAATCGCCGGAGACATTCGCATCAAATTGGTCGACATCGAATTGCTAACGATTCAAATTCGGTTAGTCGTCTGCTCGATCGATAAGGCTCGCGAGATCGGCATGGATTGGTGGAACCTGACGGTCAAGCCGAATGAGCCGCCGATGGCGAAAGCGGTCGCGTCCGATGCGAACGAACTGGCTTCGCGTTTGGAAGCGATGGAGCGGCGCATGCGAGATTTGGAAAAAGTAGGAAGCACCTTCAAGTAATATCATGAACACAACCTACCTTGAGACTGTCGATGTCGCCTTCAGTTCCGATTACGGTCGGAACTCGGATTACGATGCAGCAAGCACAGAACCGCTTGAGGTGCTGACGCAAGACGTTGCGCGACTCTCGAATTGTCTAAAAGAATATCGGCATCGGCTGACCGAATCGCTAACCGAGTCCGAGAACTCGCGAGCCTTCGCTGGCATCCGCATCAGCCTCACTACGCTGACTTTGTTTGGAATGGTTGCCGCATTTGCGTTAGCACTCAATCTGATGCTGCGAACCGCCAGCGCGAGCACGTCGCAAATTTTACAAGCGAATGTAGCGATGGGAGTGCTCTATCTTTGCGTCGCCGTCTCAGCGTTAAATGATCTAGCTCGCGGTCGACTCCGATGGCGTACAGAGCGCGAAGCGCTTCAGCTGCGAACACAGGATATCACTCAGCAGTTCGAGGAACTGAATGAAACTCGACTGGTTTGGGTTCAAGAACTTACGCGCAGCCAATGGACAAGCGAAACGGAAAAACTAAAACTACAACTCGTCCAACAGGAACTCGCCACCAAGCAAACTGCATTCGAACAGTGCGATACCGCGTTGACGCACGCTCAGGACGAACTCGATTTATTTCAGAAGCGGTCCGCAACTCTGCAAGCCGAAATAGCTGTAGCCAACGATCGGCTCAAGCGAGCAGAACAGGATGCATCCAAGTCACAGTCCGAAAAAGAACAACTCGATAAAGCGTGTGAGCAACTTCTTCAACAGTCGAACCGCTTGCAGACCGAACTAGAAAGCCAGCGAGCTGCGGTCAACCTGTCTTCTGCACAATTGCAAAGTCAGACTGAATCCATTCAGCAACTAACGGTCCAAGCGACTGAGCTCGCTTTGCAACATCAGCAACAGCGAACAGACTACAGTGACGAAGTGCAACTCCTACAATCTGAGATCGCCACCAACGAAGCGGTCTTGCTTGAACAGAAACATAAATTAGCCGCTGCTGAAGCTAAACTCGCCTCGACCCAAGCTTCGCTCGCCGAAGCCGAGTCTGCTTGCGAGGCGGGTACTCTTCAGCGCATGGACGTTCAGAGTGCGATTTCAGAGCAAAATGCAGCACTGCTGACGCTCCAAAACTTGACCGAACAGAGATCAAACGAGTTGCAGCGAATTCAAGGTCAGTGTGAGACCACGATTGAACAACTCACTGGAACCGAGGCGAAGAATCGTGCGTTCGAGGCTTTGATTGTCGAAGCCAAAGCAGAACTCGAAACAATCCGTTCCGCTTGCGACGCCGAACGAGCCGAAGTAGCAAATCTCGAAGCCCAACTTGGTGCGCTACAAACCAAGCGAGCCGCTCTGTCTGAGCAACTCAGTTCGACAGACTCGGAGATCGCCGAGCAGAAGGCGGCCGTCGCACACAATCAACTTGAGCTCGACAAAATTGCAGCGCAGACGCTCGACCAACTCACACAGCTGAGCGCATGCCAAGAGGAAGAGCAGCGCGCTCGATCGCATGTTGATTGGTTGCTTTCCCAAGTTGGAGAATTCGAAAGATTGACCGCGGCTCAGATGGCTGCCAAACAGCTTACGGACGAAGAGTTAGCTTGCGTAAAGCACCTTATTACCGCGGGGCAAGAAGAACTCCGCGCAGTTACCGAAAACATCGCTGCCTTACGATCGCAAGTCGCTACAGAGCAGCAAGCGATTGAACACAGCGGACTACAGTTCGCCTCACTAGTGGCTGAAATGGAATCCGCGAGCGCGCAGAAGCTGGCCAATGAACAACTGGCGCGCGACGCTCAGCAACACGCTGAATCGCTGCTCGACAAAGCAGAAGCGATGGCAACTCAGATTGAACGGCGGGCCGAAGAACTGCATTTGACTCAACAATCCATCGCGAAACTGAAAGTTGAACTGCAGTCTCTTGAACAACGCAAAGCCAGCTACGATCGATTGCAAGTCGACTCAGCCGAACTCGTTCAGCGAATTGCCGATCAACGCGAACTCGCCGACACGCTCGAGCAACACGTGAGCGACGGAGAACTCCGCGTTCACTCATTGAAGCAAGCGATTGCGGAGCACACAGAAACTCTCGAAACACTGACGGCTAAAATCGATGAACGAACGACCGAGCGTGCGTTGCAAGAATCCAAGCTTACATTGATTGCGGAAGAAACTGAACATGCGTTGCAGGTGCAGATGCGAGTGCAACAGCAATTGCAGGCCGCGAGCGAACAGCTGAGCGATAAGCAATCGACCGTAAATGAGTTGAGCATTGAAATCGAATCGGCAGTTCGTGAAAGAGACTTGCTGACTGCAGAATTCCAGGCTACTCAAGCTCAGTTGCAGCGTCTCCAGCTTGAGGCTGACCAACGACAGCATGAGTACACTGCGCTGATGCAGGCCAGCTTGGAGACGAGTGAACTGAGTGCACAAGCCAGCGTGCGACTGCAGAGTCTTGAATCGCAGATCGCTTCCGCTAAAGACCGCGAGTCGGAGCAGGTTGAACAGATCGACCGTCTAAACTCGCAACACGTTGCATTGTCAACCACGCTTGCGCAGTTGACCAATGAAGTTCAAGAAGCAGAAGGAATCGCCTCGCAGTGGAGAACGTATCTTGACCAGCTGAAGAGCGAACGGCAGCGATTGGATCAAGAAATCAGCTTGCTCTCGAAAAACGTCGACACGCTCACATCACAGTTGCAGGAACGTCAAGCGAAACTCGATAACTTCGCAGATCTGAGTCGAGACGCGTCGCAGCGTTATGAACAGACGATTACCGCAACTCGCGAAACCGAATCGCTGTTGTCGACGCTACGATCCGAGATTCAACGCGACGAATCGCGAAGAGCTCAAATGCAAGCCGATATCGCTCGTGCACAGGATTTGCTCGGCGATTATGCAAGACAGCTCGACGCAGCCAACGATCGCTTGGCAGAAGCAGAATCGCAACTGCGAATAACTGAGGACGAACAACACGAGCGACAGCAAGAGCTCGATCGAATTGATTCGTCCAAGGCGGCAACGCAGCGAGCCTTCGATCAGTTGCAGTATGAACACAACGTTCTAGAGAATCAAACCGCAGAGCTGACGGCGCGTTCCGCGGAACTTAGCCACACGATTTGCGATTGCGAGAAACAGCTGGTGAAAGCCGCCGCCGAGTTTGATCAACTACAAAACCAGCGTGCGACCGCACAAGACGAAGTCGCGCGATTGGGATTGGAGTTGAGTGAGCGTTCAGCAGAAATCGAAGCGCGGAGTCGCGAACTAAAGACGCTTGAGAAATCCTGCACGGCACAGCAATCAGCCGTTGATCAACTTGAGCTGCGACAACATACTTTGCAATTGCAACTCGACGGACTGACCAGCGAAATTTCGCAACAACAAGCACTTGAGAGAACTTTCAGTACAGATAACTTGAGGGCTCAGTCGGATATTGAGCAACTGCAACAGCAGCGAGCCGATATGCAAGCAGCCGTCGACGCATTAGCCGCTGAATCGCTCATGAAGCAACAGGATCTAGCTGAGTCTGCCGCACGAGTCGAAGAGCTGCGTGCAAAACACGCTGAATTGTTGCACGACAGCGACTGTACGCAGGCGAATTTAGCGCAATACGGGTCCGAAGAGCACGCGGCTCGTCAGCGATTGTCGGAGCTCACCGTGGCTGTCGAAGATAGACAACGTGAGCTGCGAAACTGTCACGCCCAATTGGAACGCTTCCAGCAGCAACAAACTGCGTTGGAAACAAGAATTGCAAACCAGTCTCTCGAGTCAGAGAAACTTGATCAGCGGTTGCAAGAGACGCTGGCGACTGTTGCTTCTGTCGAACTGCGAATCGACAGTTCGCGTGCTGCCAAGCTGGCACTTGAAAACAGCATCAAAGAAGTCAACTCGGAGCGCAACGAGATCGTTCGGGAACTGCAAAGCTTTGAAGCGGAGTGCACCGAAGCTAAGACCATACGCGGTCAGCTTGTATTGCAGCGCGATACCCTTCATCAACTTCTCGAGCGTGTAAGTTGCAGAACGACTGAGATGAACGCTCAGCATGCTGAATTAACTGAGGATATACAAAACATGCGCATCCAAATCAGCGACTTGCAGGCCGCCCGGGCGGCTTTAGAAGCAGACCGCCAACAAGCCGAGATGGTTGCATCTTCAACTCAAGCAGACTCAGAGCCTGGCGAAGTCAGCGAAATAGATTCAATTCGCACAAAGCAACAACCAACACTAGCTCTTGAAGAAGATATCTGGTCCACAGTGAAATCGCTTGAAGCTTTAACAAAAGGCGCTGACGCGCCGGCTCGCCAAAAGAATGTTTTCGCTGGGGCAGTTAGCGAACCAACTACCGATCTCTGGTCATTCGTAACCAGCAAACGTATTTGAGTGATCAATCGGATTGAATGAAACGTAACTGGACAGACAGCTTGCAGTGCAATAGCGTGCAATTTGATCGGTGCGATTGCGAACGACACACGATGGCGGTTGGCATGAGCCATGGTTTGATACGACAAGCCGCAATGCACCGACCAAGCGGCAGTAATGAACCACGTTGAAAGGAAGTAGCCATGCGAGCACTCGTTGCTGATGATTCTGGAGTTATGCGTAAAGTCATTGTTCGCGCGTTGGCGGCAGTTGGCGTCACCGAAATTGATGAAGCGGGCGATGGCCAAATTGCGCTCGATAAGTTTGTGCAGAACCCCTACGACCTTGTCGTCACCGACTGGAACATGCCTGAGAAAAGCGGCCTCGAACTAGTGACATCGTTGAGGGAGTTAGGCGCAGAAGTGCCGATCATCATGGTGACAACCGAAGGACAGAGGGGACAGGTTGTGAAGGCCATTCAAGCTGGAGTGACCGACTACCTGGTTAAACCGTTTGAAAACGAACAGTTGGTCGCCAAGCTCGAGAAGTACGTCAGCTAGTTAATCGCTTTCCACTTGCAACTCATTGAGAAAGACTGTCATGTCATCCATTGCACTCGAAACAACTTATCTGCCCGCGGCGGTCTACAGCGTCAAGAACGTGCTAGCGACATTGCTGCGTTGGAACATCGAATCGACAACGGAGGACCCGGACTCCGTTTTCACGTCGGGACGAGACATCTCAGGAATCATCGCATTCACAGGCGTGTTGAACGGCACGATTGTAATCAGCTTTGACAAAGAGGTCGCATTTTTCGCGGTGGAAGCGCTTCTAGGTGAAAAGCCGACTGAAATCAACAATGATGTGAGCGACACGGTCGCCGAGCTATCCAACATGGTGGCGGGCGGCGTCAAGGAATACATCAAGATTGAAGAAATCACATTGGGCATGCCCGCGACCGTGAGTGGTGCTGGACATAACGTGCTTTTTGACTCGGCGGCAACTGTAGAACGCACTTTATTTACAACCCCTGTCGGTTGTTTGACTGTCCAAATCGCCGTTAGGCCCGGAAAATGAGCTCCAAGTAAAGGCAACAGCGTTGGGCGGGGCTACCCCCCGGTGATCAATCATCAAAAGAATTGCACATGCAGCAGTGATCCGAGTTAGGGTCGTGCAATAAGTGCCTTCTTGGGTATGGTCGTTTCCCCGCGACGTCGACTTTCAGCCGACGTTTCGTTCATTGGCGAGTGAACATCGCCGCTACAGATTCTTCGCCTCATCCTCAGCGTTAGACTATTTTCCAAGTCTTCATACGATCGAGCTCTTCGACGGGGTTGCTGCCGTCTGGGGTTGCGTCGGAATCACGATCGAACCAGCTCTCTTCAAACTTGACATAGCCTGGTTCGCCTTTGGCTCCGTTGGCCATGGCGACGTTGGTTGTCAGTGCGATGATCGCGTCGGCCATGGCGACTTCTGGGTAGCAACGCGGTTTGTTTTCGGGATCGGGGTTAGCGATACACCAAGCCCAATGCTCGATCTCTTCCGTGTAGCCGCGACTGACGGGACCGCTGGAGGCCGTCTTGGCGTTGTTCGCTGCCGCGTAGTTTCCGCTGGCTTGCGTGTCGAGTGTGTACTTGCCTTTGTCGGCTTTGACGCCGACTTTCGTCGTGGTGTCGGAGTCTTTGTAGAGCAGGATTTCCTGTTCTTTGTCGAGCACGATTGTTCCTTTGGTGCCGAGCACAACTTCCCCGTAACCACCAAAGCCGTTGCCGTTGATCGACGAGTAAGTAACCACAACTTTCTTATTTGGATCTTGTTCGTAGGCTGGAATGCCCTTGCCCTTTGGCGGGTAATTCTGTTCCTTGCTGTAGTAACCAACTTCGAAATCTGGATCGTATTCGGGCCCAGGAAATTCGAACATGCAATAAACATGGTCTTCGGCTTCGCGATCCATTGGGAAGATGTGGCGACCGCCAACGGCGTGCACACTGAGCGGATGGGCTTTCGATCCATCCTTGCGGAGTGCGGAGCAGAAAATGGTTGAAGCGTCCAGTTGGTGACTACCGAGTTCCGCCATCAAGCCGCCGCCGGTGCGTTCCCATAGCCGCCAACGACAGAGTTCTTCCATCGCTGAACGCACGCGATCTTTGATTTGCTTGTCTTCGTAGCCGTGGCTCTTGGCATCGATCTTTGCGTCTTCCGCCCAAGCTTTCCACTGAGCCACTTTCTTCTCGAGTTGCTGGATCTCGATAGGATCTTTAGCTGAGTCGAGATCCTTTTCGAATGCCTTCAGTTGGTCAGCGATCTTGTTGACGGTCGTGCCTTTGCCGTTGACCGTAACCACTTCGCCGCCTGGCAATGGCATCTGCCAACTGTCTTTACCTGGCAAGTTGCCGCGGTGCCATTGTGCGCGGATGTGGTGGAGTTGACCGAGCAGACCGTAGCGAATCAGGTGCACTGCGTTATCGTACAGCACGCTGTAGTGGCGTTGATGGCCGGTTGCAAGGTGCAGTCCGGTTTCTTTAGCGTGACGCGCCATCGCTTTACATTGTCCGACGTTGTGTGCCATCAGTTTTTCGGTCAGCACATGCTTGCCGCGCTGCATAGCTTGAATGGCGATAGGGGCATGCAAGAACAGGGGCAATGCGATGATCACTGCGTCGATCGATTTGTCGTTGAGCAGCGCTTCCATGCCACCGTTCGACTGATCGTAGACGGTGATTTCTTTTCGAGCTTGATCTTCCGAGGCGTAGCCGTATTGCTTGATCAAACCTGGGCGAGCGGCGAGTGCAGCGTCGCTGGACCAGTCGCCGTGAAACGCGCGATGAATGCTACTGGGGCGAATATCGGCGATCGCTTTGACTTGAACGTAGTCCGGGGTACAGCCACCGATCAGCACGTTGCCTTCGTCACCAACGCCGATGATACCGACGCGAACGGGTTCCGACATCTTGTTGCCGTAACCGAAGTACATGGCGCCCAGCCCCGCGCCAGAAACCACACCGGTGCTGACAACACCTTTGATAAAGTCGCGGCGGGTCACACCGACTGCTTCGTAGTAATTATCCGAACCGATTTGTTTCTGTTCAGGAGTGAGCGATTGCATGGCTGAACCTCGAATGGCTGTGATGTTTAAGGATTGGTGGTCTGTGGCGGGGTTGCGATTGGTCGCTTTTAAAAGGCCCACGCATGTGAATCGAGTGAGTAACTAGCTGGCTAATAATTATCGGGCTGTGGCAACGGTTGGTGAAGTGCTTGGCGCGGAGGCGGGTTTCGCTCGATTCCACCAAGCCCAAGGCAAGAAATCGAGTCCTGCGTAACGTCCTGCGTCGGTACCGGCTAAGACCAAGAGAGCGAGCGCTTCGACCGCTTGGAAATACGTTGGGGCTGCACCTGGATAGCCTGGCATTTGGGACAAAACAACGCTGAGCAAAAACAACGCGGCGGCGATCGACGCGACGGGCGTCAGCAAGCCGATGATCAATAGTATGCCTACAACCATGTCGAAAATAGGAATGATTTTATCGACCATCTCGGTTGTCAGAGTTCCTTGGCCTGGTTTCACCAGCACGTATTCTCCGACCGCTTTGCGTTGAGTCGAGTTGGCGATAGTATTCAGCCGCTGTTCGTACTGGTTCCAAATCGCTTCGACGCTGGCCAAAGTTGGTTTCACACTGGCGAGCAATTCGCTTTTCACTTTTTCTTTTTGGCCACGCATACTCGACACGTTGTAAACACTGGATTCGGCCATCGCATCTAAGCGTTCGCGGCTTTTGACGTACTTGCCAATGTCCTCTTTGGCATCGTTGTAAACTTCGGCGAGTTTTTCCGAATACTGTTTCGAGATGGTGGCGAGCTGCTTCATCTGATCATCGGTGAACGCGAAGTGCTTTGCAGCGCCCTCTGCACCGGCTTTGAAAAGCCCTTGAACGCGTTCTTCATCGAGCCGAATTTCGCCTTCGTTGTCCCAGATCAGTTTTTGGAAGTCGTCGGCGAGCGGGCCTTTGGCTGCGTTTAAAAATCCGACAGAGGAGAAATCGTTACCGCGAACTTTGGTGGCTCCCTCCATGTAAAAGTGCCAGCCGATTCCGATTCGCAGGGCCACTAGCGCCAGGATGCCAAAGATTCCGATTCGAGAGTATGAGTTCATAGTACCAGTGTCGTTGGTGTGTTCGATGCGCCGGGTTTTCAACCAAGTACGTCGGCGCGACAAGCTGGGGAGTTGAGCGTCAGGTGGCTCGGCAAGGTCACATTATTATTGTCACCCGATCCACTTTAGCCAAGCCTAAAGGCAGGGAAATCGCCCAGCGGTCCGGAGCGCTGTGGGGGTTGTGAGTCGATGGGCGTCATCCGGGATCGAACGCGGCCTGTTACGTTAGCGCCGAGCGGTGCCCACACGGTGAAACGCGGTTAAACGAATGCCGAGCAAAGTTGTCGCAGCTGAATCTATGCACAAACCGCTATACTGGAATAGCAACGTTGCCATTCGATTTTACCTTACGAACGCAAGCAAAAACCACTACGCCAGAATGAGTGAGCCAATTTGATGAATCGATTTGTTTCGCAGGCTTTTAGTTTCTCGATGGCTGTTGTGTTGATCTCACAAGCTGCTTATGGCGAAGGACGCGTCATCCAGTTGGCGGAGCAGCCGGCTGTTTCACCGGACGGCAGCCGCATCGCATTTAGCTGGAATGACGAAATCTGGTCTGCGGGAATCGATGGCACCGGACTGGTACGCCTGACGAATCATCCC
>JBGSJB010000536.1:0-1601 GCA_041742175.1 Pirellulaceae bacterium
ACCGTTGAAATGCCGCTTTGCAAAACCTTTTGGTCGCCTTGCTACGGCATGGTGACTGACAAGTTTCGCGTCGGCTGGATGGTGATGGTTCCCGGCGAAGCACCGCAATAGCGTTCAGTCAAGTTTACCCCAACTTGTTCAACGGTACACTGATTGTCTTGGTCTGTTCGATAATGTCTGTTCGATAATTCTCACGAAGGAGTTACTCATGAGCTTAGCGTTGAAAAACTTTTGTGTTGGCTTCATAGCTTGCGCCTGCGCGCTGGTAGCGCCTGCGTTCGCGCAAGAATTGCCGCAACCTGGAGCGGAGCATAAGTTACTCGCTGAACTTGCAGGTGAGTGGAGCACAAAGATCAATGTAGCAGGGGAGGAATGGACTGGAACTGCAACTTACAAGATGGTTCATGGTGGATTGTGGCTCGCCTCGGAACTCGACGCGAAGATGCCTCAAGGGCCTTTTACCGGACAAGGGTTGGATACTTACAATCCAAATAAGAAAAAATACGTCAGTGTCTGGGTCGATTCGATGGCCGTCGAGCCCTTGATTCTTGAGGGTGAAATCAGCAAAGACGGCAAGACCCAAACGATGACTGGCAAGGGACCTGGAATGGACGGAACTTTGACAGATTATAAAACGGTTACCGAGTATGTCAGCAAAGACAAGCACACTTTTAAGCTGTGGATGGGTCAGACGACAGGCGAACCGATGATGACAGCGGTTTACGAACGCAAAAAGTGACCGTTCGCCGACTTCCTACTAAGCTGATTTTTAAGCGCACTTTGTGTTGCAGCGTGCTAGACGATCCACGAAACGATTTGCAGCACCGCGTAGATCGTTAGCATAAAGCTGGTGATCCAGATCGCGGTGCGTTGCGTTTGGTGCAGGATCAAGTTCGGTTTTTCGTGACGCGTGGCGCCCATCACAAATGAAACTGCCACTAGCAGCGGCAGGTACAGCAACAAGTACTCGATGGACATGCTGATCGACATAATGCACTCGTTTGCCGACGGTTAGCTTCGCCGGCGCTTGTCTTGGGGTTACGACTTCGAAGCAGCTTCCGGCGACTCTTCCGCGTCGGTTGGTTTCGGTTTTTTCTTCAACGGTTTGGCGACCGGCGGCGCGAGAGGCCCAGCGTACGCGTCGAAGATCACCAAGATATTCAGCAGCCCCGCGATCATAGTGTACAACGTACCCATATCAAATCCTGAAGCGGTCAAGAAATTCCATTCGTCCAAATCGCGAGTGGAATTTGGACCAGCCATAAAGCCGGGCTTTTCCATACGCCGCATGCTGATCTCTTTCCCGCGCCAACCTTGAATCGCAGCAGGCAATACCGGCAGCCCAACACCAGCTTGAAGAGCGAACTGCCATCGTTTTTCTGTGCCGTCCCAAGAAGCGTAAACGCATTTCATGTCAGCGACGAACAGGCCAATCGCAAAGCTACTGAGAATGCAGACGAAAAAAAGTGCTGATTTCAGATAGCGACGTTGATAATAGTGCCCAGCACCAGGAATCATCCAAGCAAGGAAGGCTGCCAAGTAGCGATTTCGTAAATTCAGCGGCTCGCCATCAGCGATCACAATATCGCCCGCGCCACTCT
>JBGSJB010000537.1:0-5879 GCA_041742175.1 Pirellulaceae bacterium
TTTTGTTGTGAAGTAAAGCTGACTCAAGAGAGTTCGTCCATGTTATCGATCATCATCATGGTATCCGTCGGTGTCTGCGTCGCGGCTTTGGTCGGCGGCGTCGCAGTTGCATTGCGCCCGACTTCTGAAAAGCTGGCTGAAGATCGATTGCAGTTGATGACTGGCAGGTCGAAGGGCCGCGGTGCTGCAGAACGGCCGAGTCTGCTGTCCAGTCCGCTGGAAGATTCGACCACTTTCGCTGACGAAATTCTAGCCAAGATCGGAAACTTCACCCACTTACTTGAACAAGCCGACGTGCAGATGTCCGGCAGCAAATTCTTGACGATTTGCGTGATCGCCGCGGCGATGGGTGCAGCGATTTGTTTAGCGACGCCGACGCCGAAGTACTTGGCACCCTTGTTTGCAATCTCGACCGGTATTATGCCGCTGTTCTGGTTGTTTATGCGCCGCAGTCGTCGCATCAGTCGCTTTAACCAACAGTTGCCCGAAGCGCTCGAGTTGCTCGGCCGCTCATTGCGAGCCGGTCACTCGCTTGCCGCAGGCTTTGGATTGGTTGCTTCTGAAATGCAGGAACCCATCTCACGCGAGTTCGGTCGCGCATTCGAAGAACAGAATCTAGGTATTCCGCTTGAGGAAGCGATCGAAGGCATGACGCTACGGGTTCCCAACATGGACTTGCGATTCTTCGCGACGGCTGTGTTGTTGCAACGACAGACCGGTGGTGACTTGGCTGAAATTCTCGACAAGATTGGCAAACTGATTCGTGAGCGATTCAAACTTGCCGGCACGATCGCAGCATTGACTGGCGAAGGTCGTTTGTCCGGTATCGTGTTGCTCGCGTTGCCACCAACTTTGTTTGTGACGATGTACTACCTGAACCGCGACTACGCGATGGTTTTGTTCAACGACGAAACCGGTCGCAAGTTGCTCGGTGGTGCGTTGGTTCTGCAGTTCGTAGGTGCACTCACAATTCGCAAGATCATTAGTATCAAGGTTTAGATCATGTTACTGGCTTTCACGCTCTCGACAAACCTTGTCATTCCAGTCGCTAGTTTTCTTGCGATTGGTGCTGCAACTTGGTTGATCCTCAGCTTCTTTACTTCGGACGATGACCGCGCTGGTCGCCGCTTGGGTGAACTAAGCGATCCGCGCAAGCGCAGCGCGAACGATCGCGAAACGAAGAAAGGCGAAGCGATCGCGCGCGTTTTGCAGAAAGCATCGCCAACGTTAGCGAAACCGCTGACACCCACCACTGAAGCTGAAATGGGAAAGTTGCGTCAAAGCCTAGTTGAAGCTGGCTTTCGCGGGGAGAATGCAGCAGTGATTTATCTATCGATTCGGGCAGCCTGCGCAATGCTGTTTCTAGTTATCGGCGGTGGCATTTCCGTCTACCTGTACGGTGCTACTCAAGCAGCAATAATTCGTTTGCTGTTCATTGGAGCCGCCGGTTTCTACCTGCCGATCTTGGGTCTCAAGATTCTGGGCAGCAAGCGCAAGCAACAGATTTTTCTTGGTCTTCCAGACGCGTTGGACTTGATGGTCGTGTGTGTTGAAGCGGGTCTTGGTCTGGACCAAGCGATGCGACGCGTGGCTCAAGAAATGAAGAAAAGCTACCGCATCGTGGCTGACGAGTTCGGTTTGTGTAACCTACATTTGCAAATGGGCCGAGCCAAAGCGCAAGTGCTGCAGGATCTTGGGCAACGTACTGGCGTTGACGATTTGCGAGCCCTAGCGTCGATATTAATTCAAGCTGACAAGTTCGGTTCAAGCGTTGCGACAGCGCTCCGTGTGCAAAGCGAATCGATGCGCACGCGTCGCCAGCAGATCGCTGAAGAGAAAGCTGCAAAGACGGCTGTGAAGTTGATCTTCCCGCTCGTGCTCTTCATTTTCCCTGGCATTTTCGTGGTTCTGGTCGGACCTGCCGGAATCCAAATGGCTCGCGAAATGTTCCCAGCGATGAACGGCACGGCACCCTGATGCTAATGCCCGCAAAGGTAATTGTGCGTTCAAAACGGTAGTCGACTGCCCAGGGTTGTATTGCCCTGAACAGTCGCATCTACTAGGATTCGACATCTAAAACATTGCCCAATCATGGAGGATGAAGGCATGTCGACCTTGCCAGCGGCGCGAACCGAGCCGGCCCGCTCCCATATCATTCGTCGCGGATGCGAGATCTTACGCGCCGAATCCAATGCCATCGCTACTGTTGCGCAATCGCTTGACGATTCCTTTGCGGAGGCGGTCGAAGTGGTGCGAGCATGTCGCGGGTCAGTGGTTGTTAGCGGCATGGGCAAAGCCGGTCTAGTCGGTCGCAAAATTGCCGCTTCGCTTTCATCGACCGGAACTCCCAGCCACTTTTTGCATCCAGCCGAAGCGGTTCACGGTGATCTGGGAACAGTGCGCGCAGAAGACGTAATCCTGCTGCTTTCATATAGTGGCGAGACGGACGAAGTAACTCGCTTGCTTCCATCGTTACACGATCTTGCATATCGCATGATTGCGATTACCGCGCAACCAACGAGCACCCTTGCCCAGAGCGCTGACATTACCCTATTGCTCGGTGGCATGGGCGAAGCTTGTCCGCTCGGACTCGCACCAAGCTCGACGACCACGGCCATGTTGGCACTCGGCGATGCGCTGGCACTTGTCGCTAGCGAAGCTCGCGGGTTCACACGTGAGCACTTTGCCAAATTCCATCCGGCCGGCGCGCTGGGTCGTTCGCTCACGCCGGTTGAGCAAATGATGCGACCGCTAGTTGAATGCCGCGTAGCGCCTGATTCGCAATCCCTACGCTCGGTGCTGGTAGCGCTCAGTCGCCCAGGGCGTCGCACAGGTGCGATTATGCTGACGAACGAAGATGCGAAACTAGTCGGCATCTTTACCGACAGCGATCTCGCCAAACTGCTCGAACACGCTAGCGAGCATCTACTCGATCAACCGATTTCACAGTGTATGACACGCCACTTTCAAGTCGTTCGTGAAGGCGAGTTGCTGCCCGCGGCGCTTCAGATTTTAGCGCAGCGAAAGATCAGCGAATTGCCGGTAATCGACTCGCAACATCGCCCGCTTGGATTGATCGACGTGACGGATGTCATGAGTATGATGAGCAGCTACTGGCCGACTCAGGCGGATGCGGACGACGGGGCTCAAGCGTCTGTCTTAAAAACCGATGCACCCGATGTACCCGAGCCGCGCATATTGCCGCTGCGGCGAACGTCCCTTTTATAACAAGCTCTTAAAGAACACTCAACTCGCTTCGGTAAACAGACTGTGGCCAACAAAGATATCGAAACCGCTCGCCCAATTCGTTGCATTCTGTCAGATGTTGATGGCGTACTCACTGACGGTTCCATCATCTGGGACAACCAGGGAGTGGAAACGAAACTGTTCTACGTTCGCGATGGGCTGGGAATCAAGCTCTGGCAGCGCTGCGGCTTTACTTTCGGCTTGATCACGGCGCGAAACAGTCAGATCGTTAAGACGCGCGCTGTCGAGCTTGGAATCGAAGTCGTGCGACAAGGCTCATCGGATAAGTTGCCCGCGGCTCGCGAAGTTATGCAGCAACTGAAGCTCGAACCATCCGAAGTCTGTTACATCGGCGACGATTTGCCGGACTTGCCGGTTCTGTACGAAGTTGGTTTAGGAGTGGCGGTGGCTGACGCTTCGGCTGAAGTGCGCGATGCCGCGAAGTGGATCATGACAGCCCGCGGCGGTCGTGGTGCAGTGCGCGAACTCGTTGAACGACTACTCAAAGCGAAAGGACGCTGGGAAGACTGTCTTCCAACAAAGCCTGTTATCTAATGTTGTCTTCCGTCAAGCGATACCTGATTGCACTGGGCTTGGTCCTATTAGCGATGCTTGCGTATCGCTGGCTGCTAGTGCCTGCCATCGAACCGCCGCAGCGAGACAAACCTAAACTAGTTGCGTACACGAACACGCTGCAAACCTCGCAGTGGTGGCAGCGACTTTTCCCCGCCGACTCTTGGCAACAAAAGGAACCGAAAGTCTTGCAAACTCCCCGGGGCATCTTGTTGTTCACCGACTGGACGCCACTTGGACCCGATCAGTGGCGACTCGAACCGTTGACCATTATCATTCCCCAATCGCAATCCGATTCGAATTCGACTCAATCGGAACTCGATCAAACGCTCGCCGATCAAGATGTATGGATCGTCAACGCTGACCGCGGCGCGGTGATTCAGTTTCGCGAAGCTTTCGATTGGACGAAAGGCCGCACACCGCCCGTGATTGGTGGTCGATTGGATGGGCAGATCAACATTACACGGCGAGCGAAAAACAACCGAGAAGAGCGACCGTGGCATTTGTTGACCAGTGATGTACAAATCGATCGCCGACAGATCTGGACTATCAAGCCGGTTGAAATCCAATGGGACAGCAGTGTCATTCGCGGTCGCGAATTGTCGATTATGTTGAAGCAAGATTTGCTTAGCAACAGTGCGGACGATGCATCGCCGTGGGGTGTGCTCGAAAAAATGGAGCTGATCTACATCGATGAGATCAATGTCAACTTACCGCCCGGCGGTCTGTGGGCTGATATGAAGCAAACTTCCCCACGTCTGCCGGTGACGAAGGGCCTGCCAGCGAGTTTGCAAGTGCGTTCGGGCGGCCCGTTTCGATTCGACTTTATATCTTCCGAAGCTTCGCTCATGAACGGCGTCGAAGCCACGCACCAAGTCGGTGGGCTCAAGCCCGACGTTTTTTCCAGCCAAGATTTGAAAGTCAATCTGGTTCCAGTTAATCCAGGTGTAACACCTGATGCCAAAGCGATGGTCATGATTGGTGGATTGCAGCTCAAACAACTGGTGGCCAATGGAATGGATCCAGTTGGACCGATCGTTGGCAAAACAGTTGTGCGAATGGATGCACCGAACATCGGAACCGGCGTGACAGCGAAGCGCTTGAAAGTCAACTTCATCGATTATCAACTTGAATTGGCTGGTCGCTTGGACGGTCCGCAAGCCGCAAGTACGGTAGCGCGACTCGATTATCTTGACTACTCTTTTCGCGCGCCCGGCATTGGTTATAAAAAATCGCCCGACGCCGATCATCTCGGTTGGTTGGTGGCGGAAGGCCCAGGCGAATTGATGGTGGCACCAACCGCAGAGATGGGCGAATGCGATGTGCGCTGGCAGAAATCGCTAACGATGAACCCCGATGGATTGGAAGAGCGAATCTCATTGATTGGCCAAACGTTAATCGAATCAAAACTGCACGGATTCATGACCAGCGAGACGCTGGACTTGTGGCTTAAGCCAAACGTCGCTGAAAATAAGCGAGCAACCGATTCCTTCTCAGCTACGCAATTCGTACCCGATCGCATGCGTGCACTGGGAAGCGTCAATCTGGTTTCGTCACAGATCAAAGCTGCGGTGAATGAGTTGAAGTTGTGGTTGGTGCACGTCCCTGGCGCTGACTCAAAGCCGGGCGGTGAAACGTTGCCCTTGAGCGACTCAGCGGGAAATCCGATGTATCAGTTTGTTACGTCGCCTGAATCCGCAAACCAAGTCGCTGCGCAGATCGCGCCAGCGATACCAGCTATCGGTGCACCGCTGGCTGGCGCCGACAAAGCTGAATCGCGCGGCCCAATCTCAGTTGAAGGCACAATTCTGCAATCCAAAATCATCGTCAACGGAAAGCAATCATGGATCGATTCGCTGACCGTCGACGGACCGCTGAAAGTCTACGGAGCTCCCACTGTCGCAGCGGCTGTTCCATGGAATATCGATGGTGACCAACTGCAGTTGTCAACCAATCCGAACGGTCAAGCTAACGTGCAGATCACCGGCAACATGGCGCGCATCGCTATGGGGGAAACTTGGTTGCAAGGGCCAATCATTCGATACGATCAAGCCACCGGT
>JBGSJB010000538.1:0-1693 GCA_041742175.1 Pirellulaceae bacterium
GTCGACTTGGCTCGCCGTTCATTGCTGCTGGGCGTTGTTACAAATCACACCGCTGCCCGCAGCGAATCGACGGGCCCCGTGCGGACGGGTGGTAAAGCAGCCAAGCGAGCTGATTCGCCGAGCCGCAAGCCGAAGAGCGGAACGATCAAAGCCAAGTTCGGTCCGAAGAAACCAAAGTCGCGCAGCTCGAAGAAACGTCGCCGCTAGCCCTTCGTACCAGCCAGCGATCAAACAGGAATCGTTTCCAGTCTCAGCAAATCGTCAGCGGTTTCGCGAGCTCGAATCAATTTTGCTTCGCCGTTTTCGATCATCACTTCCGGCGCGCGATACTTGCTGTTGTAATTGCTAGACATCGCGTAGCCGTACGCGCCTGCGACTTCCAACACGACCAGGTCACCGACCTGCGCCGCTGGCAACATGCGCTTCGCTACAAATCCACCTTCCTCTTGAGTGAAGATGTCGCCTGATTCGCAAAGCGGTCCGCCCACAACGACCGCTCGCTCAGACTTGCTGGCCGATGGATCGCGATGCGCGATTGAAATCGGATGATAGGAACCATACAAAATCGGCCGCGCTAAATCGTTGAAGCCCGCATCCAGCAGATAGAACGTATTCTCACCCATCTCCTTGACGGAACGGATCTCTGCGATCAAGAAGCCGCTTTCGGCAGCCAGATAACGTCCAGGTTCAATCTCGAGCTCGATTGCATGACCAAATTTGTCTTGCAATCGATTGCGAGTCGTATTCCACAGTTGATAGTACTTGTCGAGGTCGACGTACGATTGATTCTTCTGGTAAGGAACTGGCAAACCGCCGCCAGCACTGATGGAAGTGACCGTACGCCCAACTTCAAGACAAGCCTTCTCCATTGCGCCGCACACTTGAGCCAGATGCTCGATGTCGGTACCGCTGCCGATATGCATATGCATCCCGGACACGATCAACCCGTACAGATCAGCGCGGCGCAAGCAATCGACAATGCTCTCGTGCCAAATACCATGCTTCGATTGCGGCCCGCCGGTATTGGTTTTTTGGCTGTGCCCATGACCAAAGCCAGGATTGATACGCAGCGAAATGTTGCGGCCAGGAGCTCGTTGCCCTAGTTGACCGATCATGTCCGGTGAACCCACATTGCAATGAATATTGTGTTCAACGACTAGATCGAGCGCTTCGCGATCAAAAACGTCAGCGGTATACACGATTCCTTTCGGATGCGAATTTGGTGTAAAGCCCGCTGCGAGAGCTCGTTTGATTTCACCCGCGCTCACAGCATCCACAACGACGCCGGCTTTGCGCATGCGATCGAGAATGGCGATGTTCGAAAGCGCTTTCTGCGCATAGCGAATCGCATCGAAGGCGCTCAGGTCGGCGATACGCTGCTGAATGATGCTCAGATCGTAAACGTAAAGTGGAGTCCCGAATTGGTTGGCGAGTTCAACGACAGAAAGGCCAGCGATGTATTCACGTGTTGTTGCAAAAGTAGTTGGACAGTGCATGTTCAGTTAAGTTCCAGAGACAGTTATTCGATTGGGTCAGTCATGAAGCAGGTTAAGGGATCAGTCGATTTTCGCGCGACGCTCTCGTACTCTTCGGCTGTAAGCCTCCATGAACTTTCGTTCAGCGGGCGTGAGGCTGTCTTGTCCGCTTTGGTGAATCTTTGCCAAGATACGATCGGCTTCCACTTCGTCTTTGG
>JBGSJB010000539.1:0-12638 GCA_041742175.1 Pirellulaceae bacterium
TCCCTTCAGCACTGTTTTGAACAATAAGAACAAGAAGTACAGGTCGCCCGCCACCAACCAACTGCAATACGATAGACATCGCAAACGCTCGGCTCTACATCCTATCCCCAGCCTCCCCAATCCTGAAGCCCGCGCAAAATCCCTGAAACTCGCAAAAAGTTCCACTGCCAAACGCGTCTTCCGCCGAAAACTCGACGTTCCCAAAAATATCCACATCCAATCTGGCCCTCCCGCCACAATCCGCTAAACTACGAAGACAAAGCACAAACGCATCCGTAGCTCAACTGGATAGAGCATCGGTCTTCGGAACCGAGGGTTGCAGGTTCAAATCCTGCCGGGTGTACTTGAAAATAACCAATGTTTTGCAGGCTGGAACGCACTTTTCGCGTTACCGTCAAACCGACGAGCGGCCCCATTTTCAACGAACGACTACCGAAAAACTCGGGCAGTCAGAAAATCGGGAGACCCTCATTATGGCAAGGCCAAAGGCAAAAGCGCCCTCACTGCGCTACCATCTCAGCGGGCAGTCAGTCGTCACAATTGACGGCAGAGACTTCTATCTCGGGAATCACGATTCGCCCGAATCGCTCGCCCGTCACGCGGTCCTAATTGCGACCTATCAGGCTGGTGGGCTCAAACTTCCGGACGACTTCGACGCGCGAGCACTCGACGAAAGAGTGGCCGCGATTCTGGACCATCAACAGCCCGTTCAACAATCCAATCAGCCGCTAACAGTCCGTCACGTTACAGCCTGTTACCGCGATCACATTCGAACCAAGTATGCGAACAACAAAGCGGAGTTGCATCGACTCAATCAGATTTGCGACGAATCGGACAAGCATGAAGGCGATAAACTTGCTGACGAGTACGGACCGCTCGCACTTCAACGGCAGCGGCAACGGTGGATCGACTCGGGCAACTCACGAGCGTACTGCAATCGGCTGACGAATGCGGTAGTTCGGATGTTCAAGTATGCGGTCTCTCAAGAACTCGTGAAGCCTGAAACGTGGCAGCGACTTCGAAGCGTAGAACCGTTGCGAATCGGACAAACAAAGGCACCCGAAACAGATCCAGTTAAGCCGGTTGCAATCGAAGTGGTTCGCGAGACCGCCAAGCAACTTTCGCCCGTCTTGAAAGCAATGCTACGCGTCCAAGTGGCAACAGGAATGCGTCCATCGGAAGTTTGCAGGATTCGCCCTTGTGACATCGACAGAAGCGGTGATGTTTGGATGTTCAGGCCAGCCAAGCATAAGACCGCCAACAAAGGCAAGCGAAAAGCAGTCCCGATTCTAGGCGACGCTCGCGAAGCTCTGACGGATTACCTAAATCGCGATGCGAAGGCGTTCTGCTTCAGTCCTGCAGAATCGGTTGCGTGGTGGGTTGCAACGAAACGAGCGAATCGCAAGAGCAAGGTTCAGCCGTCACAAGTCAACAGAGCGAAGGATAAGCCAGCCAAGCAGCCGCGGGACTGCTTTGACGCTCACAGCTACCGGCAGTCGATTCAGCGGGCAGCAAAGCGAGCTGGCGTTGAACAGTGGCACCCTTACCAGCTACGTCACCTTGCTGGAACCGTTGTGCGCGATGCACTGGGTATTGAGGCCGCACAAGCGTTGCTTGGTCACAGCCATGCTGCGATGACCGAACATTATGCAAAACAGAACGAGACGAAAGCGATTGATGCCGCAAGGTCGGCACCGAAACTGTAGAATTTATTCATCGTCGCCAGGGAGTAATTAACCCGCGCCGACTTGCTGCGATTCGTCCCTAAGCGATTCGCGGCAGGTTGGCAGCGACTCTTAACAAAACTTAGGGGTTCTGAAAATGAGCGAATTACAAGCGCTTGAGCAATTGCGAGGGGACGTTAATCATTTATCTCTCACGTTGGCACTGTACGAAGGCGAATTCGCTAAGGCGGTCGATGCGGAAATTGAGCGCCCAAAGAAAAAAGGAGACAAGGGCCAAAGGGAAGCAATCGACGCAGCATTCAATGCTATGTCCGATTACAAACAGTCATTGATTGATGAACTTGAAGGTGCGATCAACCTAGCCAAGAAACTCAATTTAGGAACATCGTCACTTCGGCACTTGATCGAAGCACTGCGTGGCGGGTTCGATATGCCTAAACCGTTGCAATTTATCTTTAGCGCAAATGTAGAAATCGCTGAAATTATCAGGGTTACTGAATCTGAGATCCCAGCCGAGCAATTGAAGCCAAATGTAATTCCACCCGATAAACGCACGAAGCCAATGAGCAAAACTGAGGCGTTGAACCATATCGGCTGGCCAAAGCATTGCCAGAACGAACGCCAAGCACGCGAATGGTTTTCGGCTTGTATCCGCGATGGCGAATATCGTTGCGAAGAATTAAACCACAAAAGCTTCGTTTTTCACGTAGATGATTTTCCAGTTGAAGCCAGAAAGGACGTAAGCAAAGCATGATTGAACGGCTTTCGACGTCATTGAACGTCATTCGCCGGAACGTATAAAAACGTCGCCATACTCCTATTCGTTGCAGTGAATCGCACTATGACGCATAGGAGTTTTTTATGAAGTCAAGCCAAGCCGAAAAGGTAGTTTCTCGGGTTCTTACCGAGGACATTCTGACAATCACGGAAGCCAGAAAAGAACTGGCGTCTATCACTGGCAAGCGACCAGACAAAGCCACATTAGCGCGGTGGATTCACCGAGGCGTTGGTGGCATCAAGTTGGATGCGGTGCGTTTGGGCGGTCGCCAACTATTCACAAGCCGCCAAGCGATCACTCGCTTCATCGAAGCTCGAACCGCGAAAACGGTGGCATCATGATTACCGCCGACCCAGTTCAGCAGCTTATCGACTCGGCAGCGGTCTCATTCTCATTCGTGCAAGGACTTATGCCAATGGCCGACTCGGGCGATTTGGCAACCAGTTCATTAATGCGAAAACGCCAGCGGGGGCTAACCGTGGCGTTCTCAGTTTGTTTCGCGGGTCAGGCAAAACAGGATTCAACTAATCATGATGATACAAGTCGCCACAACAGCGGGCAATAGTTACGAAAAATGTACTTTGCTACTAGGGTCGATTCACTTAGGGGTCATTGGCCACCATTGCCGCAAACTTCAGATTGAGGAAGCACGCGATCGGCATGGAGTTGTCTTCAAGTGCACAATGGTCGAACGTAGAAAACGGAAAGCTGTTCGCTTTTTGGTGGACACGTGCTGTGGTTGTGTGCCACCTTTCGTAATAGTCATTGCCGATTATCAAACGGTTACGATTCCACCCAGTGGGATTCGCTTACGAAGATTGTTTGAGCGTCCATCGGACATAGAGTTCGTTGCCGCTTACTACGATAAGGCAGCCGATCAGATCACTAGTCAGTTTCGCACTTTACACGACTACCGTGGAGGTGCGAAACGATGAACCAAACTTATCAACCTAGCCCCATAAAACGTGCTCGACGTACCAAGCAGGAAATGCTCGACGTCAGAAGCGGGTTGTACGAGCTGGCGAAACTCAATCAGCCGCTTACAGTTCGGCAGTTGTTCTATCGAGCGGTCGCTACCGGTTTGATCGACAAAACACAGAAGGCATATAACAACACAGTCGTTAGGCTTGTGGGGTTGATGCGCGAGGAAGGCAGCATTCCGTTTGAGTGGATTGTTGACAATACAAGGTGGATGCGAAAGCCGCGAACGTACAGCGGGTTGGAAAGTATGCTGCGAATAACGCAGCAAACCTATCGCCGCTCGATTTGGGATGACCAATCAGCTTATGTAGAAATTTGGTGCGAGTCTGATTCCATCGCGGGCGTTCTCTACGACGTGACGGAAAAGTACGACGTCCCATTGATGCCAACTAGCGGGCAACCATCGAAGTCATTCTTGTGGGCAGGGTCGCAAAACTTGCGGCAAAAGGAAGTTCCCACATTCGTCTATTACTTTGGCGATTATGACAAGTCTGGAATTGATATTTCAAACCGGATTGAAGCAGACATCCGACGCTACCTAGGCGAGCAAGAGCGGAACTTCCAGTTTAAGCGGGTTGCGATCAACGAAGAACAGATCCGCGAATACAACCTACCGACGCGACCGCCAAAGGATAAGAAAAGCGGATTCACTGAAACGGTCGAGCTCGAAGCTATGACGACTGCAGACTTGCAACGTATTTGCAGCGATTGCATCGAACGACATATCGACTGGCATGCGCTCGAACGGTTGCAGCAGGTTGAAGATGCAGAGCGGGAAACGCTTTCACTCATTCTTGCTAACTTGCAAGGCGGTGACGAATGAGCGTTCTAGAACTTGCAACAGAATACACACAAGCCGGTTTGAGCGTTATCCCATTGCGATTAGATGGCAGCAAGGGCCCGGCTGACTGGTTGCTTCCAAGGCTTTGCGATAGTCGCACTCAAAAGGAATCAGCGAGTTGGAAACCGTTCCAATACCGAATCGCTGAACAATGCGAACTAGACACTTGGTTCAGCATTCCGAAAAGCGGATTAGCGATCAGTTCGAACGCTGGAATCGGTTTAGTTTGCGGTGCGATCAGTGGCGGACTCGAAGTTATCGACTTTGACGATGGCTCGCTTTTGAATCCGTGGTACAGCCTCGTTCACCACATCGCAGCGAAACTTCCAATCGTGGAAACGCCTAGCGGTGGATGGCATGTTCTCTACCGGTGCAATGAGATCGGCGGGAATGTCAAGATTGCTTGCGATCCGGACCGCGAAAAGCAGACGTTGATTGAGACTCGCGGCGAAGGCGGTTACATCGTTGCCGAGGGTTCACCATGCGAAACGCACGCGACCGGCTTACCGTACTGCCAAGCATTCGGGCCGTTGTTGCCGACCGTTCCAAGAATCACGCCGATCGAACGCCGCGAACTATGGGCCGCAGCTCGAAGCTTTGACCGCCGCGGCGAAGCGTTCAAGAAGAAGCTAATCGCAAAGCAGACTCGGCAATCTCAACGAATTGCGACAGACGTTAATCCAGTGATTGCAGCATTCTGCGACCGCACTTCATGGGACTCGATTCTAACTCGACACGGTTGGACAACGCGCGACGGTGAATGCTGGACGCGACCCGGGAAAACTTACGGCGTAAGTGCTCGCGTGGTTATCGCTGACGATGGCGAACAACTTCTAACGGTATTCAGTGGCAACGCTGGGCCGCTCTCCCCTGATGGCAGTCACCGCACTTGGAACAAGTTCGACGCGTGGGCCGCGCTCGACTTCAACGGAAACAACCGCGAAGCGTTCTTGAAAGCACGAAGCGAGGCAGCAGTATGTTAAACAAAGCAATCAAGACGGATGCGGATAATCCCGACTTGGTACCGCTCAAGCTTGAACCGATCAGCATAGGTAGCTTGATTCAAAGTTATCCCGAATTGCGACCGGTTGTTATCGAAGGCGTTTTGCGACGTGGGGAAACTGCAAACATCATTGCGAGCCCCAAAGTTGGCAAGTCGTTTCTCGCTGGAAATCTCGCTTGGTCGATTGCTGACGGCCGACCGTGGCTATCGCACGAAGTTGACCAGGGCAAGGTTCTCATTATCGACAACGAATTGCACCCTGAAACGCTCGCAAGCCGTCTACATCGAATTGCAACCGAAATGCAGATTGATGCGACCTGCAGCGATATGGTTGACGTTATCTGCTTGCGTGGTCAAAGCATCGACATTCACGCTTTGCAATCGCGACTGATGGCAATTCCGCCGCGAACCTATTCACTCGTGATTGTGGATGCACTCTATCGCACGTTGCCTATCGGAACCAGCGAGAACGACAACGCCGCGATGATGGCGATCTACAACCGGCTGGACCACTACGCAACTCCCCGGGCGCAACCCTCTTCGTAACAATACTCTGTTGCAGATGCCTTCCGAACACGAGAGTAGACAAGCACTTAGCTCGATTTAATGATTTTCGATGGTGACTTTGCGAGCGCAACCACCTACGAAAAGAAACGGAGCCAATTAACAAGATCAGAGCATCAAAGGAGTCTTATTCCACGAACTCAGATCGTAAGGCTCGACTCACTCGAATCGTCAGGTTCTGTCGAGCGGATTGAAATGGGTGGTTTGTGAACTAATCTTGAACCCACACCCGCAGTGCAAAAACTGCGCTTCATCCGTGATTTCTTTAGCAAAGTAGCAGTTTCGACGATGGCAAGCTTTCGCAACGTCTACACGTCTCTCATGCTTGTCATCGCCAAGACAACTAACAAAGATCTAGCCCGTGAGGTTAGTTACTTGCGTGTCGAAAATCAAATTCTTCGGAGCAAACTTCCGGCACGAATCCGCCTTACCCAGAAAGAGAAGTCGCGATTGGTTCGGTTTGCCAAAAATTTGGGTTCGTCGTTAAACCATCTGGCGACCATCGTCCATCCAGGCACGATCCGTCGCTGGATTGCCGAAAGCAAGAACGCACTCGGAAAAGTCAAATCTAAGAGGACCGGACGAAAACGAACGGCGATTGACATCGAGAAGCTCATCCTAAAACTAGCGAGCCAAAACAATTGGGGATACACCCGAATTTTAGGCGAGTTAAAAAAAATCGGAGTTGAATCCGTAACGCGGAATACTGTCAAAAATATCTTAAAGCGTAACGGTTACGAAACCGGACCAGAGCGAGGCCCAGGAACTTGGGACGAGTTCCTAAAAATCCACGCTTCGTCACTTTGGCAGAGTGACTTTTTTTCCAAGAAAGTCGTTTCTAAAACTGGTCTTCGTGACTTATTTGTCCTCGCGTTTTTGCATGTTGAAACTCGTAGAGTCTATCTTTCTCCTGCATCCTACAACCCCAACGAAACATGGGTTTTGGAACAAGCCGCAGCATTCAAAAAGCACGCTGGCAAGGAGAAGTTGCCATGTAAAGTATTGATGCATGATCGCGACACCAAGTTTTCAAAGGCGTTCGATGCAGCTTTTGAAACTTCCAAAATTGAAGTGAAGAAGTCTGCGTTCAGAAGTCCAAACACATGTGCCTTCATTGAACGATTCGTCCAAACGATCAAGCAAGAGTGCCTTGAAAGTTTCGTGGTTTTCGGTCGAGCTCACATGGATTATTTGTGTGATCAATTTCGGCAACACTATGAATCCGAACGACCACACCAATCGCTGGAGAATGAGTTGCCGAAACGTACCAAGAAATCGGCGAAACGCAGAGTAAAGCAACCAGATGTAATTCGTATTGGCGAACTCAACTGCAAAGAGCGGCTCGGGGGATTGCTGAAGCACTACAGCCGAAAAGCGGCTTAGCTAGAATCGACATGGAACAGTCTTTGTGCCACTACCTGAGCCGCTTGGACTTTCCGCTAGCGTCCAAGTAACAAACACACGCCTGCCGCAATTGCCAAAACGGCCATCACCGCAGCCATTTGCGCGAATGGAATGCTTACGAAAAAAAGTACGCCGTAAGCGATTAGCCAAATCGCAAGTAAGAGCATTCCGATATTGCCGGTTCCGATCCATTTCATACTATTAATCCTTCAGTGGTCACAACTAAGACAAAGAACATTGCTATTGCAACTGTGAAAACTTGAGCTAATCGCTCCGGAATTCGGGTTGGAAAAATGATTGAAATCTTCCTGATTGCAGACCACTTGCAAGCGACGTGTTATCGAGAAACGTGGATACGTCTTTCAACTAGCATACCGGCAGTTCGTTGTCGGTGTGACATTGCAGGTCGCTTTTTCGTTTTTACTACGATCACGTCGATTGCGCCGCGACGGTTATATGCCTTCTTACTAGATAACATCGTCAGCCGAACCAGACAACATCGAAGACCAAAATCTCGATCACTCGGACAATCCTCAAGTAACCGATCATAGAAAATTTACCCCAGCTGACGCAAACTCAGCAGAAAACTCCAGAATATCTTTGCACTCTGTGAGGTAAAGGTACCCGGACAGCGAACGTAACAGTCAGCGGCACAATCTGATACACTAAGTTCGTTCAGGTTTTCGTTGCTCGGAGTGGTGAACGGATAGCAGTCATGGTTAAAGCCTTACGCAGAGCCGATTTAGAGGTCAACCAGCGACCTCATGGCCGCGCCTGCCGACGCACTGCTGATAGAAAACACCCCCGTGACGAATAACAGCTCAGATAACCCGCCGAATTCCCCCCCTGCTGTGGACGGTGTCGCGGACAATCGCGATGAGTTGGACGAACGTGCGTCGTTTTCGATTGTTGGCATCGGTGCTTCGGCCGGAGGGTTAGAGGCGTTTACGCAGTTGCTTAAAGCCCTGCCTCTCGATACTGGCATGGGATTTGTGCTGGTGCAGCATCTCGATCCAGACCATGAAAGTGCGCTGACACAGATTCTGACGAGAGCCACTTCGCTTCCCGTCCAGGAGGCCACGAACAATCAGACGGTTCAGGCCAATCACGTTTATATCATTCCGCCTGATACGAACCTTTACATGGCCAAGGGTGTTTTAAAGCTCGAGCCGCGCCCGAAAGTGCGAATGCCGCATCGGCCCATCGATACCTTCTTTGAGTCGCTCTCGCAAGACATGCGTGAGCGGGCTATCGGCGTGGTTCTCTCTGGTACAGCCAGCGACGGTACGTTGGGGCTTGAGGCGATCAAGGCCGAGGGCGGGATCACGTTCGCACAGGATGCTTCGGCCAAGTATGACTCGATGCCGCGCAGCGCTGTGGGAGCGGGATGCGTTGACTTGGTTCTGTCGCCAGCCGACATCGCAAAGGAACTCGGCCGGATTGCCAAGCATCCTTACCTTGCGGGGCAGCAGTTCGATTTGGCGGCCCGCCCAGAAAGTGATCGCGAGGAGGCGACTAAGTATGACGACGATGATACGCCGCTGCCATCTGGGGAAAGCGGAACGCCGCTCTCACAATCTCAGCAAGTGCATGCCGAGGCCGACAAGGAGGAAGCGGTAAATGGCAGGAGTGCCGCATCGGAAGGCTATAGAAAAATCGTGTTGCTTCTGCGCAGCCATTCGGGCGTGGATTTCTCGCTTTACAAGTCCAACACTATCCAGCGGCGCATCACACGGCGACTTGTGCTCAACAACCTGGAGACGTTGGATGACTACGCCAAGTTTTTGCGGGGCAACGCTAAGGAACTCAATGCACTCTACTCCGACGTGCTCATCAGCGTGACGAGCTTCTTCCGCAATCCCGAAATGTTTGACGTGTTGCAGCGCGAGGTGTTCCCCAAGCTACTCGAGCAGCCCGGTGACCAACCCATTCGTGTCTGGGTGCTTGGCTGTTCCACGGGGCAGGAGGCGTATTCCATCGCCATGGCATACTTGGAATCGGCGGACAAATTTTCCCGCCTACGCAAGCTCCAGGTCTTCGCCACTGACCTCAATGACACGCTCCTGGATAAGGCCCGCAACGGCCTCTATGCCAAGAGCCTTTCGGACGATATCTCGCCGGAACGCTTGCGGCGGTTTTTTATTGAGGAGCAAGGGGGCTACCGCGTCTGCAAGACGTTACGGGAGATGGTGGTTTTTGCAAAACAGAACCTGATCGCCGACACGCCCTTTTCGCGCATGGATCTCGTCAGTTGTCGCAATCTTCTGATCTATCTCGAACCGAGTCTGCAAAAGAAGGCGATGTCCACGTTTCATTTCGCAATCAAGCCAGGTGGGTTCCTATTGCTAGGGGCCTCGGAATCCATCGGCGGCTTTACTGACTTGTTTGAGCCGATAGACAAGAAGTACAAGATCTATTCCAAAAAGCCAGCGCAGCCCCGGCCGATTCAATTGCCTGTTAGGGGCGAGCGTGACGAGTACGGCACGCGTCGTGAGCGAGGGCCGCAGCAGTCGGGAGTGTCGGAACAGCCGGAGGGTTTCCGCGGCGAGCACAACAACGTTTTGCGCGAAGCCGATCGCATCGCCCTTAGTCAGTACGCGCCCCCGGGGGTCGTCGTCAATGCGGAGTTGCAAGTCCTACAATTTCGTGGTCCGACTGGTGCGTATCTTGAACCACCCATTGGCAGAGCAAGTTTCGATTTGCTGAAAATGGCGAGAGAAGGTTTGATTTTGCCGCTGCGTAGTGCGATCAATGAGGCCATGAAGGAGAAAAGTCCGTTCGAAGGGAAAACGTTCGCGTCAAGCAGGAAGGCAACACCCGCACGATAAGCCTGGAAATCATTCCGCTCAAAAATCTGAGCGAAAACGGCTTCCTAATTCTGTTCGACGATGGCGAAAAGGCACGACGCGCTGGGCTCGCAACGCAGGAGAGCCCAAGTGCTATAGCCATCGGATTGACCGATCAAGCGACAGAGACCGGGGTCTTACGCCCGTCCGCCCACCCAAAAGACGAGACACACAGTGAATCCGCAAGCCGCGTCGCGGACCTCGAAATCGAACTCTCCGAGACTCGCGAATATCTTCAGTCCATCCAGGAACAACACGAGGCTGCTACCGAGGAACTCCAGGCAGCCAGTGAGGAAATACAGTCCAGCAACGAAGAGCTGCAAAGCATCAACGAGGAACTAGAAACGTCCAAGGAAGAGATGGAATCGGCCAACGAAGAGCTGACCACCGTCAACGAGGAGATGTCCAATCGCAACGTCGAACTCGACCGCGTTAACAACGATTTGGTCAACCTTCAAACCTCGGCTAAGCTTGCCATCGTGTTGCTCGGACGCGGCCTGACCATCCGCCGTTTCAGCCCGCAGGCAGAGAAGCAATTCGACCTGTTGGCGGCCGACATGGGGCGGCCGATCAGTCACATCCGGCACCGACTTGTTTTCGCGGACGCAGAGAAAACGCCAGTGGATTTGGAAGTTATGGCCGCCGCCGTCATCGGCGATGTGCGCGAGCAAGAATGCGAGGTCCGCGACAGCGCTGACCGCTGGCATTTGTTGCGAGTGCGCCCGTATATGACACTCGACAACAAGGTGGACGGTGCAGTTCTGGTTCTGGTGGAAATCGAAGCTCTAAAGCGCATCGAGCAAATCGCCACCGCCGCCCGCAACTACGCAGAGAACACGCTCGACACCGTACGCGAGCCGATGCTCGTGCTCGATCATGATCTTCGTGTCGAAAGTGCAAACCGCTCCTTTTACCGCACTTTCCGTGTCGCGCCTGCGGAGACGGTCGGTACGTTCGTCTACGAACTGGGAAACCGCCAATGGAACATTCCGCGCCTACGCGAACTGCTGCATGAAACCCTGTCGGCGAATCAAACCGTCGAAGACTTCGAGGTCGAGCACCACTTCGAGCAACTGGGACACCGCATCATGCTGCGCAACGCCCGGCGCATTTTGGACCCGCTGCAAAACTCCGAACGGATCTTGTTGGCCATCGAGGACATCACCGACCGCAAGCAGGCCGAAGTGTCGCTGCGGGCGAGCACGGAGCAGTTGAAGGTGGCAACGGGCGCCGCCGCTCTTAGTATCCACGCCTACGAAGTGAAGACGGGCCGTATCGATTGGGACGAGCGGGTGCGAGCGCTATGGGGCGTGCCACCGGAGATGCCGATCAACTTCGACACCTTCCTCTCGGGGCTGCACCCGGATGATAAGGTGGCGACACAGGCGGCGGTAGACAGAGCATTAGACCCGACCGGCGATGGTCAGTACGCCGCCGAGTACCGGGTCAAAAACCTTTCAAATGGCGTTGTCCGCTGGGTGGCGGCGACCGGGATCGATTTTTTTGTGAAAAGCGAAGCCGTGCGTCTGGTCGGCACGGTGCAGGACATTACCGAACGCAAACATGCAGAAACTGTATTGAAAGATTCCGAGGTCCGCTATCGTCGGCTGTTCGAGTCGGCAAAGGATGGCATCCTAATCCTCGACGCCTATACCGCAACGATCACCGATGCCAATCCGTTCATAGCCGAAACGCTGGGTTATTCGCCGGACGAGTTCGTCGGGAAGGAACTCTGGCAGATCGGGTTATTTAAGGACGTGGAGGCTAACAAGGCTGCAATACGGGAACTGCAGGAGAAAGGGTACATCCGGTATGAAGACCTACCGCTAGAAACCAAGGCGGGGCGGCGGATCAATGTGGAATTCGTTAGCAACCTTTACGGCGAAAACGGTGAAAAGGTCATTCAGTGCAACATCCGAGACATCACGAAACGGCGAGAAACGGAGCGGGCACTAGAGAAGGCTCTCGCATATACTGACGATATCATCGCTACCCTACGAGAACCGTTCTTGGTCCTCGACGGCGACCTGCGGGTGAAGACGGCGAACCGCTCCTTCTACGACACGTTTCACGTCTCAAAGGATGAGACGGAAAAACGGTTCGTTTACGACCTTAGGAACGGCCAGTGGGACATTCCCGCCCTGCGGACGCTACTGGATCGAGTCCTTTCCCACATCGAGTCCGTCCATGACTTCGAAGTGGAGCATACTTTCCCTGCACTCGGTCGAAAGACCATGCTCCTCAACGCTCGTCCATTTCCCCCGGACAGCGAATTCCCGGAGTTGATCCTACTCGCCGTGGAAGACGTTTCTGCGGATCGGGAGCGGGCCGATGAACTGGCCGAAGCCAACCGTCGCAAAGATGAGTTTCTGGCGACGCTGGCCCACGAACTTCGCAATCCGCTTGCTCCGATCCGCAACGGCTTGCAAATCATGAATCTCGCCCAGGTCGATGCCGGGATGGTGGAGAAGACACGCACGATGATGGAACGACAGGTCGAGCAGATGACTCGGCTGATTGATGATCTGATGGACTT
>JBGSJB010000540.1:0-1599 GCA_041742175.1 Pirellulaceae bacterium
TTCACGGCTAAGTTGATCGACGCATTGATCACCTTCGCACCTTCGGGAAAATCCATACCGAGAAAGAAGATGTCGCTCCAGCCGCTGTGCGAAAAATCCATCCGCACGCTCGTCCGTTCGCGCAGTACTGGATAAAGTCCATTCGCGTCCGGCACCAGCAATTCTGCACGCACTCGCAGCGGCAAATCCTCGGGATGTCCAGTGCGGAACATCCATTGATTTCCCTTCACCGTCCGTACGCTTTTGCGCACTTGATCCGCGAGCGTTTGAAATGCCAAGCGATGATAGGCTGCAGCCAGCGCGCTCGACAAAGTAATGCTCGGGCCACTACGCTCTTGTTCAGCTAAAAATTCGCTGATCGATTCGTAGAAACGCCGCGCGAGCAAATTCTCAAAACCAACGAACGGAATCATTCCACATTCGCGACCCTGCAGTTCGCGCGGAAGATGGAATCGATGAATTGCATAGAGAAAAAACAGAGCTCGCACGCGCTGATACAAGTTGTCACACTCGCGACGGAAGCTATCAAGTTCCTCGCAGGCGGCCAACAACTGCTCGCGCGATAGTTTGGCACAGTGTTCGTCCAGCGACAGGTTGCGAATGGCTGGATCGTCCGAACAGATGATATCGAGCAACAGACTGCGTTGCCGCACCGCTACCGTTTGCGAGTTCGTTTCAATCATATTGTCGATCAATCAATTGGAAAACTTAGTGTTTGCCCGAAAAATGTTTGCCCGAAAAATGTTTGCAAGAAAACGTACGCTCAGTTCTTTGCCAACAGCTCCAGCAACTCAGTCAACACACGGTCGCGATCTTCGCCGGACAAAGCGATCGCCAACTGCGCGATCAGCAATCCATACTTTTCGCCGATGTTGTACCGCACCCCTTGCAGTTCTGTTGCCAGGAATCGTTCCATCTGTGCAAGCTGATGAAGCGAAGTCGTCAAGTTCGCGTGTTCACCGGGCTTGAGTTGTCGAACGGTTTTATCCAGTAGGTCGAAGATCATCGGTGTCAAAACATGAATGCCGAACAGACAGAGATAATGACCCGCACGCTGCCCAGCCACAATCAAACTCTGTTCTGCGATGGTCGGAGTTGGCTTTTCGATAAACGCATTCACTTCGTACAGACAATTCGTGCGAGGCACAGGCCTGCCGCCGATAGCACCGAAGTAAGCCAACTGATTCTCGCGCGTCGGCTGCACGGCTGAGACAGAACATTGCTCGCGCCGCGCTACATCGACTAACTGAGCGGCACATGATTTATGCGTTTTGCTCACATAAGAATGATCGCTTACCATGTGCAGGAACGCTTGGCCGTTACTAAACTCGCGAGCACGCAGCAGCGCATCGCCGTAACCTCGCGGTTCATGTTGTTCGAAAAAGGTCAGCTTCGGACCGCTGCCGCTGAGCGCTTGTCGGTAGCGATCTTCCTCACCTGGACGAATAATGATGGCGACTTCGTCAATCCCAGCTCCGGTAACTTCTTCGAGCAGCAGGTCCAAAGCGGTTCGCACTTCGCCGGATCGGTCGACAACTGTTTGCAATGGAAGATGCGACTGAGTTTTCCCGGCGGCAGTAATAATCGCTTTGGTGATTT
>JBGSJB010000541.1:0-8500 GCA_041742175.1 Pirellulaceae bacterium
ATTGAAAACGGCTAACACTCCTGAAGCACGCCGAACTCAACCGCTCCTAGAAGCCGTTTGGGGTAAGGGGTCTTCCGCCCCGACAAACCGATTTCCAGAAAATCCAGCCCCAATTTCTATAAATACCAACCCCACCCGCCCTCAAACCCAAATCCGCTAAGCCTAAGCAATATCCAGGCTAGCCGAATTCCCAGAGTCAACGAATTCTGAGAGTTAACGCAGCGAAGCATGCAAAACTATACTTGGCGAAGCTAACTAGGCGCAGCCAACTAATGACGCAGCCAATATTCGACTCTTTCACCAACCGACCAACGTTAGCTTTCCAGCCGCGTTTCAACAGGCCGAAAGCTATCTAGAGAGTGGATGACGTCAGTTCAGTTCGATTTTCAGTTCCGAACTGCCGCCGCTTGGAATCGTCACTTGAATGCCAGACTTCGTTGAGTCCGCGTACTTGCGATCGATCTTGACTTTCGGTGGTGGCGGAGTGGTGAACTCGTTCATGCCCTCTTCCGGGTTTGTCGAAGTCGGGCCAACATAAGTGACAGCAACTTGATAATCACCGGCAGGCGCGCCGTCTCCGACATCATTGGTTCCCAAAATGAACTTGCCATCCGCATCGCTGACGCCAGCCGCTGGTCGTTTGCCTTCGCTCATCAAGATCACTTGATGAAACTCGAGAGGCTTGCCTTTGTAAGTCACGATCCCAGCCGCTGGCACGGTGCTAAGTACATCGCCACTCGGTTGGCTGCCGCAGCCAACGAGAACGAACGTCATACAAAATGTGAAAACCGCTGAGATAGACTTCATTCCATCGATCCATTTTCAATATTCAAAACAGAAGCATCAAACCGCAATGAGCATCGATTCGTGATTAGAACTCACCAGCAATTTCGCCACCGCCCATCGAACCGAGTGAACGCCAAGTCGTTTGGTCGATGCTGTCGCTGATGAACTGAATCGATCCGTCCGCCATCGCTACACTCACTCCGTCAGTATGGTAGCTGCGAGCTGCCATGTGGCCATAGAAGAGACCGCTAGTGACGCAATCGCGAAAGCGAGCGTTGGGCGTCAATGTATGTGTGTAGTAAGTCGCTACGAGCAGCCCCCGGTAGTACTGCAATCCTCGATAAAGCCACGCAGTGGTGGAACGCGTTTCACAAACTGCTGGCGGAACGAAGATGTCATTGCCGGTCCAAGCGGTGGCAGTAGGTCGTGTTGCAACGCGGAAATCGTCCGGGGTTCCAGCAGCTACGGCGGCAAGTGAGCCGGCGCCGTTGGGCCCCTTCTTGATTTCGCTGAACATAGCGGTGTTTGACAAGCCATCTGTGACACGTGCGAAATTGGTGAACGAGTTCCGATAGAAAATTCCGTGCTGCGGACTCGCCGAAGCTGGGTTTTGATGGGACGTTGCCCCAAGCGACTGCATGTAGTTCGTTGTCGTTGCGTCAATGATGCTCGCAACGATACCGCGATTCGGCGCTGGGTCAGATGGACAGTTGTAAACCGAGATCAACTGAGTTCGAGCTTGTGTGTTCGCAGCATTTCCATTGACTTGGAAAGAGAAATTGAAGGTCGAATAACTGTTCCCAGCTTCCAAGTAGGGCAGGATGAAAGCGTGTGTCGACGCTTGCGGGATCTCGCCGCGAGTGATCGGGACTTCGATGCCATCACCTGGAGGCAGTTTCTTGTGAGCCGATTCGTAGTTGTGTAACGACAGGCCGATCTGCTTCAAATTGTTACTGCATTGCATACGACGCGCTGCTTCGCGTGCCGCTTGAACTGCGGGTAAAAGCAGTTCTTCGCAGGCGACCAGTCGCTTGGGACGGTGGTTTCGGATGCGACTGGATTCGTGCGAACCGAATTGTTACCTGGAAATTACCAGGCAAAGATCCGCTCGATCGGACGCGAAGACCGCGAGCAAGAATTAGAGCTGATCGATAAACCGTTGACGGAGACGCTCTCGTTGCCAACGGCTAGTCGCGTGCAAGCGGCGATCGTGGATGGAGAAGGCAAACCGATCGCTGCCAAAGTGCAATTCATTCCAGTTGGTGAGACACCGCTGCCAGACTTTGGGCCGGACTCGGCGATCTCGGCGATGAAGAATGTGGTGTATTGCGCGAATGGAAAATTTGAACAAGCGATTGCACCGGGAAAGTATCAAGCGTTGATCAGTCATGGTCCGGAGTACGACGCTGATACGCAGGACATCGAAGTTCGGCCAGGACAACTCGTGCAGTTGAAATCATCGTTGAAACGAACCGTGATGACGCATGGTTGGATCAGCGCCGAGTTTCATAGTCACAGCAGCCCATCAGGCGATAACGTCTCGCATCAGACGGGACGTGTGCTCAACTTGCTCGCCGAGCATATCGAGTTCGCGCCGTGTACCGAACACAATCGTATTGATACTTATGAGGATGATCTGCTGTTGCTGAAAGCGACCGGTGCGATGGCAACTTGCACCGGCATGGAACTGACCGGATCGCCGCTGCCGATCAATCATCAGAACGCGTTCCCGCTGCATCGTCATGAACATCATCAAGACGGCGGTGGTCCGATAACGGACGCGGATCCAGTCAAGCAAATCGAACGGCTCGCGCTGTGGGATTCGGGAAGTTCCAAAGTGGTTCAAACCAATCACCCGAACATCCCGCAGATTTTGGGTGACCGTGAGTTGGATGGTAAAGCTGACGAGGGTTTTCGAGGGATGCTAGGTTGGATGGATGTGATCGAAGTCCATCCGCCGGAAGGGATCTTTAACTTTCCGAGTGCTGAGCTGGCGGCGAAGGAGAAGTCTGCGAATCCGATTTTCTATTGGCTGCAACTGCTGAACTTGGGTTATCGCATTCCAGGCGTAGTGAACACCGATGCGCACTACAACTTTCATGGTTCCGGATGGCTGCGCAACTATATGGAGTGTAGCACCGACAATCCGGCTGAGATTCAGATCGACGAGATGATTCATTCGGCCGAGCACGGACACATGGTGATGACGACTGGGCCGTTTCTCGAGACGCAAGTTCGGCTGAAACGCGATGGCAAAGATGAGTATTACACTTGCGGTGAAGACGTTGCGATGCAAGGGCAAACTGCCAAGTTGTGGATGTGCGTGCAGTGTCCGAACTGGTTCGACGTGAATCGAGTTCAAGTGTTCGCCAACGGCCGGCCGCTGCCGGAAATGAACTTCACTCGCAAGACTCATCCAGACAAATTCAGTGACCGCAACGTGCGTTTTGAAACTGAGATTGATCTGCCGAAGTTTGATGTCGATACGCACTTGATCGTCGCCACAATCGGCGAAGGATTGACTCTGGGGCCGGTAATGGGACCTGATAGTGGCAAGATTGTCCCTTGCGCAGTTGCGAATCCGATTTTTTTGGATGTGGATGGTAGCGGGTTTAAGGCAAATCGCGATGATTTAGGGGTGCCGTTCATGCTGCCCGTGGTGGACGCTGCTTCGGAGGTTGAAGTGAAACTCCTGCCGAAATAGCGGTTCATGCTGGGCCGACTGAGTTGCGGCCCAACTGACCACTTAGCGGAGATTCTCGCGTGCCCATTGATTCCCAAATTGTTCACAGTCGCATTGCACGCCCTCGTTCGGAAGCGGCATTCAAGCGAGCACGCGGGTTGTTGCCAGGGGGCGTTAACAGTCCCGCGCGAGCCTTCGGTGGCGTGGGCGGTCATCCGCTGTTTATCGATCGAGCCGCTGGTCCTTACTTATACGACATTGATGGCCATCGCTACTTGGATTACATCGGTTCCTGGGGACCGATGATTTTGGGGCACGCACATCCGCTAGTGCTCGAAGCGATTCGCAAGGCGGCGGAGCGTGGCACGAGTTTCGGTGCGCCGACTGAGGCTGAATCGGTGTTGGCTGAGTTAATTATGGAAGCGGTGACATCGATCGAGCGAGTGCGGTTAGTGAACAGTGGTACCGAAGCGACGATGAGCGCGATTCGATTGGCTCGCGGTGCCACAGGTCGCGACAAGGTGATCAAGTTCGCGGGAAATTATCACGGGCACGTCGATAGCTTGTTGGTGTCGGCTGGCAGTGCTGCGGCGACGTTAGGCGCGCCGGATTCGCCGGGTGTTACCGAAGGAACGTCGCGCGATACGTTAGTGCTTGAGTACAACGACATCGAACAACTGGAACAGGCGTTTGCTGAGTTCGGTTCACAGTTGGCTTGTGTGATTCTCGAACCGGTCGTGGGCAACATGGGCTGCGTGCCGCCGCGTGCTGGATTTCTAGAAGCCACGCGATCGCTGTGCACGAAGCATGGCGCGGTGTTGATCTTTGACGAAGTTATGACCGGCTTTCGAGTGGCTCGAGGGGGAGCACAGCAGTTGTTCAAGATTAAGCCGGACTTAACAACGATGGGCAAAATCGTCGGCGGTGGCTTACCGCTGGGTGCCTACGGTGGCCGAGCTGATTTGATGGATCAAGTAATGCCAGCGGGCAAAGTGTATCAAGCTGGAACGCTCAGCGGCAATCCGCTGGCGACGGCTGCCGGTGCTGCCACGTTGCGATTGCTGCGCGATGAATCGCCTTATGAGTATCTTGAGCAGCAAGGTAAGCGACTGGCTGAAGGGTTGCAACAAGCGGCTCAATCAGCCGGCATTGCCACTGTGATGCAGCGGGTCGGTAGCATGATGACTTTGTTCTTCTGTTCGCAGCCGGTTTATGGTTGGAACGAAGCCTCGACTTGTGATCGCCAGTTGTTCGCTGCGTACTTCTGGGGCTTGGTCGACCGCGGAGTCTACATGCCTTGCAGTCAATTTGAAGCCTTGTTTTTCTCAAGGACTCACACCCCTGAAATGATCGACGAGACGATCGCCGCAGCGCAGGCAGTGTTGAACGAACTCGCTGGTTAGTAACGCCATCCCGTAACCAGGCTCTGCCTTGGAACGAGGGGCAAACGAGCGAAGATTGCAGTAGGATATAGCTGTAGATCGAGCTAAATTCCATAAGTGGGTGTGCTTTCATGGAACCGACTTATCCTCATCCGATATCGCTTGAAAGGATGGTGCGCGCTGTGGAGAAAGTACGCATTCGACTGCTTAGAGCGGTAAAGGTATTGGAGGATGCGTCGTTGCCTTACGCCGTGATCGGTGGCAACGCAGTAGCGGCTTGGGTGTCGCGGATCGACGAAGCGGCAGTTCGTAACACACCTGATGTCGATATTCTGATCCGCCGCGAGGACTTAGGAAAGGTGAAAGCCGCATTCGAACGAGCGGGGTTCGCCTACGATCAAGCAAAGGCTTCTGAAGCGACCGAAGTTCACTGCTTTCTTGAGCAGCCGAATGGAAATGCTCGAGCAGCAATTCACTTGGTCATGGCTAGGGAGGATTCAAATTCGCAAGAGGTTTCTGCTTGTCCCGACATCAGCGATTCCGAACGGGGCGCTGAGTTTCAGGTTATCAGTCTGCAAGCGCTTGTCGAGATGAAGCTGAATTCGTTTCGATACAAGGATCGAATGCATCTGAGAGATATGATCGAAGTAGGCTTGATCGACGCCACTTGGCCTGCGAAGTTCCCAGCATCGTTGGCAGCGCGATTGCAAGAGTTGTTAGACGATCCGAACGGTTAAGTGCTTGCGCGAGCGTTTACGGAAATTTACGACGCAGGGCAATTGGCAGCGCAACGTAGGCGGACCCAAGTACGAGAAACAGAAGTGCTTCGCACGGCATCGCCACGGACTCGAAGGTAAAGATGCCGATGATTGGTGAGTTGAGATCGATACCGTTCAGTCGATACGCCGCCGTAATGGCAACAGCTATCGCGAGCAAGCTTAATCCAAATAGTCGGAATGCGAGCTGGCAGCGCTCGGCAGTTAGGTAGAAAGCCAGTAGCGCGACCGCAACAATGATACTGGCAGCAAGCAACGCGTCCGCTGACGCGACCTGTGAAACGGCTCGTAACCAATCGTCTCTAACATAGAGGTTTAGCGGTGCCAACATTAAGGCGGTGAGCGCGGTCCATGCGAAGAGCTCGATTAAGGTGAGATGCTTTTGCGTTGCTGCCGAGCGCTCACGATGAGGCTTTCGAAAAAACATGAAATGAATGACTAGCGATCCTAGGATGATCAACGAGAGAATCAATAGCCCAAAAAGGACATTGGGAGCATATGGTCGCTCGAACCATTTCCAATACACAAAAATTCCACATACGGCCATGACGGCAATCGGCGCACATCGAAACAGCATTCGCGTGTTGCGAAACAGCGTTTGATGCACGATTAATATCGCCGTGCCAATGGTCAGTCCGGCGATGCACGCTAATGCGATTCGATGCCAGTCGTAAGGATTTCCTGCGAGCGTGAGTCGCCAGTAAAGGAATGAGAAAGCAACCGAGAGGAAAACTAGGGAGTCGATCCAGATCGAAACTCTGCTGCGCGCGGAAACTTTGATCCAGAGGGTCAACCAGCAGAGCGTGAGTCCAGCAAGTGCCGCAGCGACCCAGGGGAGCCAGAATCTTGGTTGGATATGTCGAATCACTTTGCCTGTTGCCTTGTCGACGAACATGACACGCAAGTCCGATGTGTAAAAAACGACAGCATTTCCATCTTCGGAGAAGTGAACAGTGTTAGAAGAATATGCAGGTGTGGGCGGTCGCCATTCGTGCCGAAGCTGATTGTTGGTTCGCACTTGAATCATGCCTATCCAGTCCCTTAGATTCTGAACAGACAAGAAAAGACTTTCGTCTTCGTGTTTGTCAAGTAAGAGTAAAGCAGATGTTGCATACGGCAGTGGGGGAAGGTCAAGTTGTTGACCAGACCGAACGTCAAAGGCCACTCGGGTTCCGGTGCCGTCATCAAAGTCGATGAAAGGTCCGAGTGTGCCCCAAAATTCAAAACGCATCTGAGGTGTTGATGTTGCAGTAGCACCCACTGCTAGTGCCGCTGCGGAAATGGCGATTCGCGAGACAAACATGCCGGTTTGAGCGTCACGAGATTCCAGGCGTCTGCCGTCTATGCTTAACGAAATGACGTGTCCTGATGTTTGCCGGATCTCTGATTGAGAATCGCTGACGACGGGCCAGCGAGCGAGCTCCTTTGGGCCTTGCTCTGTCATCGTCATCAGCACAGCAGTACTGGTCGGCTGGATAGCGTATGGATTTACGACAACTGGAGGTAACTCATATTCGATGCTGCCGTCTTCGTTTCGCCATTCACCTGAGTAATCGTAACGCTGGCTAGTTTCGTCCTCAGATTCTCCGACTGTTCCCATACCAGCGTTCATCTGCAATTCCGATTCATAGGAATTATCCGCAGGAAGCACGAAATAGAAGCGGTTTGTTCCATTGATGGGTACGATGTCGGTATGCAGGCTGATGATGGGCAAAGATCTTGCTGGAGTTTCTGGTTTTTTTAAGTCATACCAAACAAACTCGTTGCCTGGATCGCACTTGGTTGTGCAAGCCAAGTAGCGAGAGTTGATGAGTTTGGGTGTCTCAGGAAGTGGAGCGAGTTTGTAGGCAACTCCAGTACGCGCGTTCCAACCTACAATCTCGCGAAGCTTGTTTTGAAACACAAGGTTCCTGTTGAGGTCTAGTCCAAGCGGAGGCGACCAGTGTTCGCCGATTTCATGCGGGCATGTCAGCGGCTGGAGAGTCTCAGCCTCGATTTCCAGTAGCCAAGCTCTCGCGCGCTCCTTACCGACAACTCCCCAGCGAGTTCGTTCTCCGCACGGTTCGAAGATCACCGCCAATCGGTCTGGCTCAGCTTCAAACAGACTTGCCTGAGTGTAGTCCGGATAGAAGATCGGGAACCTGGTAGCGGTCCAATGCAGTGCCAGCATCAATGGACCGATCTGCACAAGCAGCAGGTAGAACAGCGGTTGCGTGCAGAGGGAGCGGAAAGATTGGATAGCGCGTTGAAGTGGCCGCATATGAAGTTGACGTGGGAGACGTATCGATTGATACCACGTTTAGCGTCGGTAAAGAACCTTGTCGTGATCTGCACCAGAGAAGCTATCACCGGAGTCGTTCTGACACGACAGCGAGGCGATTCGGTTAATCTCAGACTTTCGGCCAAGTAAGTCAGTCTCAGGGGAGGCTTCTAAAACTGGCGACGGGATTGGCGTAATCAGCACTTGCGTTCCTTCTGGGAGCGCGAAGTCTTCAATTTTGATGTGTCCGTTGTGAACGGTGCCTTTGATAACCATTGCAAAAATCCTTAATGTTTTTCTTCTCCGGTGACTCCCTCATTCTATTCTGCAACACGCCTCGTGTGGGTGAAAATTTTCTCGTAACGGAAATAACGATGGGTTGCTCACACTCTTCGCTGGCGGCACATGGGCAGAGGCATCTTTCCTCTGAAGATATACGGCAAATCAAGCTGCGTTAACAAGGCGGCTTAAGACTTGCTTTTCTGTCGCTGTAAGTGGCGAATCTGCAATGACTTGCGAAACGCTGGTTTTGGCTTGGGGTCGTTGTTGAAATGTGGCTTAACTGGTAGAATTTTGGGCTTCTCAAGACCGCGTTTTCAGCCCTCCAATTTGC
>JBGSJB010000542.1:0-7301 GCA_041742175.1 Pirellulaceae bacterium
TGCAAGTTTAGTTGCTTGCTCGATGTTCGTAGTTTCTGCTACTGAGGCCGAAGCTGGCTTTGGCTTGCTGAAGAGGATGCGCGGCAACAACGGCGGTTGCGGTCAATCATCATGCTGCACACCAGCTCCGTCATGCTGCACACCAGCTCCAGCTCCATCATGCTGCACACCGGCACCAACGTGCTACACGCCAGCTGCATCATGCTGCGCGCCTGCTCCTACATGCGCTCCGACCCCATCATGCGGTTACAGCGCTCCAAGCTGCGGATGTGGTTCAGTCGTATCGAGCGGATGCAATAGCGGTTGTGGTTCAGTTGTTTCGAGCGGATGCAGCAGTTGCGGCACTGTTTCCTACAACGGTGGCATGGTTGGTGGAGTTATTTCCAGCGGTTGCACCAACTGCAGCCAGACCATGAACAGCGGTGTGATCATGGAAAGCTCAGCTCCAGAAGCTGCGCCTCCAGCACCAGCACCAGCAGCGCCTGCGACCCCAACTCCAGACGCAGCACCAAGTGCACCTGAAGCTCCAGCAGCTCCAGCAGCATAGTTTGGCTTGCAAGCATTTCAGATCTTCATCAAAGGCCGAGGTTCACACCTCGGCCTTTCGATTTTCATTGTCCGCCGACATTCCGATCGTTTCTGATCGCTGCCTTCACAAACCTCTGTGAATTGCAAATCTCCACGCGCTTCGCGCCTTTTCGTTCGACGAATGCGAACTGTTTAAGAAAGCCATGTGTCAGATTGCGCGAAGTCTGGCGACTCCGGCTACGAAAGTTGTCCAAGGTGCAATATCCCAAGGTGCTCGGCAACGTCGCGGAGTTGTTGCAAGGTGCTTCGGGTACCTGAACTGAAGGCGCCCGCTGGAGAGCTCACAGCTGCGCTGTAATTTTGATGCTTGCTAGTTTCTGACTTGCGGCGCAGATAGAATAGCGAAGGCCGTTCCCTGCTATCTATTGTCGAATAGAGGATTTTGGAGCAAAACTAATGTCGGAAAGTGCGCTCGAATGCAACGTACTAGTGCTCAATCGATTCTATATGGCTGTCCGCGTGATCAATGTTCGTCGCGCGATGACACTTCTTTATCGCGGCTGTGCTGAAGTCATTACGATCGACTCAGGTGTTTACACCAGCTACGAATTCGATGCATGGTGCGAGATCTCGCAACTGCATTCGCTCGAAAAACAGCCGGACGAGGACTATATCCGTGCTGTACATTTTGAATTGCAAGTGCCACGCATCTTGCGACTGACACGCTACGATCGCCTGCCGAAGTGCACAGTGCGCTTCAATCGAAAGAATCTCTTCGCTCGCGATGACCATCGCTGCCAGTACTGTGGTCAGATGCGACCCCACAGCCAACTGAGCTTAGATCATGTGCTGCCCCGGTCGCTCGGTGGCAAGACGACGTGGGAAAATATCGTCTGCAGCTGCATGCAGTGCAATTCGCGTAAAGGCGGACGAACGCCCAGCCAAGCGGGTATGAAACTGCTGAAGCAACCAGCAAAACCGCACAGCAATCCGGCGATGGTCTTGCCACTTGAAGATCCACGCTATGAAAGCTGGCGTTCGTTCGTCCAGACCCACCCAAAGCATGCGGTGGGTTGATCAACGACCACTGTTCAGGAACGCGAGCTGCCGATAGAGCATTTCGACTTTGGCGGGGCGGTAACCGACCGCCAACGCCGCTCGTAGCGTATTGCCAAAAATTGCTTCCACCTCCATCGGTCTGCCTGCGCGGTAGTCAAGCAGCATACTACTGTCGTAGGGCACCATCTTGCGAGTGTCCTCGAGCATCTTGCTGATATGCGACAGTTCAATCTCCTTGCCGCACGCCGCTGCTGCTTCCCGCACTTCAAGCATCAGTTCCTCTGCGAGCAGACTCGCTTGCGGATCGGACATTATCTGCTGCGTATCCGCTTGCAATACAACTGACAATCCGTTGTAAGGAATGTTCCACATCAACTTTCGCCAGCGCACCGCTCGCAGATCCTTCGCGGGTTGCATTTCGATCTTTGCGCGTTGAAAGTCTTCGGCGATTCGAGCCATACGTTCCGATATCACGCCGCCGAGCGAAAGACTGTATTCACCAAACGCGATTCGTCCATAGTCTAAATGATGGATGTGGCCCGGTCCGATTTTGTTGCTGCAAAGAAAACAACAGCCGCCCAGGACACGATCCTCACCCACCACATCCGCCGCAGCGTGTTCGACGTCCCAACCATTCTGTAGTACCAGCACCAGCGTATCCTCGCGACAGATCGGCCGAAGTGCATCTGCAAGCTTGTCGTTCTGCGTCGCTTTCCAGCAGACTAACACCACGTCAACGTGCGGCATGTCATCAGTTTCCGCGTAGGCGTTCACCGATCGCAAATGAAAATTACCCAGCGGAGTATCTACTCGCAACCCTTGCTGCCGAACAAATTCCAAATCGCTACGCAAGAGAAAATGCACATCGAACCCTGCATGCGCGAGCAGTCCCCCATAGAGCCCACCCAGCGCCCCGACGCCAAGTACCGCGTAAGATGTCTTTCGATCTGAAGTGTTCGTTTCCATTTGGATCTAGCATTGTTTAGCGAGAGGACTGTACGTAGCGTTTACCGTGTTTGCCATCGTTTCATTGCTATCGGCTTTGTTCGGATGCGAAGCTCGTTGGGTATCGTTCCAAAACAGCAAGACGGCGGGCTAGCACTGAGTCTTTGCGAAGGCGTGGTACTGAGCGGGGTTGAAGAACATAGTGAATGCCGCTCAAACTCCAGCGCATCATCCTTGGCAACTTCGTTACAGTTTCGCCATTTTAAACGACTCGGACGTATCAACACCTAAGACCGACCTCAGTTTGCTGTCGAAACGCAGCCGACAAGTGCTATCATGAATCGGTCTCCGTTACTACTGCAGGTCATCCTCTCGCCGCCCTTGATCAAAGGCAAATCGTATGCGCTCGCTGTTTCAGTCTGTCGTATCGTCGCTCATGTTACTCGTCGCCGCCGTGAGCTCGCAAGTTCATGCGCAGTCCATTTCGACTCCACAAACTACGCGGCCGAACATTTTGTGGATCACTTCCGAAGACAACGGCCCGCAGCTTGGATGTTATGGAGACGATTATGCCGACACGCCCAACATCGATCAACTCGCCGCGAAAGGAATGATCTACACCAACTGTTGGTCGAACGCGCCAGTATGCGCACCAGCTCGAACCACGATCGTAACCGGTATTTTTCCGATAAGTTTGTCTGCACAACATATGCGCAGTCAAGTCGCGATGCCGGAGACGTTCAAGCTCTATCCACAATTGTTTCGCGAACTTGGCTACTACTGCTCGAACAACGTCAAGGAAGACTACAACGTCGTGACGAACAAGGATCTGTGGAACGAATCTAGCAACAAAGCGCATTGGCGAAAACGAAAAGCGGGTCAACCTTTCTTCGCCGTCTTTAACTTCACCACTTCGCATGAAAGTCAGATTCGCAAACGCCCTCACAACGCTTCACACGATCCGGCCAAAGTTCCCGTGCCACCGTATCACCCCGACGCTCCCGAAGTGCGCCAAGATTGGGCTCAGTACTACGACAAGATCACAGAAATGGATCAGCAAGTTGGTCAAGTTCTCGAGCAGTTGAAGGACGACAAACTCGACGATAGCACGATCGTCTTCTACTATGGAGACCACGGTAGCGGAATGCCGCGCAGCAAAAGATGGCTGTACCAAAGCGGTTTACACGTGCCGATGGTGGTGCATGTGCCCGAGCGATTTCGTGCAGCCGCTGGACCGCAGTACACCGCGAACTCAAAGAATGAGCGTTTGATCAGTTTCGTCGATCTGGTTCCAACCGTGCTCAGTTTGGTCGGTGAACGCCCGGCCAAGTACCTACAAGGTCATGCATTTTTAGGCAAGTTCGCAGAAGACAATCCTCAGTACATCTACGGTTTCCGAGATCGCATGGATGAGCGTATCGATATGTCGCGCGCCATTCGCGATGATCGCTACCTGTACATCCGCAATTTCTATCCCCATCGTCCGCAAGGTACTTACTTGGCGTACATGTTCGAAACGCCGACGACGCAGGTCTGGAAGAGTCTATACGATGCGGGCAAACTGAATGAAGCTCAATCGGTGTTTTGGAAAACGAAGGCGCCCGAGGAACTCTACGATCTGCACGATGATCCGTTTCAATTAAAGAACCTGGCAAGCGAATGGGCTCAGGCAGCAACGCTCGACCGCTTCCGAGGCGAACTCAAAAGTTGGATGGTTCGGGTTTGCGACCTTGGATTGATACCCGAAGGCGAAGTGCTTGAACGAGCCGGGAAGGATGCTCCCTACGAATTTGGGCACGATAGCAAGCGATGTCCCATCGAAGCGATCTTTGATGTCGCAAACAATTCGATGCGCACCGCTGCCAATGATGTGCAATCCCTGCTCGCCAATCGCGTTGCCCCAGACAGTGCATCGCGATACTGGGCAGCCTGCGGAATTCTGTACAACGCTCAGGAGAATATCGAACGCGAAGCGATGGTCAAAGCTGCGCGTGGTATGGCTACAGATCCGTCCGCTTACGTGCGCTGCATCGCCAACGAAGTGGTTGCACGCTTCGGCAACGCATCGGAAAGAAGCATAGCCATTCAGCAGCTTCTGAAGCTCGCTAATGCGAAAGAATCTAACGCCTTCGTTGCCATCACGGCGCTTAATAGCCTCGATTGGTGTCAACCCACTGCGGCCGAAATCGGTGATAAGCTTGCTACCATTCCTACGAAAGTGAACGGATTGAAACCACGCTATGACTCCTACTTGCCTCGCTTAGTTGAACGGATCGCGGAGATCACGAAGTAAATCACTTGCGCGAACCGAGCCAATCAAAGCGAGCGAATCAAACTGGGCTAACTAATTGGGCGCTGACTTCTTTTCGATTTCTTCCAGCGCCCACAGACACGCAATGCCCAGCGGCGAAGTGGGGCTGTCGTCAAATTTTTTGAGAGCGTAAGCACAGTCTTCAAATGCCATCTCGCCGAGAGCGAGCGCAGAATTGACTCGCACCAAGTAGTCCTCGGGATTAATGATCGGATTGTCCAGCAATCGTTCACACAGTTTCGCGCGCAAACTCGCGTCGTCTTTTCCTTTGTGCAATTTGCCGAGCGACCACACCGCGGAAGCTCGGCTGACATGACCTAGCTTATGATTGTTCTTAGGCACAAACTGCATCAGCACATCCAATGCAGGTTCGTAGCGTTTTCGTCCGAACGCTTCGTTCAAGTAACTGATGCGAATCAGGTCAGTCAGAGTAATAGGTAGCGCGACACCATCAACCGCAAGTCGCTTGGCCAATTTATCCACATGAACGATCATCGCTTCAAAGTGCTCAGGCTCTTCGGCTAATTCCATCAATCCCCACGCAGCGCACATGCTTACTTCCGGCCTGGCGTGCTCAATCAATTCGATGAAACGCGAACATCGCGAGCGATCATTCAATTGGACAGCCAAAATGATCGCCTGTTCCAAACCAAACCACGAATCCGCGCTTAGGTGCTCAGCAATGCACTCGTCAACAATCCCACGCTGGCCTGAGTTAGCTTTCGACAGCAATTGCTTGCCAACGAACCTTCGGTTCGATTTCAAAGGATCGTTCAGCAGCTTTGCCTGCAACCGTAAACTATGTTCGTCATCCCAAGTCTGTAAGTTAGTCGCTGCGAGCGCTCGCAACTCCGCGTCTAGATGCTCAACCAACTGTGGCGCATACTCGTGAGCCGCTTCACGAAAGTTAGCAGACATCGCATGCGCTGCAACGTTCTGCGCAGCGCTGTCACCGCCTTCAAACGCAGACCGTAAGTGCACTAGCGACGACTCACTCGTATGCCGCTTCAGCAAGTGAGCAGCCAACAAGTGCGATTGCTCGATGGGCGATGCAAGTACTTCCTTCGCGAGCTCATTCAGTCCGCCCGCGTTCAGCCGTCCAAGCACATCGGATGCCACGATCCGATTGGCCGCAGTCGTTGCGTTGCCTCGCAGCACTCGCAGGAGCAATGCGTTATCTTCAGCTCTGCCAACGGCCGCTAAACCTGCCATCGCACTCGCAATTTCCTTTGATTTCGCCAGCGGATCGCCCAGTCGTGTGCGCCAAGCTTCTAACGCTAACGGAGATTTCCACTCGATTAGTTTTTGTTCCACTCTCGATCGCAACAGTGGATCTGCCTGAGCCAGTTGCCACAGAAATTCAGCTTGCGAAGCGTCGGACAAAATCAATAGAGCTGACGCAAAAGCGCGACGCGCCTGCACGGGTTCCGAGTCTCGCTTCAAGGCTGCCGTTAACAATTCAATCGCGCGCTCAGGCTGTAGAACGGCACCGCGATTTCGCATCAAGCAGATCTCTTGAGCCGCTTTAACTTGCACCGCCAACTCGTTCGCTGCCAGACGTTCGACGTTCAACGGTGGTGGAAGCGGATTTTCGGCCTCCTTCCAGATATCGCCTAGCCCCGCATCAACTTCCCACAGGTGTTGATAGGGTTCCGTACGCTGTGCAAAGCAACGTTCAGCGAAAGTAATTTGCGTGACAACTTGTATTGCCACGAATAACACAACGACAGATTTCATTTCACGCGTTCTTTATCAATCACTCAATCAGGCTGTGTTAAACGTCGAGTCCGCACAGCCAGAACTCCGATGCACACAATTGCAATACCAATCCCCACATACCATCCCAGCGGCGCAAGACTGTATTGCTCGAATCCAGGTGTCTTCATCTCAGCCAACGCAACCGCCGCAGGATTGAACAGCAACACACGTTCCACCAATAGAGGTCCGAACGGTTTTCCGCGCGCTAACCAGATGAGCAACGTACCTGCGAACAGCGACAAGAGAATCGCATAGCTGGTCGCCGTGGCCACTGCGGTTGTTCGGCAGAATGAACTGACGCAGGCGCTGATGCTAGTGACCATAGCGATGGCGATGACCAGCGAGATAACAACGTTCCCCACCTGTCCACCGATCGAAGGCTGTATGTAACTCATAACGGTATATCCTGGCAACGTTGCCAGCAGTAGCAACAGTAGCGTCCAAACCGTACTCATCAATTTGCCAACTACAATTCGCCAGGGAGAAATCGGAGAGGCTCGCAATAACTGCCACCCACCACTTTCAACCTCCGCCGCAATTAGATTCGCCCCAAGACTTGGACCGAGCACCAGCAACAACGCAACTTGCAACAGTACCATCGACGAGGCAATGCGATCGACTCCCCAGCGCACTGTTCCGGTGGCTGCGACGACGGTCAAGAGCAGCGAAACAATTCCGCCCGCCGCAACCAAGCGTAGCA
>JBGSJB010000543.1:0-2783 GCA_041742175.1 Pirellulaceae bacterium
CGAATCCTTCGAGTCTAGCACCATCGCTCCCTGGTCCGGCTCACATTGTTCGTCTGCACATTGACTAAAGACAACCCCTGCCTATTATTTCTCTCGATTACGCGACCTTCAAAGCACTGGCCCCGAATCCTGCAGCCTCAGATTGTTCATTGCAGGTGTTGACCTATCAGCTTCGGATGACCTGACGGTTCAAATTGTCGAGCCAATGCAGAGAGTCTTGCGACTTAGCCCCACCATCCACGTTCGACGGGTTTCAGATCGACTTTGTATAATGGGAGTCGAATGTGGAGGATTTGACCTGCGCACATTCTCTGAACCATTGCTTCTAATTACCAGTAAATCCATTGACCTCAATCTAGAGATACCATGTAGGCTACCGGAGAACCTAAATGAATCAAAAGAACGTTCAGAGCCTTGACTTAGAAGTAGGCGACCAAGAAGTACAACAAATGGTCACTCGGAAGATTGCCGTTTTGAAGCGGCAAAGTTTTCTTGCGAGTGCGATCGCATTTTGTGGGCTTATCGTTGTCGTTGTTATCACGTATCGAGAACACGCCGAGAGAATTCGCACGATCGAGAAAGACCTACGTCGCCTGCAGGCCAGTGTTGCTCAAAATGCAGAACGACAGTCTGCTGCAGAACAAAGCGATACTATTGAGTAAATATCGTCAGCAGCATTCAGATCTTTTTTCGCAGTGTGGTAGCGTTTAGTGGTTACGCAACAAGCAGGGCTCGAAAATGCGGAGCGATTGCTAATGTGAAGTTGTGCAAAGCACTGCGGATGAAATGGGAAAAACTTCCGCGCGTGCGTCCGTTTTTTGCAGCCCCTTGGTTGTTGCCGCTTGTGTTGCTCGTGCACGCGTAGCATGTTGGCGTTCAGTGCATACGTGCATTCTCCGATGACGGATGAGATTGCGCACTTTGCGGCTGGGCTGGGACATTGGCGGTACGGGGATTTTGAGCTGTACAACGTCAACCCGCCAATAGCGCGCGTCGTCGGCACTTTGCCGGTGTACTGCGCGATGCCGGTCGACGAAGAGGCGATGAGTAAAGTGTATTCGATCAGCGGCAGCTCGCGCGATAGTCAGGGAGTGATCGTGTCGCATCGCAAGGAGTTTACCATCGGCGATCAACTGATGAGCGCGATGGGACCTCGTTATCTGTTCTGGTTGATGATCGCACGCTGGGCTTGCATTCCCTTCTCTTGTATCGGCGCGTGGGTTTGCTTTGCGTGGTCAACGGACCTGTATGGCAAGCGGGCGGGTTGGATTGCCTTGCTGCTGTGGTGCACTTCGCCGTTGGTGCTGGCTTTCGGAGCTGCGTTGACGCCGGATGTTCCATCGGGTGCGATGGGGATCTTGGCACTGTATCGCTATTGGAAATGGACTAAAGAGTCTTCGTATGGGAATGCGTACTTTGCGGGGCTGTCGATCGGGCTCGCCGAGCTGACCAAATCGACGTGGATCTTGCTGCATCCAATGCTGTTTCTGATCACGCTAGGTTTGATGTGCGTGCGATCCAAGCGGTACTCATTGGCGGCGCAGGGTGGATTTCAGTTAGTGCTGGCGTGGGTGGTGTTGCTGGCCGGTTATGGTTTCTCCGATCAGTTCAAACCGCTGGGCGAGTTCGAATTCAGTAGCCCGCAGTTGCAGATTCGCGAACTGTCTGAATCAGGTGAAGTGGAGCGGATTGTTGGCAATCGGTTTCGTGGGACACTCCTGGAGTTGATACCCGTGCCGCTGCCGACGGAGCTGGTGCGAGGAGTCGATACGCAGGAATCAGCCATGGCTGCGCAGGTGATCGTCGGTTTTTTGTGCGGTGAATTGCGGCTGGGCGGCTGGTGGTATTACTACTTAGCGGTGTTGTTGTTTAAGTGCACGATCGGCGAGCTTGGGTTGTTCGCGATCGCAACGCTGGGAGTGATGGCGAAGTATTTGTTCACTAGCAATGGTTCGCGATCGCGTGATTGGCGCTTGCTTGAAACACTCTTGCTACTGGGGCCTGTGGTGCTTTACTTGAGTTTGCTCAGTTACCACACGGGATTGAATCGTCATGCGCGGTACATGCTGCAGTTTCTTCCGCTTTGTTTTGTATGGGCCAGCCAAGCGGCAACGTTTTTTCCCGGTAGAAGTTGGCTGCGAGGCGGAACGATTCTGTTGGCAGCGTTGGGATCGCTCAGCAGTTTGATTTACTTTCCGCACTCGATGTCGTACTTCAACGAGTTGGTAGGTGGCCCCGCGCAAGGTCATCGATACTTATCGGGTACCAACATCGACTGGGGGCACAATGTTTTCTACTTGCGCGATGAATTGAAACGACGCGGCTGGGATTCCGTGGGGATGAGTCTATGGACTCGATATGATTTAAAGATCGCCGGGGTCGAAGCTGAGATTAAGAAGATTCCGAAACTGTACTTGGCGAACCGAATCGACGTGGGACCGTTGACTGAAGATTTCAAGTTGCTGCAACCAGGACGCTATGCGGTAAGTGTCTGCATCGTGCAAGGTACGATGGGCGTTCCAGGGAACATTGAACCAGGGGATCCGATTGAAAACGGATACACTTACTTTCAAGAGTTCCAGCCCGTCGGTCGCGTGGGTTACTCGATCTGGTTGTATGACTTGTCGGAGGACGATATTCTCCGCTCGCCTTCATGGGGCGGACTCTGTCGTCGCACGGAAGGCAGCAACGCACTTCGCAGTGTAACGCAGGAGTAAGATATAAAGCGACGGCTAATCGATCCGTGCTACACTACAAGTCACACTTGTGGAGGAAATTTGAAT
>JBGSJB010000544.1:0-6007 GCA_041742175.1 Pirellulaceae bacterium
ACGGTTGTCCCGTCTGCGGATTGCCAGCAGCGCCATTGCTTACCATACACCGGCCCCAGTTCGCCGTTTTCGTCGGCCCATTCATCCCAGATCGAGACCTTGTTTTCATGCAGATAGCGGATGTTCGTTTCGCCACGAAGGAACCACAGCAATTCAACGAGGATACTACGTAGGTGGACGCGTTTGGTGGTTAGCAGTGGCAAACCCTGTGAAAGATCGAAACGCATCTGGTGCCCAAACAAGCTTAGCGTACCGGTTCCCGTGCGATCTGGTTTACTGGAACCCTCATCAAGCACTTTTTGCATCAGTTCCAAATACTGCTTCATCCCGCCTGTCGCTTTCGTGCAATTCGTTGTTCGAGCTTAATTTTTTCTGAGCCTCAACCGAAAGATGGTACCGCTATTTTTACTCGAAGCTAGCTAACTTATCCAGGCGATCGCCGCACGGGGTTCAAGCTGGCAATTGCTTGCAAAAATCGTTGCAGGGACGGAATTTCGGAATTTCTTTTTGTGCGTGACCAAAGTTGTCCAGGTGCTGCCGTTTAATGAGGTAGTGCAGGACAAGTGCTGTTCGCATGCTCACTGAAGCTCAACCAGTTCGGCCATCGCCACTAGTCGCAAATCAATAGTGTTCCATCGTGAGACGCAGTTCTCAATCTTGGACAGGATTTGCAAAAGTGAAAGGTATCCGCAAGCAAGCATTTGCAACGTTGATTTTTTGTGAGACCTGGTTGAACAGTAGGCCCATATTTCGCGTAAAGATTCCTAGTGAAATGTATTCAAGTTTCTGAGGTGCTTCGGAACAGTTATTGCAATCCATCCGAACCGCAAAGAAACTTGAACAAATCTGGCACAAACGGAGTCTAGTTTCCAAGTTTCACTGTCATCATGCGAGTAGCTGGTGGCAAGAAGTACATCACTCAAGGAGGTTGGTCTGATGCTAGTATTAAGTCGCAAAGAAGGTGAAAAGCTGGTTATCGGTGACAATATCGTTCTTGTTGTCTCGAAGATCTGCGGTAACCGTATAACTCTGGGAATTGAGGCACCAGCGGACGTAAAAATCCTGCGGGGAGAGCTTAAAGAGTCAGCAGACAAGCCGTCGCAAGTGGTTCCAATGCGTCGGGCTGCAACGATGACGATCGATCTCGACGAGTTCGAAAACATCGCGCTCGATAAGCATGCGATGTGAACGACCCAAAAGCGGCTCGTCGCATCGGCGAGCCGCCGGTAGTTTGGGGAGTCTAGGTTTTCTGAACTAAATGCTTCTGCTTTTCGATCCAATGAATAGTGTTTGCGACATCCAAAGCTAGCTCGACGGCGACACTATGATGCAACACGATCGTTTGAGCCGTGGCAGTGATAGCATTAGCGAGTGATTCTGGCCGTCGACAACGACGTTGGGTGCGGCGATGAAAGCCTGGAAAACCGCTTCCAAAAGGCAGCGTTAGCTGCTCCCCAGCTAGTTCAAGAGTTGTTGGACCTCGAAGTGCCTCGATCAGTGCATCGCGAGTTTCAATATTAATCCCGTCGACGAACCAACCGCATTGATAGAAGGCTGCTTCAGCTAAGCTATCATGCGCTGGAAACTTCCAGGTCTCGGACTCACGCTCTAGCGATTGATTGAGTGCCCCGAAGAAAACTCGGCTCGCAGCATTTACTTGGTCTAGAAAAGGCCATTGGGCGCAAACAACTGCAGCTTGCAGTTCGCTCATTGCGTACGGACCGCTGCCTGCTCCCGCCGCAACACGCGCTTTCACCGCTAGCAATTCATCGGAAGTGACCCACGCCCCGCCCCGTCCACACGACATCAATTTGCCACCTCCAAAACTGAAAACCGCCGCGTGACCGTAGCTGCCAAGCGGTTGGCCATGCCAAGAAGCGCCCAGGCTTTGGCAGACATCTTCAATCAATAAGAGCTTACGTTCGTCACACCACTGACGCAGCGCATCGACCCTTTGAATCTGTCCGTGCAGATGACTTACTACGATGGCTTTACAAGTCGGCTCATAAACTTCGTCTAGCGATGCCTGGCTGACCCTCCACCCGATCCGTTCGGTATCCACCAATACGGGACGTGCACCGACACGTTCAATAGCCCAGAAATTTCCAGGATAGTCGTAGCTCGACAGTATAACTTCGTCGTTGACACCGATCGCGGCAGCGCGGAGCAAGACCTCCAGCGCTGCGGTTCCACTGCTCATTAACTGGCAATGAGTTCGTCTGACACGCTCTGACAAGAGCTCGGTTAGTTTCCGAGCACTCGCCCCTTCATAGCGTTGCCAGTCACCGTTGCGAAGCGATTCGGCGGTCGTTTCATGAATGCATCTCAATATTTCTTCACGCAGTTTTAATTGACTCAATTTCAAGATGATTCTCTGTATAAATAAAACGCAGCTTTTGATTAACTGCGATAAAAACCGTTTGGTTCCCTCACCCCTAAGCCGAAAAAATCAATCTAGACGCAGAACGAAGGACTCGCCAGAATCTCCCCAGTCGTACATTTCAGTAGCCTCAGTTAACGGGAGTAAAGTATGCGGATCTCCGTAGTAATGGCGAGTCTGTTGAACTTAGCCGCGGTGAGTATTTCAAATGCACAGTGCCAGTTGCCGCTTGGTCAGATGAATCACAGTTATGTGGCACAGTGTCAACCTGTCCGAGGTTGCTATGGACAGAGTTCAATTGTGTATCCAAGCGTTCACTCGAGTGTAAATCCTACTGCATGTTACAGGGGATGTCCTCAACCGAATTATGCCATTGTATCGACGACCTGCGGAAGCTCTTGTGGAAGTGTCGTACCGCAACCACAGGTTGTCTGCAGCGGGATTTATGCACCCATCGTAAACCAACCACCGTTTGGGACACACTACGCTCAGCCCTATACAGGTCAGCCCTATACCGTGCAGCCACTCAACGTGGTCCAGCAAGGTATCGTTTACTCAGCGCCATTACCAACGCAGACCATGGCGAGTAACGATTGTAATTGCGGGTCCGCTCACCAGTCATACTCACAGTCATCCGCACAGCTGGTAACGCCTCTCCAAGCGACTCAAGGGCCTAATGAGATCCCGCGAAATCCATTCTCACTCTCTGGATACGCGCAACCAAGCATCGATGAGAGCGTCTTATCTGCCCCTTGCTTGATGCAATTTCTAAGGTGTTGCAAGTATGGCGGCAAAAGCTGTGCGTACGACTACTACCTCTGCAGTCGAGCGACCGGCGAGCAAATGAAGCATCGCATCTGCCCAGGCGAGACGCCAGTTATCGACGAGTAGGCGCCGCCCTTAGTCACATAACCGCGCCTCCCGGGAGGCGCGGTATGACTGAACCTTGTGCAGCCCAACCGGTCCGTTGGCTGAGTGCGAATTTCCAGTTCAAACCATCACTTGAAGGAGGGCATCTTCCAAACGCGACACAATTAAACGCATTCCGATGGAGCGAAAAGCTGTCAAACAAGTCTTGCTGCGCAAACCTTGCCGCCACCAAAATTATTTCTAGCCCGAATCCCGACTACTGACGATAACAACTAACGTGATCTAATCGGAATCTAAACAATCGCCGCTAAGGTCACATCGGGACGAGTCCAGGATCCAGGACTCTTCGGTATTGCGCAAGGACGACGCTAGCTTTCTAGTTCTTTGCAGCGCAGTCGGGCAGAACATGACATTCGATTGGTTTAATGCATTGCTTGGAGCAATGTTTGTTGGCGTTTGGATGCTCGTCGGTCAGATTCTGGCCACGGAACGACTTCGACATGGGACCGACCCGTGAAGACGTCGTTAATAGTGTAGCGACAGCGACACAGAATGATTTAGCTGTCGTCGCGAGCAGAAATTTGCGGCACTTGCGACTGACCTAAACGCATTGCGACTTCAACGAGCGATGCGTTTCTGTGTTTGATAAAGTTCGATAAAGTTTGAATAGTCAGTCGCGTTCCTCGCGCTGCGATTCTATCACGGCTTCGTAAACGCTGGCTGCCGCTTTGGCCATCAAGTGAACCGTAAGCGATGACGGATTTGGCGGAAAACGCCTAGACTCCAAACGCTCGAGCAACTCAGCGATTGCAACTTCCAGTTCGTGCTCTAGTTTCTCAATCGACTTGTGATTCATGTTTACCCAGTTATGAGTTAACCAGTCAATAATTCAACAGTCACTCCAGCCCAGTACTCCGTTGAGCTACTGAGATAGCTCACTGAATCACAGGCAACGCATCGCTCGGCTCTGTGCGAAGTCGCCGCAACTGGCCGCATGCCGCTTGGATTCGATCGCCTTTGCGCTGTCGGAATAGTACGTTGATACCACCTTCCACCAAGATCTTCCGAAACCGATGTATTGCATCCGCGGTCGGCGTTTCATAGGGCAAGCCTTCAACCGGATTGTACGGAATCACATTCAACATGCTCGTTCGACCGCCCAGCAGTTCGACTAACTCGCGGGCACAGGCTGGCGTGTCATTAATCTTGCTTAGCAGAACATACTCGAATGTCAGCCGACGACCGGTTGCATTAAAGTAATTTTCCGCTGCTCCCAGAATGTCCTTGATGCCGATGCGAACATTTACCGGAACCAATTGATTCCGCAGTTTGTCGTTGGGCGCGTGCAGACTAATGGCCAAATGAAACGGCGTCGCATGCTTTGCCAACCGTTCAATCGCGGCCGGTAAACCGACGGTGCTAATGGTAATTTTGCGAGGGCTGATGCCAAGCCCCTTCGGATCTTTGGCGACTTCGAGCGCCGCCAGAACCCGATCCAAGTTCGCTAAGGGCTCACCTATGCCCATCATCACGATATGGCTGAGCCTCTCGAGGTCGGGCAGTAAGCGTTGCAAGCGCAACATCTGCTCGAGAATCTCGCCGCGTGTCAAGTTACGCTCGACACCATCCAAACCGCTCGCGCAGAAAACACAACCCATCGCACAGCCAACTTGACTGCTTACACAAATCGACCGACGTGTTTCTTCGCGCAGCAGAACACATTCGATCCGACCACCATCAGCCAATCGTAACAGCAATTTTTCGGTGCCATCGTCTGCCGTTTGATGCGCCGCGATTTCAGCGGTCCACAATCGGAATGATTGTTCCAGTTCGACTCGCATGGCTTTGGGCAAATCGCTCATCGCTTCGAACGACTCTGCCCTTCGCTGATAGATCCATCCGAGCAATTGCCCAGCGCGAAACGCAGGGTAACCATGCTCCTTGAGCCACCCGCGCAGTTGCGGCTCTTCGAAATTCAAAATGTGCGGACGTGGATCTATCGCGTTTTCAATACTAGTCATGCGTAATCAATACTTTGGTTTGGTTGCTCTACTGTGCGAGCAACTCTTCGATCTTAGCTTCAATTGCCTTCGCGTTCGCTTCACCCGAACCGACTCGAATCAACTGAATCTTGCCTTGCTTGTCCAACAACACAGCTTGCGGAATACCGGAAACCGCAAACGAGGCGGCGTAGGTGCTGCCCTTCGGATTCACGAAGAATCCGTGATGCAACTTGTAGGACTCACGGAATTTTTCAAGCATCACTAATTCATCCTCGGGCGAGACCTCTGTGCCCGGTTCCGCCCGTGTTGCTTTACCAGCTTCTTCGTCCCATTTGTAGTTGTAGAAATTCGTGGAGCCGAGAATGACGAGACCCTTTTCCGCAAATTTCTCGTGCCATTCAATCAAGTGTGGAAACGTTGCGATGCAAGGTCCACACCACACGGCCCAGAAATCAAGCAACACAACTCTGCCTTGCAAGTCTTCCATGGTCACCGGATTGGTGCCCACGAAGTGCTCAGCTTGAATGAGCGGCGCTTGCGTACCAATCAACTCCTCGCGTTCCATCGCCGTTTCGAGCTGACGTTTCAGGGATTGCACACTGCGATCAAGCATAGCAAGCGGTTGAAGCTCTTTTTCTTCAAAGCGTTCCTTGGCGGTTTCAATCGCTTTCTCGATCTCCGCGATGTTGGCAAGACCCAGTCGTGGATCTGAATAGGTGAGTCCAGAAGTCATCGACAGCTTCATGCTAATGTA
>JBGSJB010000545.1:0-50967 GCA_041742175.1 Pirellulaceae bacterium
GTTCGCCCAACACAGTTCGCCCAACACAGTTCGCCCAACACAGTTCGCCCAACACAGTTCGCCCAACACAGTTCGCCCAACACAGTTCGCCCAACACAGTTCGCCCAACACAGTTCGCTCTACGTGTATGAACGTTTTCAAAGCACTAGCTAGGGCATTCGACGTCGAGTTCGCCGCGGGCGACCTTCGCGGATAGACTTGGCGTTGGCTTCGTTGAGTGTAGTTGCGCTGCTCTGCTGAACCTCGCGCACAAAGGACTGAGTCGACTCAAAGATAAGTTCGAGGTGCTGGACATCTCTAACGCGCGCCGGTTGCTCATGATTAACCGAAATCAACTCGCGAATGATGCATACAACATGTTCTAGATGCAATGCAAGCGCTTCGAGCTGCTTCGTAGTTAAGGTAATGGATTGATTGGTTGCCAACGCGAAGCTCCGCTATTCATAAACTCACGATTAATGACCTGGCTCGCTGCAGACTGCGGCAGGATTCAGTACCGAACATCGTAAACACAGTAATCGCGCGCATCGCTGAGCGTCTTGAACAACAAATGGGTTTCCAGATGATTGTGACTCGAAAGCACACACCAATAGCTCTTCATCGGGTAGCCCTTGACGACAAAGTATTCCGCAACAGGTAAATTGCGGCTGAGGACTTTAACGCGATAGAAGCCTGCGGCCAAAAACTCGGTTACCGAATCCAGGTGCGGGTTGGCGCAGACGTTCTGAATGCGGTTTTTGGAAAGCGACTTGCGGCATTGGTTTGGTCTTCGCGACATATTGCGCATCCGTTTGGTGACGAAGTTGCTATGAAAAACAACAGGGCAGGCGAACACAACAGCGTGAGTAAGGCAACGTAAGCTTCGAGCAGCGTGCCAAGTTCGATGACTATCAAAGTTGTGGTACGAATCGCTAACGGATTATTAAGATAGAAGTAATCGCTCAGTACGCTACTGAAGATGAAGGCGTTTGGTGAGGTTTAATCTAAACTTCACTTCGCAAGCTGGCTGTGCGATTTTCAGCCGCAGTTGCGCTCGCCCAACTGATGGGACAGTCCTCGTAATAACCGCATTACCGCGGCTAACGCCGTGTGGCTAAGGCGGAAACCGCTATTTGCCCTTGCGATGTCCTGACGAATTCAAGAAGTCGGCGTACGATTGGTAGGCAGCTTCATCTGAAGCTCGCTGCTTCTCTTTGAGCTCTTGTCGAGTGGGCTCAGTACTCACAGGCAACTTAGCGCCGCGTGTCGCTAGCCACAGTCTGCCGAGCGCCGCAAGCAAGAAGGCTGGCAGGGACAATGTGGCACCGACAAACAGGGGCAAGATGCCCCACGCCAAGAGCAAAGTTGGATTGGCTTGAGCAGACGGGTCGTTTACGGAGAACTCAATGGACTGCAGCAAGCCAGTTGTCGAGGCCATTACGCCCAGCGCTAGCGGCAGGAACGTGACAGGCTTGAAAGCGACAATGTTGATCACACTCTGCGACACAACCACCAGCCGGAGTGCAACGATAAAATTCATAGCGGCGATAATCGATGTGATTACCAGCCAAGTAGTGCCGCAAACTTCTTGGCAGGTTGCTAGTGCTTGAAGAATGATGCACTCCTTCCACGCTTGGGTTGACGAAAATACGTCTACACAATGGTAACAAACTCAGCTCCCGTGTAGGGCCCGGTGAATAGCCGTGCAGAAAAAATTAACATTTGAAGTTCTGGTATGGGTCGATTATGGTCGCGTCGGTCGCTACACTTTGACGGACGAGCTTCAGGATCCCGAATAGGCTCGGTTCCGTTACTTACTTTCGCATAGCTGATTCTCCTGGGCTAGCTTTTCGCAACTCGCAGTGAGACGCCGCAACTGCTGAGAATCGGAGAGCTTCCATTGACGCCGTTCGACCACGACTTACTTGTAGAAATGCATAACGAATGGATGTTCGCCTTGTCCTAAACTCAGGCAGGCAGAAAGGTCGCGAAACGATGCTGGCGCGAGGTATCTACCTCGTCGGTCGTTCGCGCATTTGTCAAATTCGGCCGAAGAATCGGTACGTCAGTCGCAAACATTGCGCATTGATCCATCGTCGACATGAGTTGCTGATCCAGGATCTTGGAAGTAAGACCGGCACTTACGTCAACGGTATGAAAATCGATCCCAAGACGGCGGTGGAGCTGAGCGACGGCGACCGCATTCGAGTTGGCAAGACCAAGTTCCGTGTAGCGGTGCAAGGTAAGGTGCAGGTTCCGAAGAACGAAGGTTTTGCAGATCTGTCGTCCGAGTCGGTTCTGTCGTCAGAGTCCGCGATTGAGCAATCGGATGTGCCGTTAGTAGAATCGGATTCGGATTTCGGCGATGAACCTTCCAACTCCGGTGCAGTGGTTGAAGATCACTCCGCAGTCCGATCGCAGCTCGCGGTGGACGACTTGCTCAAGATGCTGGAGGACGAACCTGACGACGAAGAGGATGACGATGGCGATGTGCCATCGCCCAGCCGACCCCGCGCAGGCACAGTGTTTGCGCTCGGTTCCAATGCAAACGGTGATATTGATGTCGACGACGATGACGACTCGGAAGACAACGTGATCTTTGCGGCACCCAAGAGCAGCGAAGGTATCAGCGCTTTGCAACCGTTGCCGTCCTACTCATCTCGCAAGGACTGGGACGTCCAAAGCGTTTATAGCTGGATCAATCAGAAGGAGACTTACGCGAAGCTCGACGAGCGTCGCGCGAAACGCAAAGCGAAGCAGGTTGACAGCGCAGAGAATGGCGAAGCGACAGTAGTGCCAGAGGCAAAGCCAAGCTCCGAAAGTGATACTAAGGAAGCTTATTCTCAAAAGGAACGCATAGCGCAGGAGAAGCATGCTACTGCCAAGACCGCAGCACCGGAAAAGACAGGCTCGTGGAGTGACTGGCTTGATTCAGATACCGTACGACCGGTGGTGCTGGTGGCGGTAGGAATCGCCTTTGCGAGCTGGTTGGCTTGGAATGTGTGGGTACTGATCAGCTTTAAGGGTTAAGAGTCAAGTTCATTTCCCCAGCGGAATCACGGTCAGGTTCCCGTCCTTATCTTCTATTGTCTTAAACCTCTGCACTTCCTTAGGCTCTGGCGTTAGAATTTGCCAGGCTGTGATAGAAATAGACAGACAGGCAACTAATAGACCGACACCAACCAGTATCAAGTTCTTCCTGCTTTCAGCGGAAATCTTCGCAGTAGCCTTGCGCTGCGCAGCGGTTACTGCCGGCTTGGCTTGTGCCGCTTGTTGCCAATAGCCGCCTGCAGATGCCGATGAGTAGGCTGCTGAATGCGTTGCGCTGCCATTAACTTGCGGAACCGGCAATGCGTCTCCGAGAAAGCTGAGATCTGCCGGCTGGGAATTTCCGAAATCGGTCGCAGTTGACCGCTCTGCATCCGACCCAAGCATTGTTTCCAGACCCGCTTCCGTAGGGTAGTTCCCCGTGTTCGAGAAGTGCATTCCTGAGTCGCTGCCAGGGCTGCGCATCGAATTTCCGCGGCCTGCGATGCCTACCAGATCGCCCCGCGAGCCAGGCAAATTGGGCAACAACCGATCGCAAAACACAACAAGATCCCCCATGTTCTGGATGCGCTCATTCGGATTCTTGGCCATCATCTTCGAGCACAAATTCGCGATCGGCGGCGGGCAATCAGGTCGGAAATTTTGAATAGGTGTTGGCTGCGCTGACTGATGTTTGGCCAAACGCTGAGCCATGCTGCCAGAATCAAAAGGCGCCTTGCCGGTGAGCATGAAGTAAAGCGTACAACCCAGCGAGTACATGTCAGCGCGGCGGTCAACTTTGCGACTATCCCAAGCTTGCTCAGGAGCTACGTAGTCAACTGTCCCAAGCACCGCCACGTTTCCGTCTTGAGTGTAACGCTCCGGTGAATCGATTTGAAAAAGCGCTAGCCCCAGGTCAGCGACCTTCAATTCGCCGTTCTTGTCGACCATGAAGTTATGCGGCTTGACGTCGCGATGGATGACGCCATGCTCGTGCGCGTAGGCTAGCCCAGCGGCCGCTTGACGCAACAGCTCAATGGCAATGCGATAGGTGAGCGGCCCGTTGCGTTCGACGAGCTCACCAAGGTTCGAACCGTCAATCAGATCCATCACCATGAACCGTCTTCCTTCGAAAACGTCACAGTCGTGAACACGCAGGATGTTGGGATGATTTAGTTTGGCAGCAGCCCGCGCCTCAGCCAGGAATCGACTCACGGCTTTCTCAGTCGCACCGCGATCTTTGGGAAGAACTTTGACCGCCACGCGGGTTCCCAGGACGAGGTGCTCCGCCTCAAACACGACGCCCATTCCGCCACGGCCGAGTGGTTTGCGGAAACAGTACTTGCCGATCAGAAAACCGCGATACTTGCCCTTTAGCAACTGTGCGGCTTGCCACTTGGTGATAAGCCCAGAGGTCACTAGGTGTTCTGCGACCATCGAAGCGGTCCGGTCCTCGCCGGTCGATGCTGCGATTACCTTCAAGATTCGTGGTAGCTTTTCCGCGTCAATCAATTGACTGCGTTTAAGTACCTCGATGAAGGTTGTAACGTTCAAAGTTGTCGGAGCACTTTGCTCAGTCATTGACGACTGTCCAGTGAGGGATGCATCACGATCGGTTTCGCAATCCACCGGTTATAGCTGCGCCCCGACGCACTGTCGACTTTCGGAAAAGCGATTGTAAGATCCTTCATCAATTTTTCTCAAACCGCTACCCACCCGCCAGATTGTTAAGATTTACGGGTGAATTATGAAGATTCGAATGCGTTATTAAGCTTCGGTGAAATAGGCTTTGAAGCCATTTTTGCTTCTTGCGAGCTTCTCAACTTTGCAGACAATTCGATGCATCGGACACGGGAAAAAGCGGCCGACCAGCAGTGAGCTACCGAGCACTTGGTGGCCCGAATCAACTACGTTTTAGGAACTAAGAATGTTCAACTCAAAAGTGCAAAACCGAAAGGCTTTCACCTTGATTGAGCTTTTGGTGGTCGTCGCCATTATTGGCATCCTGGTTGGTTTATTGACGCCTGCTATCAATGCTGCACGAGCCGCTGCGCGTTCTGCTCAGTGTCAAAACAACTTGCGTCAGATGGGCACAGGGCTTCAGGCCTTTGCGACCATTTCGAATCGTGGCAAGCTGTGTTCGGGCAACTTTGACTGGGAAGATGACGGCGCGGTGACCGACGTGGGTTGGGTGGCTGACCTGGTTGAAAGCGGAATACTTCCGGGAAAATTGCTCTGCCCTACCAACTTGGCTCGCTCCTCGGTCACTGTTGAAGAAGTCCTAAGTCGCACGGTTGCTCCCGGGTCGGTGTGTGATATCGATCCTGCGGGTGACCCGCCACAAACGCTTCCCGATGGGAGTCAGCTACTTGGTCCATGTCGAGAGATCGTTGTTACTCCATTAGCGGCAGGTTCCGCTCGCATCGACGTCGTTCGGCGGGGACTAATTGAAAAAGGTTACAACACCAACTATGCCGCCAGCTGGTTTTTGGTGCGGGGCGATGTGCGTCTTGATGATTCTGGTGAGCCTATTGGGAGTTCGCCGTGCGGTGGTTCAGTCGTCCTTCGTGGTTCTACGGTGGGTCCGCTCGACATGAAGAGGATCGATTCAGGTCGTATTTCCAGCTCAACTATCCCGTTGCTTGCCGACGCAGGTGTCAGCAGTACGTTGTTAAGCCAAGGGCTTGGGGACGAATTGCCGTCCGGTTCGGGCCTGGCGGTGAATTTAGTTGGCGGACCAGCCGCTTGGTTGTCGACGCCGCCTTCAGCGCCAGGTGATCCATGGGCTGCGACGACGGGTGAGATCGATACGAGTCCGCTTCCACCGAGTGGCACTCGCGATGGGGCTGGAGGGTGGTGGGCGTTTTGGAATAGGGCGACGCTGCAAGATTACAGGAAGCTGGCTCCAATTCACAAGAACAGTTGTAACGTTGCCATGGCTGACGGTTCGGTTCAATCGTTTTACGACAAAAACAAAGACGGATACTTGAATAATGGATTCCCGAAGGGCGATGGCAGCAAGTATCCGTTTGCGGATGACAGTCAAGAACTAATTTCAACTGACATGACTAGCGTTTATAGCTTGGGCACGGTGCTCAAGTGAATGTGCTGCGATGTGTTAGAGCATTACTTAGAAAGGAAGGTGGACCAGTTCGCTGTGCTTAATACGTCACAACAGGTTGGTCTAGGTTGACCATGTGCGTCGAGCCTGCGGGTTCGGCAAAGCGTGGAAAAGGAGGAAACCGGAAAACGCACACGGGATTCGGTGTTCGGTGATTGCTTCCCGGCTTCCCCGCAAAGCTATGTTGATTTTCGTTTGAAATGGATCGGTAAGTCAATACCGGTCATTTATGTAACATCCACAATGGAAAAAATTGAAATGAAGAAGTCTTTTGGAACTCCTCGTTCAGCTTTCACGCTGATCGAGCTTTTGGTTGTTATCGGTATCATCGGCATCCTCGCAGCGATGTTGTTGCCAGCCGTTAATCGTGCTCGTGAATCAGCACGTAACGCTCAGTGCAAGAACAATCTGCGTCAAGCTGGTATCTCGTCCCAAATGTTCTCAGACAAGGACCCACAGGGTCGTCTGAACTCGGGTGCGTTCGATCAGAGCCGCGACGGATGCTCGGATACCTACGGTTGGGTTGCTGACATGGTCAACCAAGGTGCTGGTAACGGCAACGAAATGATGTGTCCATCGAACCCACTTCGCGGTTCGGAAAAGCTGAACGATCTTCTCGGCGGTGCTGCAAGCACCAACGCTGGCGACGATACTGCACCAGCAGCCAAGCAAAACGCTGGCAAGTGTGCGAAAATCGACGGCACCGGTACCTATGTTGCTCGCGAGTTTATCCAGGACGGTTACAACACCAACTACGCCGGTGGTTGGCACTACCATCGTCAAGGTTTGAAGGTAACCTTCACCTCGAGCCAATTCCGCATTTACATGCAGGATGCGACAGGCGCTGTCGGAACTGCAGGAAAATTGCAGAAAGGTCTTAACGGCAGCCAAGGTCCTTTGCGCCGACGTGTTCTTGAAGCAAGCCCAGTCGAATCTTCACGAGTTCTTTGCTTGGGCGATGCCGCTCCTGGCGACATCAAAGACGCGACTGCCAAGGCTGACTTCGCCTTCACCGATGTTGACGGAACCGTTTACAACTTCATCGCTGGTGGTGAACTGTTGGTGGAGTCGTTCAATGACGGTCCTTCGCAGGTAGTTGTCACACGCGTTCTTTACGCTACTAACGCTGGAAATCTGTTGGCTTCCACTGTAGATGCAACCACAATTCTGAAGACCGACTTCGACTTGGACGCGCGTAATGAGTTGATTCTGCAAGATACCCGCGATATGTTCGCTATCCACGGTGGATCGAAAGGCGGAAGCTGTAACATGCTTTTCGCCGACGGTTCAGTTCGTGAATACTACGACACCAACAAGGATAAGTTCCTGAATCCTGGATTTGTTCTGCCAACAGCAACCACTGCTGACAACAACGAAGGTGTCGGATTCCTCCAAGGTCCGACTGAGTTGCCGATGGCACAGGTTTGGAGCGGTATTCAATTGAACGACATGAGCAAGGCTGGTCTGTTTGACTAGTTTTCGTGCTAAGTTGCGTTAGACTAAGGGCGGCGAGGTCTGGAATACTTGACTTCGCCGCTCGTTTTTTGCGTTGTTTTCTGGGAAGTATCAACGAAGATGAAGGCTTTCTTTTTTGCCGTTCTCGCGATGTTTGTTTTCGGGCTCGGAGTGCTATTTGTTGCGCGCTCGGTGCAGCTCAAGCCCTGGACACGCGTGGGTCAGGAAGAAGAGTACAAAGAATTTCGTCGAATAATCGCGATACCGGTGGCTGATTCGCAGGCTGCGAAGAAACCTAAAGCCGACAGTTCGGAGCAGACGTTCGACTTTGGAGTAATGCCGCCCTTTACCGACGGAAGTCACATTTTTACAGTTACCAATACGGGTGATGATTCACTAGCAGTCAGGAAGGGTGTCAAGTCATGTTCCTGTATGAATCTTCGCTTTGCGGCGACTCTAATAGAACCCGGTGCGTCGCACAATTTCGATGTAACGTGGAATACCGACAAACCTGGTAAGCTTGCACAATACGTCAGGCTTCTTACCAATTCCCCCGACACTCCGGAAATCGATTTGTGGGTCACCGGTGAGGTAGCAACAATTCTTGATGTGTCCGTACGGGGAATTGCTTTCGAATCAATGCAGACAAGGGAGCGGCGCAGTCAAGAGTTCTCCATCTATTCTGGAGTTTTCGAAAACTTAACAGTGGATCGCATCGAAACCAGCTCCAGTGATGTTACCTGCGAAGTCATCGAACCTGAACCAATGACAACACCGAACGCAGCTTCCAGGGATAAGGAAGCTGAGCTAATTAAGTACAAGTTGGATTTCCGGGTGGAGGCAACTGCGCAATCAAGTGCTGGCGATAGGGTTGAGTCTGTGAGGATTTTCGTACGTCCTCCCAATGTAAACGACCAGGAAAACAAGTCTGGTTCTGTTGACTCAGCGCGACCGCAACTACACGCAATTCCCAATTTGCGTCCAGATGGCACCGTGCTTATCGAGTTGCCTGTGTCAACGAGAGTGGTCAGGAGATTGAGTCTGTACGGCCCCGCGATTGCGAACGGCGATAAGAAACTGATTGACCTTGGAAAGCTGCGCACAACTTCGCCTGCTAAGGACTGGTCGATCATTGCCAAGATTCGCGGAGACCGAGAACCTTCCGACTTGAAGGTTGCTTTGATCGGAATTGACGGAGTGACCGCTTCAGTTGAGAAGATTGAGAACGCCACAGGCCAGACGGGCGTTTCCTATCGCATTAAGATCCATGCAGAAGAAAAATTGCGAGCCGCCATCTACAATCGGGAGCAGGCAGGTAAACTTACCATTGAGGCTCCGGGGCTCCCTGGCGAAGAGTTACTCGAGTTCACTGTCGAGTTAGATGTGCTTGAAGAAAATTGATGCCAAGATTAGATGCGAGTTGCTTGATTAAGCGTGCGGAGTAGATCTTGAATGGGCACAACGGCAAGCATGACGGACGCTACCTGTGGAAATTGTGGTAAAATTGCTGGTCCGGGCGTTCAGTTTTGCTCCGGGTGCGGGCAACCGCTTTGGAGCAATTGCCCGGATTGCAGAATTGCGGTACTGCTAACGCAGCAGTTCTGTAATGGTTGCGGTACAAATCTGCATGTCTACTTTGAAAAGCAAATTGGCGACGCCAATCGGATGCTTGATCGGTGTGAGAAGATTGCAGCCGAGGGCAATTTCGAACAGTCAACTCGGCTAGCCTCGATGCTGGTCAAGCCTCAGGACTATCGATTTCGGGCGACTGCAGAGCGGGCTGCGAAGCTGGTTGGAGACAATGAGAAGGAGCATGCGCGGTGGGTCGAAGAAATCCCCGTTCTTGAGCGCAGATCGCTCCGCTATGAACGCGATGACCGCGGCAAAGATATTGTTGCTCTGCTAGAACCTGTTCCCCCAGGTGTATTGACTGAGGAGCTAAAGCAACTGCTCGCGACCACGAAGCAAAAGTTGGCAACGCTCTCATCTTGCAAGTCGGAACTGAAGAAGGCGATTGCTGAGAAACGCTATAGCGACTCGGTAGGCTTACTGACGCAGATCGTTGAGCTCAATCCGAGCAACGAAAAGTATAAAAAACAGTTGGAAGAAGTCGCTGGCAAGGTTCGCAAGAAAGCCGAAACGCTCGGCAGCACCGGGCAATTTGCCAAAGCGGTTCAGATGCTGCAGTCGCTGCCAGCGAATTTCAAGGATGAAGAGTCGCTCTCGAAGTTTAATACGTACGAAGAAGCGGTTTACTTGCGTTTGATGCTAGCCAAAGCAACTTATTACACGCCGTTGCTTTCGGGTGTGCTCGATCGGTTGGAGAAGATCACTCCCAATGACGAGAAACTGGTCGTGCTTAAGAAACGAGTCGCTGAGACCCGCAAGCGATCGAACTCATTGTTTATGGAGCAGTGGCCGGAATGGATGAAGCCCGAGGCGGGTTCCTTGGGGATGCCCATTGTACCAATCAAGATTCCGTCTTCCTTTCCCGGCGCGCAACCCGAGTGCCTCACGACCCGTGGAACGCTGTTTATGGTCGCCCTCGGGATGGGGCTTCAGGCGGTCCAACCGCTGATGCCCAAAGGAGACTTTCTTGCGAAAGAAGCTTCGAAGGGGTTCATGTCAAAGTTGTTTTCCAAGAAGTCAGAAACCAACGAATTCGGCTGGGGAATCGATATCGGTGATTCGAGCATCAAAGCGGTCCGACTTCGTCTAACGGGTGATCCCGCGCAACCACAGATCGACAACGCCGTACAGGTTCCGCTGGAGTTTAAGACGGGGCAGGGGAAGCAACGCAAGCTGGATAACGAAGTTGTGGTGACGGCGCTGAAGAAGTTGGCCGCCGAATTCTCGTTGGCTGACCAACCGGTAATCGTCAACTTTCCGGGTAACGAGCTGATTACCCGTTTCGTGTTGCTGCCACCGGGGGCTAACAAGAAGAAATACGACGACTTTGTGTTGCAAGATGGTCGCGCCAATATTCCCATGCCTATGGACATGGTCGTAACAGCACTGCACGTTAGTGATGGCGGGGCGAATGAACGCATCGCACCGAGCGGGATTCTTGTCGCAGCGAAGAAAACGGATATCGAGGCGCGGAAGGCACTGATTGAATCGGCTGGAATCAAAGTGACAGGCATTATGCCTGAGCCTTTTGCGCTATGGACTTCGCTGCAGGCGATCTCACGCGTCGAGTTTGATAACAATGAAGTCGTGCCTGAGGGAAGCGAAGGAAGCGACGCGGGTCGAATGAGTCGCGCTGATTTGCTTATCGACGTAGGTCACCAACGAACAAATATTCTTATTTCGCATCCTAAGGGGATTTGGTTCCGCACGTTGGATTGGGGGCTTTCCGACATGACGAACGCTCTATGTAGCGAGTTGCGGTTGACGTTCGGTGAAGCCGAGAAAATGCGACGCGAACCGATGCGTGCCGCGCATCTTCAGATTCCCATGGATGCGATGTTATCGGCTTGCCAAGTTCCACGTCGAGAGCTGGAGCGTTCCGCGTATGTAGCGCGCGAATCGATTGGTGAGTTACGCTTGCGGCGCGCTTTGCTTGTCGGAGGCGGTGCTTTCCAGCCGTTCTTGAGCAGTTGGTTGAATGGCTGTCAGTTCTGATGCGTCCGCAATTATTAGCCGATGGGCATTGACCAAAGTCACTCGGGTTTTCGTAGAGCGGACGTCTCGTCCGCCGAACCCGCTAGTTGACGAAGCGATGAAAATTGCCGTGAAAACGCTAGTGATAGACTATTGCGTGATTGAGAATTACCGACTGCCGTGAGCGGACGAGACGTCCGCCCTACAAATTCGAAACAAAAGCGTACCTTTAGTTGGGCCGGAAGATTCGTTTAGTTTTTATCTCGCATGAATGATGTAGCAATGAATTCTTCGCTCGCTGAAACTCCTACTACGCTGAGAACACGGAGAGCTTTGCACTTTTTCGTGCTACCGCTGTTGATCGTTGTGGCGGGTTTGCTGGTCTACAGCAACTCGTTTCAAGGTGTTTTCCTTTTAGACGACGAGCCCATGATCGTGGACAACGTCTCGATCAGGCAATTTTCGCCGATTTCCAAGTTCATTTTCGGTGGGGGACTGCGGAAATTGCCGATGCTCAGCTTTGCAGCGAACTATTCCCTCGGCGGGCTCGACCCAACTGGATATCACTACTTCAACGTGGCAGTTCATCTGCTCGCTGGCGTGAGCCTTTACGGGCTGTGCTACGTAACGTTCAGATCGTCTGTTTGGCCTCTGGACTATAGATCCCAAGCGGCGCTGGTTGCGTTCTTGATCAGTCTGCTGTGGGTTGTGCATCCTCTCAACACACAAGCTGTCAACTATGTCGTCCAGCGTATTGAGTCGATGATGGGGCTGGCATTCTTCCTGTTCTTATGGCTCTATGCGTGCTCAAACTACAATTCCTACCAGCGTGCTATGCTTGTGCTCGCTTGGATTGTGTTTTGCTTGGGACTGGCATGCAAGGAAGTGATGGTGATGAGTCTGCCGGTTGCGATGCTTTATGACCGAGCGTTTCTCAGTACCTCGTGGCGCGAGGCGCTGCGCAGTCGAGGCTGGTTTTGGTTGGCTTGCGCATTGCCGCTCGCCGTCGCAGCAGTCTATATCGTGCCTTCGGTACTCGGTTCCGACGCAGCGGTCGGTTTGAGCCTGAAGTCGGTTACGCCCGGCCAGTACCTGACGACGCAACCCGAAGTGATTCTGCATTACTTGAGATTGGCAGTTGTGCCATGGCCGCAGGTGTTTGACTATGGTTGGGCACCAGAGACCCAAGTAAGCACGATCGTCATTACCAGCGCGACGTTACTGGTGATACTGGCAGCACTTGTTTGGTCCTTTGGACGCAAACCCCAGTTCGCTTTCTGGGGATTGGCTGCTGCGCTGGTTCTTTTTCCTACTTCGTCATTCATTCCACTGCAAGACTTAGCGGTCGAACATCGGATGTACGTGCCACTCGCATTCTTGATGGTGCTGGTGGTGTTGGGGGTATTCTTCGTTGGACCGAAGCTGTTCGGCGACCATCCCACTTTGATTTCGTCGCTGGTTTGCTTGGGTTTGAGTGGGATCATGGGAATGCTAACACTCAGCCGCAATCAGGACTACGAATCAGAGATTGGAATGTGGGAAGATGTGGTGGAAAAAACCACGAGTGCGGGTTCGAAAAACATGTTGGCTGGTCGCGCGTACTCAAACCTTGGAAATGCGTATGCCGACCAACAGCAGTGGGACAAGTCGATTGAATGCTTGGAACGCGCGCTTGACTTTCAACAGTTTGAATCGCGGGTCCATGGAAATTTAACGCGGGCGTATGTCGCGACGGGAAAATCGGATCTGGCGAAGAAACATTGCCTTAAGGCTCTTGAGCTGGAACCTCAGTCGGCTAGGATTCGGCAGCAGGCTGGGTTGATTGAGGTAATGGACGGCAATTTTGAAGCGGCTGAAAGGCACTTCCGACTAGCTCATGCACTTGATCCGACGGATACGGTCATCCTTGTAAATCTGGCTCAGTGCAATCAGCAGTTGGGCAACTCGTCGGAAGCCGAAACGCTATTTCGAAAGGCGATTTCGATTGATGGAAAGTCCGCGGAACCGCGACAGCGGCTGGTTGACTTGCTGATGCGAGAATCCAAGCTTGATGCGGCACTCGAAGCAGCGACGGACTATGCGGCTGCAATGCCTACGGATCCACAAGCTAACCTGCAGTTGGGTACGATCCTGGCTGCGAAGGGCGATAGTACCCAAGCGGTGGAGCAGTTGGAGATCGCTGCCCGATCGGACTCGCCGCCGCCAGAAGCGAACTATCTGCTGGGCAACGTGCATCGCGCGGCAGGTGATACGGTTGCTGCTCGGCGGCACTATGAAACCGAACTCGAGCACTATCCCAAGAATGCGGACGCATTGAATCGACTGGCGGAGCTGGTCGCGCGAGACAATCCGCAGTTAGCGATATCGTACTTTCAGCGAGTGATCGATTTGGCGCCGCGCGCTTGGCAAGCGAGGTATAACATGGCATCAATGAATGCCATGCTTGGAAAGAAGGAACTCGCGAGGGAACAGCTTGTGCAGGTATTGAAGATCGCTCCCGATTGCGAGCCCGCGAAGCAGTTGCTGCGCACGCTTGAGTGAATCGTCGCTTTGCCATCGATTCTCTATGTCTTCACGAAACCCTCACGCAATCTTCATTGCATACTAGTTAACGGATAGCAGGGTCTCGGTACACTCTTAAGCTGGTTTGTGAGGGCGAATTACTATGGCCCGATTTTTGTGATCGATGCAAAACCGGGGCTAGCGCCCTGCGGCTAATAGGAGCGTTAGCAGTTACCTCTTCACGTCCTATTGCGTAACTGATCCTATTGCATAACTGAAATTTGATCTGAATTTCGACTTGAGCCCGAATGATATACGTTTCTGGTCAGCCTACATCAAATGGAACCTGGATTATTATTCCGGCTTGGAACGAGTCTGCGCGGTTGCCTGAAGTATTGCAAAGCCTGAGACACCTGCCTTACGAAGTGGTTGTTGTTGACGATGGCTCGAGAGACAAGACTGCGGATGTGGCAAAGCAAGCCGGCGTGTGGGTTTTGAAGCACTTGGTTAATCGGGGGCAAGGGGCAGCTTTGCGGACAGGCATTGATTTTGCGATTCTGCGAGGTGCGCAAGTAATCGTGACTTTCGATGCGGATGGCCAGCACCGTGCCGCGGATTTGCCGACGCTGCTCAAGCCTATCGTAGACGATACTGCCGATTTGGTTTTGGGGTCGCGTTTCTTGGGGAGTTGCCCTGGAATTCCGGCGCTCCGCAGACTGCTGTTGAAATCGGCTGTGCTGTTCACTCGCGTGACGACTGGATTGAAGCTGACTGATGCCCACAACGGATTGCGAGCGATGAGCGCGCAGGCTGCTGAGCGTATTCGGTTTTCGGAAGACGGCATGGCGCACGCTTCTCAAATCTTATCGATCGCGGCCCGGGAACAGCTTCGAATCCAAGAGGTTCCTTGCACGATTTCCTACACATCGCAGACGCTCGCAAAGGGGCAATCGAATCGAGCAGCGCTCGCGATATTGGGTAGGTTGGTAATTTCGAGGTTAACGCGATGACATTATTTCAGTGGTTGGCAGGCGGGTTGATGGCGGCTTTTGCAGTCGCTGAAATTGCGTTGCAATTCTTCCAGTTAAGTCGCCGCAGTATTGGCTCAGTTCGATTTTGTGTGTGGGTGTCGGCGCTCATTCTGATTCTGTTTCCGGGCTTAACAGAATTGCTGGCCAGCACGCTTAGCATCGGTCGCGGCGTCGACGTAATTCTGTACTTCACCGTGATCGCGTTTGTCATCTCCTTTTTTTATGTGATTCATGCCCTTGAAAAACAACGTGAGCAATTGACATTGTTGGTGCGAACGATTGCTATTTCGCAACCTTACGCCGTCGCTCAAGAACGAGCCGTAACGAGCGATGAATCCACATCGTGAGAGCAAACACGCATTGAGGACACGCGCTGGTGATGGTCGGCTGGTGATGGAAGAGTTTGTTCGGATATGCCTGGAGTAGCCGGTTTTCAGCCAGTCGGGCAACGTTACAACGCTACCAATTTTGCCTGCTTCAAACGCACTCGCATAATTTCTTGAGGATAAGTTTAGGTTGGTTCCAGAAATGTCACCGACGGGAACGAAGTGCGCGCCATGCTAAAAGCAAAACCCTCGTAAAAATGATGCTGTTGATGAAGAGCTCGATCTACTCAACGCTGCTGCTTTGCGCCTTGGTTGGCTGTAGCAGCGAGCGTGGAGATCTGAACACGGCTGAAAATGTCGCGGGAACCGGTGCCGTCGAACTGCAGTCTAAATCGAACGAGCTTGAGCCGACAGTAGATTATTCGGGCGACTGGCCGCAGTTGTTCGGCCCAGAGCGTACGTGCTTCTCGCAAGAGACGGATGTGGATACGAGTTGGGGTTCGGCAGGTCCGAAAGTGGCTTGGCGAAAGTCGATTGGTACCGGCTACAGTTCCCCGGTCATAGCTGACTGCAAGCTGATAATACTGCACCGACAGGGCAACGAGGAAACGGTACAGTGTTTTCGCTGCGACAATGGCGACTCCCTTTGGAGCTATGCCTATCCTACCGAGTACACCTGCAAGTACGAGTACAGTCACGGTCCGTATAGCACACCAGTAATTGCAGGGGACTGTGTTTATGCGATTGGCGCGCAGGCGCAAATGCACTGTCTGAGCCTAGAGGACGGAACTCTCAAGTGGCAGCGAGACTTGCAAGCCGACTTTAAGTTGGGTGAGCAGTTATTTGGATTTGGCGCGTCACCCTGGATTGAAGACGACAAACTTATTCTGAATATAGGTGGTGCTGAGCTTCACGCGGGCATCGCAGCGTTTGACGTTCACTCGGGAGCAACTCTTTGGACGTCTACGGATCATCGCTCTAGCTACGCAACTCCGATGGCTACCACTTTGTTTGGTGAGCGCTATCTCTTTGTGTTAACGTACGATGGATTGGTTGCTCTTAATCCTCAGGACGGAAACGTTCGCTGGATCGAGCCCTTCAAGTCCAAGTCGATTGACACAGTAAATGCAACCTCACCCGCGGTTTGGCAAAATCATGTCGTCGTAATGCATGGCCCGGGAGCTGGTGCGAAGTGTTTCAAGATCAACGAAGATGGTTCTCACGAGCTAGCTTGGAGGGATCGTCGCGTTTTAGATAGCCAGTTCAACAGCTTGTTGACTTATGAAGGCTTCCTCTACGGGTTTACGGCCAAGCGAGAGGGCGGTTCGGCGTTTCGTTGTGTTGATTTTAGTACTGGCAAGCTGCAATGGAGCGTCAACTCGGCGTTGCAGCGCGGTTCATGCGTTGCAGTCGATGACAGAATCATTCTCTGGGGCGAAGAAGGTCATCTTGCCGTGATGGACCTAGATCCAAGCTCTGCCAAAGGATTTACGATTACTGACCAGAGTCTGATGGAAAAGCCTTGCTATTCCGCGCCGGCTCTTTCGTCAAAGAAATTGTTCTTGAGAAACGAGCGTCAGGTGATTGCGTTCGATTTGACGCCTAGCGACGTGAGCGAAAATGGATCGCGATATCAAACGAGCAATTAAAAAGAAAGCTCCCGCGCGAGACGGAAGGTCGAGAGAGTCTGGAGCTGAAGTTTCAATTTTCGCTAATGCGATGAACTACGCCGCCATTCTTGTATTGCTTGCTGTGGTGTACGGCGTTTACAGCCCGTCGATAGCTGGCCCGTATGCCTTTGACGATGCAACACTTTTAGAGACACTTAACAGTGCCAACCTATCGCAGTTGAACTGGCTGCGGCCTGAAACGAGGCCGCTGGTATCCTTTTCATTTGTCGTTGAAGCAATCTGTTTTGGATCAAGTCCTGCGGTGCATCGGCTTGGCAATGTTGTTATCCATAGTTTGGCAGCCTGGGTTTTGTTCGATTTAGTAAGGCTGTTGCGCAGCAGGGCGGTTGGCGATGCATCCAGTGTCGGACGCATTTCACCGACAGTTTTCAGCTTGCTAGTCGCTGGGTTGTGGGCGTTGCATCCACTGCAGACTGAGAGCGTCGCTTACATCGTTCAACGCGGCGAGTCGCTGATGGGGTTGTTTTATTTCGCTTTCCTGAACGCGATGGCAAGGTATCACGGTAGCAGAAAGACGTTGTGGGGTTGGGTCGCGATCATCTGTTTCGTAGCAGGCCTGTGGAGCAAGACGGTAATGGTGACCGCACTGGCAGTCGCACCGCTGATGGACCGAGCCTTCTTCTGTGATTCCTGGAAGCAAGTACTTAGAAAGGCCGGATGGATCTACTTGCCACCGATCGCGTTGGGCATGTTTGCAGCGGCCATGTTATTGCCAGGCATCATGCGGGGCGAAGCGAATGTTGGATTCGGTGGCTATGCCCCTCCGGTGCATCTGTACTTGGCTGCTCAAGCAGAGATGGTTTGGCGTTATCTGGCGTTGAGTGTTTGGCCCTATGAACTTTGTATCGATTACGGCTTGCATGCTCCAGATTCCGTCGTCTCGCAACTCGGTTGGATACTACTTACAACTGCCCTGATTGTTGTCGGTCTCTATTTTTACTTTCGACGCAACCAGATCATTGGGTTTTGCATCCTTGCGCCGCTTATCGTGCTTTCAATCACTTCCTCAGTGGTTCCAACAGCGGACCTACTTGTCGAGCATCGAATGTATGTTTCGCTCGCCGCAGTAGCTGCCGCGGCGGTGCTTGGCACAGAAAAGCTGTTGCAACGATTTCGACGACAGGATCAACGGCAGTGGCTTGGATTGTTCGCTGGCTTGGCGATGATCGTGTTAGGGGCTAGGACTTACATTCGCGCAGCCGACTATGCCTCGGGGGTGGCTTTGTGGAGCGGCGCTGTGGCGGTGTCACCGGACAATGACCGAGCCATTCAGAATTTGATGCATGCAGTCGGTCCCGAGCACGAAGCGCAGGTGATTATTCCGCAACTGCTGAGCGCCATTGAGAACTGCGAGCAACTCGGATTGAATCCGCGAGTTCCATTGCAAAGGCTGGGAGAATTGCTCGTGCGCGCGAGAGAGTTCGAACAAGCAGCACCGTTCTTACAGCGCGCGATCGAATTGGACGAGCAGACGAAGGGACGTGGCTATCGCGACTTGCATCGCGACCGCGACCGAGCCGCAGCGCATGTGAATTTGGCACTTGTTCATGCGTCGAAGAATGACCTTAACTCGGGTTACCTTGACCTCACTGCCGCGATTGAGCACATTGATGACGATCCGAACACGCGCGCAATCGCGGGTGACTTTGCCAAACAACTCGGTCGAATCGAAGAGGCCCGTCAGCACTTTCAGCGTGCGCTCGAACTGAGACCCCAGTGGCCGCAAGTGGCCGCCGACTTAGAGCAACTTGAATCAGCGCCGAGCAGTAACTAAACAGCCATGTCACGAATCGATAATCGAAACGACTTACTGGACGCGCCCACGCAAGCCGCGATAGCCAACGCTCAGGTTGACGCAAACCTTGAAGCTGACGATGAGCTTCCTACGATTGCGGGTTATGAAATCGTGCGTGAACTTGGCCGTGGCGGAATGGGCGTTGTGTACCTCGCCAAGCAAATGTCGCTCGATCGCTTTGTGGCTCTGAAAACAATTCAGCCGAGAAGCGACGAAGGTTTCTCAGAGTTGCTTATGTCGGAAGCGCACATTGTCGGCAAACTCAACCATCCTGCCATCGTTCCGATCTACGAAGCGAATACGACCGGTGCAGTCTGGTATTTTTCAATGGGGCTGGTGAAAGGTGATGATCTCGCTCATCGGCTTGCGAAAGGTGTGTTGAGTATCGAGCAAGTCGTTCGATTGGCGAGCGAGTTGTGTGACGCGCTCGAGCACGCACATCAACAGAACGTTTTGCATTTAGATATCAAGCCGGCGAACATTCTGCTCGACCTCGCCGAGAACCCCAAGCTGACGGATTTTGGGCTTTCAGCGATTCACGCGTCCCAGTTTGCAGACAAACAGATCGTCGGCACGCCTCAGTTTATGTCACCCGAACAAGCTCTCGGATCGATGGCAGATGTGTCGCCGGCGTCCGATGTTTACTCGCTGGGAGCGGTGATGTACACGGCATTGGTGGGACGACCTCCGATCGTTTCTGCCGATCCGCAAGACCTGTTGCTCAAAGTTATCTCACAGCCACCGACGCCGCTTCGACAGTTTGGCGTGCGCGTCCCGAGGCCGTTGGAAGCGATTTTGCTTAAGTGCCTTCACAAGAAACCGCAACAACGTTATCAATCGGCTGCGGAGCTGAAAGAGGACTTGCAAGCGTTCGCTTGCGGACAACCAGTTAAGGCGCGACCGCCAAGTGTGTGGTCGACGCTCGATTATCAACTTCGCCGACATGTGCTGGCAGCCAGCGTCTCGGGTAGCGCCGCGCTGGTCCTCCTGCTGCTGGTCGGCGTCATTATCGCGCGTTCATGGTCTCAGACGAATCAGATCTTCGAACTGGAAACAGAAAACGATCGGCTAAAGCAGCTTGTTGCGCTGCAGCTCGAGATGACTCGAGGTCGCCTGGAACAGAAAGAAGTAGCGGTCAAGCTGGCTGAGAATGGCGATCTCGATCACGCGGCATTCTTCGCGGCCGAAGCGATTCAAAAGAATTCAGACATCGCTGAAAAGGAACGTGAGCAATTGCTGGCGATTGTTCAAGACTATGCAGAACGTTATCCTGCGAAAAATGGCGCGAAGGAATCAGCGGAAGAATTGGTTGCCCGCATCGTGTCAGATGGCGAATCGCGGCAATCGGCAGTGTTGACTGAGAAGTCTGACAAGAACGAAGCGAAGATTGAAGCGAACAAAGACCAACTGGATACTAACCCACCTGAAGATGCTGGAGCAAAGCTTTGACTTGGTATGTCGAATACACGGACCCCGTGGGCGAAAAGAAGCGACTGCGTATTGACGAAGGCATGTCGATAAAGATCGGCAGAGGATCAACCAGCGATACGAAGATCGAAGACACGGCTATGTCGCGCGTTCATTGTGAGCTCGCTCTCAAGAGTGGAGTTCCTGTCTTGATTGACTTGGGCAGCTCGGCAGGGACGCTCGTCGATCGCAAGAAGATCGAAGATCAGAAACCGCTTTGCTCGGGTCAAGTGTTTCAAGCTGGAAACACCAGGTTCAAAGTCATCTCCGATTCGCCGCTTGATGCGCCAACCCAGTTGGTGGCTGCCAAGACGCCGGTCAATGCGCTGAGCAAGCTGGCTGATAAGTTGTTGAGCAAACAAGCTTTCGATCGATTCGTTCTGAAGAGAGTTGTCAACAGCTCAGGTCGCAACCTTGTCTTCATGGCGGAAGACCCAGAAAATGAATCCACTGTGGCGATTAAAGTTCTGCCGTCTGATGAAACAACCGAGGAAGATGAAGCTCGGTTCAAACGCGCGATGGGGATTTTGCAAGAAGTTCGCGATCCCTGTTTGGTGAAACTGCTTCGAGCCGGTCGCAAGAGCAGTTACTGCTGGGTGGCAATGGAGTGGCTGCCAGGCGGTTCGCTCGACGATCGCGTTCAGAAATACGGCATTAACGGCTGCTTGGAGTGGAAAGATGCTTGGCGTGCTGCCCATTGCATATCGCAGTCGCTGTATGTTCTCGAACGCGAAGGCATCGTGCATCGAAATATCAAACCCACAAACATCCTGGTCAACGATGCCAGGAATATATTTGTGTTATCGGACTTAGTTGTTGCAAAGGCGGAGGACTCGTCGAGCTCAAAGCTGGTGACTCGGCAAGTCTTTCTACCGAGTGATCTTGCTTACACCGCGCCGGAACGATTGCTGGGCAACGAAGTCAATGCTGCCACGCTGCAATCGGACATCTATTCGCTGGGTGCCGTGCTTACGAAATTGCTTACGGGTGAACCTCCGTACGGGCACGGCGAATTACGGGACTTGCTTCCACGGCTGAAAGAAAAGCGCCGCCGAATCGAACCGCAATCGCAAATTGGAATGAATGAGTTGTTCGTCGATTTGGTGAACACCATGACGGAACCGGATCTTCGAAAGCGTTTTCCGACAGCGCTCAAGCTGTGGCAAGAAGTCGAGCGTGTTGGAAAGCTCACTGGATTAAGCGCAGTCTGAGCAGAATGCAAAGGCGATTACGGCAAGTCCCGATTGGCGATGTAAACGCCTTCGCCGCTCCAGTACTTGCGTAAGTAGCCGTCGCTCCAAACGCTCAATCCCGATGCGGGGTCCGCGACCAACCAGCCCTTACTTGAGTGATTGAGAATTACGACTGCATGGCCTTGATTGCGAGAGCGGATGCCGCAGAGCAGTTCGTTATAGATGTTGGATGCGATCGACTTTGTTTCAGGGTCCTCGACGAAACATACATGAGCCAGCATCGGCAGGTGTTGGACGTTTGGCAAAGATGCTTGCGAGGACTCGACACGTGCCTCGAACTCGCTGCCGGCCAATCCGCGCGATACAGCTAGGAAACTTCCGATGGGCGGCGTCCCGTCCCGGCTGGTCCTCGCCCACTGTGCGGCCATTCGTTCGTCCGTATCGACCCCGTGAGCGTGAAGCAGATTGACTGCCGCAGCGGGTACGCAACTACTCTCGTGCGTTTGCAAACAGACCCCATCTTTCCACTGACTCGATTTGGCGAGTTCCAACGGACGGAGAATTGGTCGAAGCTGCATGCCTGCGAACAGCGAGGCTACTGCGATGCATAACCCGGAACACAATACGCCTCGACGGCCGGCACGAATGGCGGTTTGAGCGCTTAGAATACCGGCAGCAATAACGACAATCAGTGCCGGAAAATTCGAGGCCGCATAAGCCACTTGCGGTGTAAACCAGCTTGCCCAAACCAAGCCACCGCTGCTGAACCAGCAGAGCAATGAACCGACGGTCAGCGCAACGCCACAAAGAAAACCGCTGACGTTCGGGAGACAATCTCCACACAGGCGGCCAATGCGAAAAAAGGCCACAGCTAACAGGGTGGTAGCGACGTACAGCAGCAAGAGTTCCACGAGGAGCCTCCCTCTTATGAACTTCGGTGACTACTGCAATATTAACCTAATGTGAATTTTTGGCAAATATGAGTTTACAAGATTACCGTTTTATGTTGGAAGACTTGAATGACTAACGTTCTAAGGGCAAAGTGCCCAGCATGCAAAAAAACGAATACTGTAAGTAACCTTGATGGCTCCGAGACAGTTGCTCAGATAACTTGCGAAGCCTGCGGGAAACGCTTTGGAGTCAGGATTCCGGAATCGGCGCGGTTGGAAGGGCCACCACCGCAAAGCGCTCGCTCTGTAGCTGCTGAAGATCCGTTTGCGGGGATCCATACGGATCTGCCCTCCGGACCCATCCTTACGGGGGGATACGGAGTTCGTCGCAAGCCGTTGGTTTCCACGCAGGCCCTTACGATTGCGGTTAGCGTTGCCGTTGGCATCTTCGCAATCGTAGGTGTAGGCATGCTACTGACAAAAACAGCTAGCGAGATCGACCTCACCGCAGTTGGTGATTCACTACAAAACGGTCCCGCCGATACGATCGGCGCTCTGCTAAAGGGGCCTGCCGATACCATCGACAAGATTCATGCCGAGTGGCTGCGCTATGAGAACGAACAAGCGAAAATGATCAAGGGCATCGCTCGCAAGAGTGACTGCACATCGCTTTTGCTTCCGCTCGAGCGTTTACAGGAGAACCAGTTGGGCTTGTTGGTACGCGCCGCGTTGCTGGAACCGGTGACGGATTCGCAAGTTGACGCGAAATCGCTCCCGGCTTTTCCTCCAGCAAATGAGCCGGAGGGCAAGAGCTTTAGCACGGTTGAAGCCTACTTGACGAATGAGTTCCGCGAACGGCGAACGAAACTCGACCAACTGTCCGACGCGGTCCTAAGCTGTCTGCACACCGCGCTAGAGAAACCTCCGGCTCCGTCAACGCCAACCGAGAAAGCAGGCATCGAAAAGATCCTGATTAAGCGCGTCGCCTGCAGAGCGCTCGCAGAGGCCCATCGAGGCGAAGTCACCAGCAAAACCGCCGTAGCGATCTACGAACTGGCAGAGGACTTAAAGAAAGCCCGTGGCGCCACTCCCGAAGGAGCGAAGACTGTCACGACGCTGCCTACCGAATTGCAGAAGGCCGACCTAACCGCCGACCGGATGCTCGACGCGCTCGCCGCCCGCTTCACAGCGGACGAAAAGAGCGAAATCGCCAAAGCGCTTGCAGCGCTAAAACAGTCGTTCTAGCCAGCGTTTTGCCTACATGAAGAATTGTGGTTGGATAAATCAGCCGCTGTGCGTTAGCACCGGTTCTGCTTTGTGAACCGTGCCAATGCACACGAATAGCACATGCTATTTTGCATCCAGCGTCCACACCCATTCACCCTCTCCCTGAGGTGAATTGACGGCAGGTGCCGGGTGCCAGGATTGATCGTCGTCAAAATATCGAACGCTTGACGGCGTGCGCACATATTCAAACGTCGCATTTGAAAATGTGTGCAGTTCGCTCGGTTGAATTCCGACTCGCTTAAGTTGCTCCAGCGACTGCGGGAATTCACCGAGCTTCTTCTGATAGAGTCGCAACCCTGCAGCGACTGCTGTCATGCGATACTTCATCGACAAGCAGATGAAGCTGTTGCCGACTCGTTGAAAATCGCAAACGAGTCCGTCCGACAGACGGTTATCAAAGCTTGCCAGGATGTTCTTTTTAGCTGAAGCGTCCCAGTCAGCTTGAATTGATACCAACTCGTCGTGCATCAATTGCAGATTCTGTACTGGTATCGCATCCAGTTTCTCAAAGAGATCCGCCAGGTTGTTCGCACCTCTCCCCCGCATACCTATCCAATGGAAATAAGGGTCTTCAACGGCGAGACTCTCCTCATGCACGTTGTCCGTCAGAAGCGCGAGTAACATTGCACGTTCCCCAGAAATCGCAACCTGCCAGCGATGCTCAATCGCTCCACGCGTGCGGCATGTCGTAAGGATCGCGTTTAGCTGGGCCTCCGATAGCACGTCATCTTTGAAGCACTCACGGTAGATCTCGAGTACTTCGCTCTGAAAGTGATTTGACACCAAGCTTGGTATGACATACGGATCGGCAGCGATCGCATCCGAACATCCCAGCATCAACTCGCAGTCCTGCATCGCCAAATCAATTTTGCCATCGCTGATTGCCTCTTCGCGTGACTGGCCAACAGTCGCGCCGTCGACCTCAGTTCGCCTAAGTGAGGCAACAAAGTATATGTCGCTTCGAATTTTTCGATGAAGCGACATGGCTGGTCCGCCTTGACCGCAACGGCAACCTCTTGTCGAAGCGCAGCCAAACGCAGCTCGGCTTCCTTCTTGTCCCCACCCGCGTTGGCATCCTCTACCTTCTTTGCCAGCGCAAACACTTTGGACCACTGGTCCAACATCTCCACTGAAGTGCGTGCATGGTAGATTCGCGCGAGGCTAGAGTCGTCCACCGGCGCCCCTTCCGCGCTCAGCTTCGTCATGCGCGCCGCCAACCGAGCCCGTTGCCCTCGCTCGTACATAAAGGCTAACATCGCTAAACCCGCCACGCCGCACTCAAGCACCACCCCCAGCCAGAACAGCTTGACGTAAGTCCCCTCTCGCTTCCTCACTGTTTCAGAACGCACCTTCGCATAGCCGGAATTGTGGTCAGCGCGGAAGTTCTCGTTAGAAGCTGTGGCCATGAGAAGTCGCCTAATTAAAGCGTATTCAACTTAATTTGCTGACGCAGCGACAACACTTCTCGATCGCGCGGATTGAGGCGAGAGTTTGCATCGCAAAGAGCCGTCGATCTGCGTAGGATCTCTGAAGCAATTGCCGAAATAATCATCGCGCCTCAGACCTTGTGCAAACGCCGAGCACGCTCAAGATAACTTAAAACTTTGCTTTAAAATCCTATCCCGCTTGACGCCACGTCAGCTATTGCCCGAGTATGCGGGAAAGCGCTTCGGCATCGGCGGTATGTTGCAGTGACAAAGACATCGCAACTTCAGACCGCGCGAGTGATTTGTAACCGCTTTGCGAATGGAGAACGGCCAACCAGTACCAGGCTTCAGCCCGCATGGGATCGTAGAGCACGCATTGCTGGAGTTCTCGTTCAGCCTCGCGATCCCGACCTTGATCCAGATACAGGGACGCTAACATAAAGCGACTATACCCCCACCACGGAACGATGTGAAGCGAATGCAATAACGCTTCTTCCCTTCGCTGATCAAGAATCGCAACTTCCGCCGAATCGACGGAGCCCATCGTGGACTTAGCCAATAATCGAAGCGCCAAACCAAGAGCATGCCACGCTGTTGCCTCTCGGGGCGTCTGCTGCAACACGCTTTCACACAACTGCACCGCTTGTAGCGGCTTATCCTCCAATATCAATAGCCTCGCTTCAATGATTGAGGCCCGCGTGTAGCCTGGCCGTTCACTAAAGATGGGTTGTAGATACTCACGTGCACGGGCAGTTTGGTTCACCTGCTCAGCCAACTCGGCGGCCTCCAAACGAGCAGCGATACCTTGCCGAGGGTCCGACATCAAGTCTTCCAACCACCTAAAGGCATCGTCGGTCTCACCTCGACCGAGTCCTTGCATAACGAAATATTGCTTCGCCCGAAGGTTGGATGGTTCCTGCAAAACTATCCGTTGCCAAAATGTTGCCTGGGATGCAAAGGAACGGTTTGTAACGAAAGTAAACGCAGCAAGTCCCGTCGAAAGCAGTATCGCAACGGACGTCAACCCCGCTGTAACGGGGAAACCCCATGCAAGCCTACCGTTTGAGCCAAGAAACCTTGATATACCTACGCAGACCAGAACAAAAAAGGCCAAGGATGGCAAGTAAATCCGATGCTCGCCACCGATCTGCGTTGTGATTGGAATTGCGGACGAACTAGGAGCGAGGAAGATTGCAGCGCAGAGAATCGGCACGCCTAAAGCTCGGCCCGACATCGCACTAATCATGGACCAAATCAATAGGGCCATGATGAAAAACAATCCAAAGCAACTGACCGAAAGCGAACTGGGTGGGTAGGGTCCGTAATCGGTGCATACCCAATTCGGATTTAAAATTGAGAGAACATATCGAGGAATCAAATATCCCTGGGCGATCAGGTACTCCGTGGCAGTGACTGCAAGGTCGTCGGAATTAGCGGCGGTACCACTGCGCCCTCCGTGTATCACTGCGAGCACTACGACTGGTACTAACGCAAGGAACTTGAAGCCGAGCTCTCTTTTTCCTGTAATCCAACTTTCCAGCAGACTCTGTCGGAAGTACCAGCGCTGCAATACCCAACTGACAACAGGCGCCGTGACAATGATCTCTTTGCAGAATCCGCCAAACAGCAACGGGACGCAAGCCAAGATTCGCCACTTCGAAGTGGGCCTAATGGCCAAGTCCATAAGCAAAACGCTCAAGTAAAATAGGCAAGCCATCGATTCGGCGCGCTGGCTGATGTAGCTCACGGCACTCGTCTGCACAGGATGCAAAGCCCAAGTAATCGCACAAGCGAATGCAAAGAAGTTGGCCTGTCGCCTAAGGTAGTCCGGGGCGGACTTTGCAGCGAATAAACGTTGCAAAAGCAGCAAGATGAGCCCTGCGTTGACTAAATGCACCAGCAGGTTGAAAAGATGATATCCCCAAGGCCGCAGGCCACCCATGGCGAAGTTCACCGCCAGACTTAAATTGACTAATGGGCGTGCATCCGTCGTCGAGCCGCCACGGGGCGGTGCAGATAATACCAACGGCAGATTCCAAAGATCTCGAATCGTACCGTTATCTACGACCGCGTTGGTGTCGTCGAAGATGAATTCGCCGTTAAGCGAATTGCTGTAGGCGCCGACAGTCAAGCAACAGATCAATGCATAGTACGCCCACATTCGCATCGGGTGGAGACTTCGGCAGAACTTACCGGGGGCACTTTTCATCATAAATTTAAGGGGCGGCGACTTATCACTTGTCCGCTCGCGTGCTGCGACGTCCTTCATCGATCGCTATACACAGAAGTTGCCTGAGGCCCTCCATCCTGTGCAGCGCAAGTGGCGAACTGCATAGCGCATAGATATCGTTGTCGAACTCATCGCCAGATCGACCGAGCAAATCGATGGCCGTTTGGAATAGACTACGGAATACATACGTGCTAATCCAAGGGTCATTTTGGGCAAGGCGAAACGCATTGAGTACCGTGATCCTTGCCTTGGCATCCATCCCCGAGCGAGCGAGCTGAATTCCTTCAATCGCGGCTGCCTCAGCCGGAAACTGCTCCTTGTGACGCCGCAACAACTCTGCCGGAAGACTCACCCCTGCCTCGGCTGATGCGTGAAGGTACACACTTCTCCAAACGGGACTATTAGGTACAGTCGTGGACTCGATTGATTCTATCGCAATCTGAGGTTCGCCAGCTAGGTAAGCGTCTAGGAACTCCAAGTAAACGTCGCGATTTTGTGTAAGATAGTCTGGCAGTTCCTCATGCGAGATCGCCCAGTCCGCCATCAGCTGCGCACGAACTTCTACGTTACTCAATTGCTCACCTTCAAAAGGCCTGTCTCCAAGTTGTCGGGCAAGTTCACCTAATTTGCCAGCAGTCGCAAAGGAAGTCTTCGTAGCCAAAGATTTTGCGAACGCGAATTCGAGAATGTTTCGATCATCACAATTCGTTTGCGTCGTCGGCAACTTGCAGTATTTTGCGACAGTCTCTGTCCCGCAAATGAAATGCGATGCTAAACCTGCAAGATTATCCGCCCGCCACGTCTGCAACATTCCTGTTCGAAGTGTTTCGTCGTCCCGAAGCTTGTTGCGAACAGTCTCTCCCTTGATCCTCAGGGGCGCGGACGAACCGATCAATGCCAAATCAACCGGATCCATGTGCCAGACTTGCACCTCGGGAAAAGCCTCCGCGAAAGTCTTAAGAACACAAGCCACCGTTTGCTCGTCGACTTCGTACGATTGCAACCATTGAACAAAGATGCCCCCCTCTTTAAGCCTGCTGCGAGCAATTTCGTAAAACTCCCGCGTATATAAGGTCGAGACCCCGGCGCGGTAGGGATTCGAAGGTTCGCTGACAATGATGTCGAACGACTGCTCTGTCACCTGAAGAAACTCGCGGGCATCGTTCAAGTGCAGGGCGACCTTATCGTCGTCTAACACGTTGCGATTTGCGATACTGCATAACTCAGCCATGTGCATAACTGACGGTTCCAATTCGATGATGTCAACACTCGTCATCGATTTACATGCAGCCAATGCTCCAGCCGACTCACCGGTTCCAAGTCCGATCACCAGCTCAGATTCTGGTTTGGGGTGCAGAATCGTGCCAATCATCCCCAGCCCCCATTGTGTAGCGGCATCAATGAAGGCGTTGCCATCGTCCTTTCCGTTAACGTAGAACGAAAGGCTGTCTCCGGCCCGGATTGCCACAGAGGATTCTCGCCCCTCGCTTTCCCAAATGGTTTCTCGTTGTTGCTTTGAAACAAACTCGTCCCAGAGTGCCAAGTCGCTTGGGTCTACCGCCACTCTGCCAGCGCCGATGCCCGAATGACGCCAAGCAGCAGTAGGACCGTGTGAGAACGAAAAGACTACCGCCATCATCAGCAAACCAATCGCCGCCATGGAAAGCGAGCGAGAGCCTTGACTCTTGGTCACCACATGCTCGCGAAGCACAATAACGATCATGATGACCGAAGCGAGCAAAAGAATGCCCACACATAATCGCCACAGGCCAGGGGCGGTTAACAAAGGCAATAGCCAGAAGCCACCAGCCAACGACCCAAGGATGGAGCCGAAGGTGTTCCAACCAAAAACCCCTGCCACATGCCGTGCCACATTCTGCTCCGCTTTGCCAGCGAGCCCCAACAGCAGTGGGAACTGAAACCCGGCCACCACTGACGCTGGCAGGACTACGAAACCTGCGATACTCGACCAATCCATTATGCGTTCAAGAAAGGATTGAGCTGGCTCCATCTGCTGCAGCATCGTCCAACGTGCAATCTCGTCTCCATACCAAAAGGGGAGCACCATGAAGACGGCCTCTACAGCGCAGGTCAGGGCCAATAGTCCTGCCTGCGGCTTGAGGCGGCCTGAAAGAAGATGATACAGAATGCTGCCGATCCCGATTCCTGCCAGGGCGATGGCTAGGATCAATCCAAATGTGTACGTTGTGCCCCCAAGTAATGGTCCGAGCATCCGGTACCAAACCAATTCCATCAAGAAGAAGCAAAAGCCAACCGAGAACGACACTAAGTAGATCAAACGTTCGCTCGCCGAGCCCGCACTCGCCAAGGAATCGTTGGACTGATGTACAGCGTGGGGTACTGTCAACGGTGACGGATCAAGTTCGACTCGTTCCGCGAAACGCCACACGGCGAAAGCTAGGGTGGCATTTACTAGGACGGTGCTGAAGAGTGTGATCCGATTTCCTAGATGCTCCAGCAACCAAAAATTCGCTGCCAGGACACCGAGTACCGCACCAAGGGTATTCATCGCGTAGGCCAGCGCTACGGTCCGTCGTTCGCGATCTGCGGACGTGACGACTGCTTTCGCGATGGCTGGCATCGTACCTCCCATCAAGATTGTCGGAACTCCCATCACCAGCCCACTTAGCAGTAGCCGCATAGCGGTTGCCAGCGTTGCTCCAAGGCTTTGCTCGCCACCTGCGGAAATGTAAACTTGCCGAAGTGCAATCAACAACAAGGGTGTTAGAAGGCAAGTGGCGGCGATTCCCGCTTCGAAGGCCGCGTACAATCGGAGCGGACGAGTAGAGCGATTGACGAGTGGGCCGAGCAGCAGATTACCCAGCCCAAGGCCTCCCATAAACACCGCCAACGTAGCCGCTGACGCAGCCGTCGTCCCACCGAATACAAGCCGAAGTTCTCGCAACCAATAGAGTTGGTAGATCAGCGCGCAGCAACCTGAGAAAGAGACAAACCCGCATATAATGAACAAGCGGGATGGCAACGACGAACGCATCGCTTGCTTGATGGACGTCCGCTGCTGGCGATCGGAACGCTTGGGAGTCTTTGTTTTAAGCATAGTTTGTTATCGGCTTCGCTGAACGCTCAACTTCGTGTTCGTAGTCGCCGCCCAGTCGCAGCCTAGAACTACTCCATCGATCGGAAAACGCTTTCCAACCGGTCCACAGTCCTCTCCCAATCAAAATCGGCAGCGCGGGCGAGCGCGACATGGGACCGCGTCTCAAACTCCGAGTTATTACTCAGCAGGTTGCTTATGGCCTCGGCAATCAACGTCGGCTCGGGACGATCGAGGAGTACTCCAGCTTCCGTGTTACCGATGATTTCTGCAGGCCCGCCGCTGTTGATCGCAATGACAGGCGTGCCACAGGCCATCGCTTCGATCGCGACCAAACCGAACGGCTCGTCCACAGACATCAAGCACAAAGCGCTCGCACGTTGTAAAAGGCGAATCAAATTATCATCCTCCAAACGGCCATGGAAAACGACGCGGTCGTCTAGACCAAGTCGACGTGTCTGCTGGACGAGGCTGGGGAACGCATCGCCCGTACCGACGACATGTAGTTTGGTGACTTTGTCACCTCGCTCTCGCAAACACCGCATAGCCGCAATGACACGATCGATATTTTTGAACTCAGTCAATTTGGCGACGCACAGCACGCTCGCGTCACGCTCGTTTCTCGCGGCTGGCAAGAACCGCCTTCGGTCGATTCCTAGGTAGACAACCTCACACCGAGTCTCATCGTAGCCGTAGATTCGACGAGAATACTGTCGCGAGTACTCGGAATTGACCAACACCTTTTCGAAGTGGCTGCATGCTCGCAGGTCCCAGCGCGCGAGGATAGGGTTAAGCCCCTTAGCGATCCAGTTCTTGGGCCAAGGAAGGGCATTGATCCACGCCTTTGAATGGATGAAGGCGGACGGCTCTTGGCAGTACCAAACGGCTCGTAGTTCCGGTAACTTCTGCAACACATAACTTCCCCACCAGTTAGCAGGAAAGACCTGCGGAAACAGCACACATTCAGTGGGCGAACCGGCCACGAGCCGTCGCACAACCTCTGCGACTCGACTGCAGCCCCGGCGAAACCCCAGCCAGAACGCAAGCTGTGACGAAAGTGGACCGCCGATTTCATGAAACGCAATCCCGCTTTCGATACCGACGATAGAAGCATCAGCTCGAATGCAGACGCAGTCAACATTATGCCCCCGTTCTACAAGCCTCTTGCCGGTCTCCAGCACCATCCGCCCCGCGCCTCCATCGGTTGTGAAGTGCGGGTGAAGATAGATGATGCGCAATTCGCCCACTCGGCTTTAGGCTGGAAGACAGCGGTAGGCGGCAATCCGCAGCCAGTTTTGCAGTCGCTTGTTCATTGCAGCGACGGGGCGAATTCCGTGGCGGGCGGCAATTGCCTCATCTTCTCGGCATTGCTCCTTGATGTTGCCACCGCTCTTGCTGGTCGTATACCATCGAAATGCGGCCTGGGGCGCATCGATGTAGACTGGATCGCAGACGCTTGCCAACCGCAACCAATAGTCGTAGTCAAAGGCCAAAGGGAGCGATTCATCCAGCAACCCGACTTGGTCAATCAACTCACGCCGCCAAAAGACAGTCATTTGGCTGATAAAGTTGCTCATCAGCAACCGTTTACGGCTATAGCGCTTGGCTTGGAAACGTTTGTACGCCGAGACCCACTTCCGAATCTCACGCCCATGCCGATCGACGATGATGCAATCTCCAAAGACCCACTGTACGGATGCATTGCAAGAAAAGGTATCCGCCACGCGCTGAAGAGCCCCGGGCAGGAGCAGATCGTCGCTATTGAGCCATCCAACCACATCTCCGCCTGCTGAGCGAAGCCCTCGATTGATGGCACTTACCTGCCCGTTATCCGCCTCGCTGTACCACTGCACTCGGTCGCCGTAGCTCTGAAGGACATCGAGGGTTTTGTCCTTACTTCCACCATCATAAACAATGTACTCCAGGTCAATTTCCGCAGGTTGCGTAAGGACGCTATCGATTGTTGACCTCAGAAATTCTGCGTGATTGTAAGATGGCGTAATTAGTGTTAGTTTCAAATTTCATCGCCCTGGTTGGATATGAGATTACGCTTGAACATTGTACAACTCATCGACCCAAAGCTGAACCAGTTTGTTACGATGCTCCACGCATCTACGAAATAGATAATCGCGATTGAAATTATTGGTAGTTTGTCCAGTCGCGAACTAACGTATGGAGGAATCTCCCACCATGTTCGCACTCGTAAACTACGCAACTCTCACACTGTAGTTCGCGTTTGTCGCCGCCCTCGTCCATGACGGCTCTCAATTTACTGTCACCGCAAACTGGACAAGACAAGTCTTCTGTGATTTGCTTAAGCGTAATTAATTGCATGGTCAGCTTTTCTAATCTTGCGAATTCTTTTAATCGCGATCAGCGACCTATTACCGCTCGATAAACGTCAATCGTTCCTTGTGCCGTACGTTCCCAACTGAATAGCTGAGCCCGTGCGGTCAGTGCGGCATGATCTACTGCTCCGCTTTGGTTTGCTATCAGCACCTGCTCCATGCGATCCGCGATGCTCTCTACGGACTCAGGATCAACAAGTGGAAAGGTATCGCCAACAACTTCAGGGATAGAGCCGGTATGTGAAGCGATCACAGGCGTGCCCGTCGCCATCGCTTCTACAACCGGCAGCCCGAATCCCTCGTAAAGTGAAGCGTACGCAAGTCCCTCAGAACCCCACATCAATTGAAGAAGTCGGTCGTTGTTTACCCAGCCAAGCACACGCACGCAATCTTGCAAGCGATGCTTCGCAATGGTGCCTGCGACCTCCCGCCAACCGCTCCGTTTCGCACCCGCGATCAACAAATCCACTTGATATCCACGCTCACGAACAATCGCCAAGGCTTGAAGCATGCGCACATAGTTTTTTCTTGGCTCGATCGTACTAACGGAGAGAAAATACGGGCTACCTTTATTTTGCGACTTGCGGCATTCGGAACGCTGACTGTGATCGGTCGGTACGACGAACATTGACCTAGGCGCGAGGGGCGTTACGACTGTTCTTTCCTCAGGAACTCCCAAGAGCTCAAGAACATCTCTTCGCGTCGACTCTGAAATACAAATGCAACTTTCCGCGTTTCTAATCGCTGGTATTAAAGAAGTGTACTTTTGCGAATTGCCGTCGCGCCTTAAATCTGCCAGATCATACACTGAAACCACAGTCGGCTTCGTGTAGCGTCGAAACGGAACCTCAGTACTCGTAATGTGACAGAGGTCAAAGCCAGTTACGTCAAGCTCACCTGAACAATACCTCCTTAGTGGACCAAACGGGGAGAAACCGAACTTCAACTGAAGGTTCAGCCTCGATAGTTGGGACGCTTCCAAATTTCGAGACAGCAGTTTTCGAAGGATCCATGAATTCGGGACTTCACATGGAGTAGCGAAGCCCAGCTTCAACCCAGTATCGAGCCTATGCATTGCAACAATGAGTTGCTGCAGATAAACCCCTATACCAGTCAAAGTGTAAGCTAGCGGTATCAGATCCAGCGCGACTCGCATTATCCGTCGTTCCTAAGCCATAATTCATGCAGAGTTCGCAATCCTAGAATCCGCTGCTGCAAGGTCGGGGCCAGCGGAACCAAGCTTTTTAGCCGGAGAACTAGCATCGCTAGCAGGACGCCACTCGTCGATAAATTTCCAATGTGCGCTCGGCAGTTCGTACCCAAGAAAACCGTTGGGCATTGACAAGAGATTTCCTTCTTAGCTCGTCCTGAACTGCCGAACATACAACAAATTTTTGCAGTCCGTCCGTTATGGAGTCCACTTCAAAGGGATCGACGACTAGAGCTGCATCACTCACAACTTCTGCAAGCGAACCCGCTGTTGAACATATTACGGGCGTCCCGCAGGCCATCGCCTCCAACACTGGCAATCCGAACCCCTCATAAAGCGAGGGATACAACAACGCTTCACACCCCCAGAGCAGCTCGCGCAATCTAGCATCTGAGACTCTCCCAAGGACATGTACCGAGTTGGCCATTCTTGCACTACGAATCTCTTCAGAAACCTCGGGCCAAGCTCCCGCTTTCGCCCCTACAATGACAAGATCAAAGTCTGAATGCTTCTTCTTGAACTGAGAGAATGCTTTGATTAATCGAACGTAGTTTTTTCGTGGCTCAATAGTACTAATCGCCAAAAAATATCGGCGTCCTTTTGAATGTTGTAGCCGAACGCGATGAAAACTGAAACCCTCAGGAGGCGGCTGGCACCATGCACGTTGAGCCAAATGTACTGTTGATACATCGAGAGAGTTGCGTCCGGTAAGTTGAATCACGTCCTGTCGGGTACACTCGGAATCACAAATAACATGCTGTGCCTTGAGAATCAGCGCCGGGAGGCGATCAAGTCCATAGATTCGTGGCGCAGGCAGCACGTCTCGATCTACACGCATCCATGCGAGATCGTGTACAGTTATAACCATCGGCAATTCAAATTCATTGAACTGCGACTGAGCATTCGTAATGTGAAATAATCGCATGCCTTCAGCTGGTAACCTACACGACCGACCATTTTGACGCCGACTGTGCAACACAGCGAATTTCGCATCAATCTCAATTCGCTCGTGCGTGGAACGGCTAATCTTCGAGGCCATCGACCAACGCAATAGCGCGCGTACGGGCAATTCGCAATGGACCGGAAACCGCCAGCGGATTGTATCATCCAACTGACTGACGTTCTCCAGCAAGTACTGCACGTAAACTCCTATACCTGTCAAGTTATAGGTCAATGGTGATAAATCGATGCCTACCAGCATTAAACGAAACACCCACCCTTCTGCATAAACATTTTTCTTACAAAGCCAAAATCGCTGCAATCCGAACAGCTCACTTGCCTACTATCTACCTTCATTATTTGTACATAACACGTAAGATTGAATTTTTTACGTATTTTGGCATCAACCGAATAATCCCTTGTGGAACATGTGGGCCGATCAATCTAAGGCATCTGGCTAAAGTGCTCGTCGATGGCGCTCTCAATATCTCTTTGTAGAACGATTCGTTGTACTTCTGCAAATACCACTCATCTCCAAACGGGTTAAATGTGGGCGCTTCCGTACGTCGAAAGAAAAACGTGTTATCGTTTACGCGATCTATAAGATCGAACATGTCATCTTTCTCGATTATCTCACACATCCTCCGAATGGATGGGATCTTTACATCGTCAACGATTAGGAGCCCACCGACATCCAGAGTTGGATAAAGAAAATAGTACTCCAAGTCTGGAAACGGATAAGCATGTGGTCCATCGAGCATAATCAACTGATGAGTCTCTACGAACTGAAAGCTCGGGAGCGTACGCTGTGTTGGACCCTCGATGTACGTGGTTGTTTGCGAATTGAATAATTCGCTTTTCCGCACTTGTGAGATGCTTTCCCCATCATCCACGGCAAAAACGGTGTGGTTCGGGGATAGGTGCGAGAACAGCAAAGTCGTACAGCCGGAGCCTGTCTCTACTGAACGAAGGAGCCGAGGTAGTTGTTCCGCGTGATTTGCGATCGCTTCTAGCACGTTTCGATCAACTGTACCACAACCGTGCCAACCCCGGGGCAAGTCCGCTATCGTACTTATTAACTCAGTTTTGTTCATTGTCGCTTTATTTTACCTTGCGTCGAAATATGCCGATGAGTTTGAAGAAGATCCTTTACTGCGTGAACCATTGCTACTTCATGAGCGGTCGATCGTTGGGGCTCTGCAGGAACTTCCATACCTGCTTTCATCAAGGCGGCAAGCTCGTCTGCAGACTCGTATACGTAAATACCTGACATCCCACGGCAATTTCTTGCTGCGATCGAATTTGCAATTATGGGTACCCCCGCGAGAAGTAGCTCTGGAATTCGGGTAAGCGCTCCACAACCGGTCGGCTGATGCACAATAGCAGCCCTTGCCTCTACTAGAAGATTTGCCAACTCAGACTCACTAACAGCACCCAGTACACGTACTCGCGTATCGTTCATCTCCGAGGCTAGCGACTCCGTCCCGAAGCCAGCCACCACCACGTCGAACGAATGCGGCTCGCGCAGTCGTATCCACTCAATAGCCTGGCTCATCCCCATGCGGGTCGGTGGGTGAACCGCAGTTCCAAGTAGCAGGAAGTGCTTTTTGTCGGATGTGCAGCGAGCTTCCCGAGTTCTTCGCAACGCACTCTCAAATTGGCATGCCGGGTAATATGGAAAGTAACTTGCATTAATGTGAAAGTTTCTTAAAAGCCAATAAGACTCCCACGATATCACAAACACTCGCGATGCTCGATGAAAGGTTTCAAGTTCGTCCGCCAAGCTGGGTAAGTCCCTCCGCAATCGCTCTTTCGATATCCCTCCTTGTCCAATCGCATCGATGTCGTGGGGAATGCAAATGACGGGGCGTTGAGCGCGTACACATAAATCTATTAGAGAGCGAGAATCAACCGTGTTCTCGGTCATCAATACGGCACCATGGTAGTTACTTAGTAAATCACGGTAGTATCTATTGAACATACCACTTCGCGCAACCTGCAACAGTTCTTCCCAACTGACCGGCGGGCGGCGCATGCGTCTAAGAAAAAATGGTAGCCCTTCCGCGAATCGTATGACAGCTTTTTGTGTAACCACGCGATCCGGTGCAACGGTGACCTTAAGTCCTCCCTTTCGCAGAGTTTCGATTACCTGAATCGTTCGTCGAGTTCCACCATGACTCGGGTCGTTCGCACTGTTACGCATCAAGAAGAGTACATCGGTCTCAGGCTTGCCTTCAAGTTTCGAGAAGGAGGATTTCGAATCCGCGGTGCTTCCTTCGGGGGTTTGGAATCCATTCATGCGTTCACTACTAACTCGCGTTTTGGGAAAGTGGGGATCTTGAAGACTGCCAGTCAGGGCTCGCCCCCGCTCGCCCCCCAAACCGATCTGGCCTCGGGATCTAGGGTTAAACTCGAGGATTCGTGCCGCGGCCGAAATTGCGCGAGATCCAGCGGACGAGGGCGGGCGGACACAGTTCGTCCGCGAACTTTTTTATAAGCCTCATTGACGCTCCGTTTTTGTATTGAAATAGTTCTGGCAGTCGGCGTCGAACAACCGTCTCGATGAATGGCCTAACTTGATTGCATATATTGACATGCCTCGGCCATTGGCGAGATTCCTCATACCATTTCTGGATCGTCTCTAGAGGGACCTGCTCAAGCGTGTCCATGAGGTTCGGACCATAATCTATATCGGTGCCAATCACTGAGTCGATGTAGACCGCCATGCGTTCCCATTCCGTTGCGAAACGTCCGACTTGCCCGATCATATGCCTCCACGCTTGATCGTTATGAAGCAAGTACAGACCGCAGACAGTGGGATCACAAACCGCACCGTTTTCGTCTATAGATTCCAAAAGGACCGTGCGTTCTCCGAAAAGCGGAAAATCGCAATTCCGTAGTGAAGCTACTTGACTTCGAAGGTTTTCTGTTCGGAAAGCCGCCACGGGTGGAATCGAGACGCTAACAAAAAGCGATAGCGCCGCAAAGGTGCTCCGATCTATAACTGCAGGTTTTCGTTCCAGCCAGTTCATGGGGACTGGTGGGCAGTAAAGTTCAGTAACTGCAAGGGCGCGCGTTGTCGGCGATTTAATGGCGACTCCAAGATACAACGCAGCGTTAGTCACTCTTAGGAGCTCAATAGCTCGACTTACAAAGTTGCAGAAAATCAGATCGTCATCTTGCAGCCAAGAAAAGTACTCACCTTCGGCCAAGTCGACTAACTGCGCAAAATTTCCAGAAGCTCCAATGTTTTCTTTGTTTTTGACATACTTTATTCTTCGGTCGTTGAAGCTGCGAACAACTTGCTCCGTATTATCGCTCGAGGCATTATCAGATACGATCACTTGCAGGTTCGGGTAATCTTGCGATAAAGCCGCGCCTATAGATTGCCTCAGCATCTCCGATCGATTGAAAGTAGGTATTCCGATCGTAAAAAGCGGATATTGCACGTTTGGAGTCATGTGGCGCGATACTTCAAGAGAAGTGAACAATCAACACGATCATAGCGTCCATCTCGTGGTCAATTTCAAGATCCGGATGTTGAGTAAAGAACTTGTTTACGTAGGTTTGAGCCTGCTTGAAGCTGTCCCAAGTCTCCGACAGCGGTCTGAGAGTAATTCGCTCGCAATGTCTTCTATGAACGTGTCAGAAACGACTGCAGTGGCTGCCAGCCTCACCGGTTACCAACAAGCATCCAACTCGGCGAGTAAAGTGCCCCGGCTCGACGGGGTGTGAGCTGCGGCGCCAACTCGATTGTGGGAAAGGAAAGAGCTCGCGCGTGGAGTTCGTTCTGGGCAATTCACAGTGAAAATCGTGGCATTCCGAACTAACATGTCACTTTACGCGACGCAGAAATCCGTCTGGCGCAACGGTGATAAGCAGCTTGTTCTGGATGGCTGTATCGATCGTGAACTCAGGGTGAGTCTGCAAAAATTGATGAACAGCGGTTTTCGGATTGTTACCTGGGCCCCAGGGGCGGTCAGGGAACATGCTTTTCGGCATGTCCTCAACAATCGTGTCAAATACTATGCAATAACTCCCTGGCGTCACGATTGGCGCGTAGGCTTCGAGTTCCGCCAGAACGTGGTCGTGTGTATGGTTGCTGTCAAGCAAAACCATGACCTTGGAAAAGCCTTTCGCGCGCTCACGTACCGAAGAAACGAGTTCGCTATCGATGCTTGATCCCTGAATCATTTCTATGCGAGACGCCAAGGGATGTGCTTCGATCGCTTCCCGATTGTGCGAACGTATATCAATATCGACGCCAAGTACCTTGCGCTCTGATTGTCGTGGATTGAATGTCTGACCGGTTTCGATGGCGTCAAACATGTCAAGTAAAGCGAGAAGCGATGCACTCAGAACAAGAGAGCCTCCATGCGCTATTCCTGTTTCGATTATCAGGTCTGGCTTCACTGCCCATACGAGTTCCTGGATGGCAACGATATCCTGAGGATACTGAATAACCGCTCTCCCCAGCCATTCAAATGTGTAAGAGTATCGTGCGGCGATCGACTCTTGCATGAACTCTAAAGAACATGCTGCCAAATTACGTGAGGACATGTGATATCAAGACTATTCGAGTGAATTTGAAAAACAGACATACTTGTAAGACCCTCCGCCCTGAGCCTTTATTTCATCCACATACATTGGATTCATCACGAAGACTGTGGAGCCCGGAGGGAGTTTTTCCAATCCAATGGCAGGTGCAAGCACCTGAACTCCAGATCCTGGCAAATAAAAGCCGTGCTTCTTAGGGTTGATGTCGATTGCAACGTCTATCGGATTGTTCGCCCGATCGCGTAGAAGCGAGTAGATTACACCCTTCGACGCGCAGCCCCAAACGGCCTGCTTTGGCTTCCGAAATTCGTTCCCTGAACCTCTCAACGATTGCTCCGAAGGTGCGAAACCGGGGTGTAGTTCTGCGATAGTCCAGCCCGCCTGCGGTGAATCGCGTAGGCTTCGCAGTTCTGCGATACAGTAAAGATATTGGCCCCCGAACAAATGACCGCAACTCAACACTTGTCCGAATATGCGACCGAAATCTTCCAACCTGAAGTAGTTCACATGCTCATAGAAGACATCGAACCAAGCACGGTGATCACAGATCCAGTCGAAACAAGGCACCTCAATATAAATGAGACCACTTTTAGAGTTCGCGCCGCGAATCTCAGTTAGAAAATTGACTGGGTCCGGAACATGCTCGAGTACATGCCTCAACACTATGGCTTTAGCATCTAGAGACACGAGCGGATCAAAGTAAGTTTTGCAGATTTTCGGGTTCTCGCCTTCGTACGTCGGATCAAAACCTCTTATCTCACATCCTCGAGTCGCGAGCATGTCGAAAAAATACCCTTTCCCGCACCCGATCTCTACCAGTCCAACTTTACCCAAATTCCTCTCAACTAAGTCAGCAACAATCGATAGGTGCTCTTTGAAGGCTACAGAGTACTCCTGCTCGTTGTGGTAAGTAGAATCATAACATAAGCGAGACTGGTCAAATGCCGCGTTGTATACCAGTCCCGTATTGCCGTCCTGAACTAGGTGAATGTCGCCCGTTGTACAACTGCGAGCCGCTTCACGTGTTTCGAAAAGACGGTTCTGGAGTACAGGAAAGCCGATTTGTTGATAGAGCGTGCGGTGTAAGTTTGTCATAAATTCGAGGCCCTTTTGCCAATGATACATGGCGGGTCGTAACGGTTCATGCTTCGTGCACCAAACTTGAGCAAGTCGCGTCGTCCATATTCGTCGGCGATGCTCTCGACCAATGCACGAACGCTGATACCGGTTTCTGAGCAGATGTTCACTGGACCGTTGTGGCATGCCATCGCTACCTCAGAAATCAATCGGGCAGCCTCGCGCACATCGAGAAAATCTCGGATTTGCGTGCCATCCGTTAGTGGTACAGGAGTTCCTTCCTCCAAATGGCGTCGTACGGTTGGAATAAGCCTATCGGGTCTTTCGCCGTCACCGAAAAGATAGAACAGACGGCACCAGGTAAAATTGACTCCCCGTTGGGCGAACAAATTTTCGAGAACGAAGAACGCAGAGGCCTTACACGCAGCGTAAAGACTTGTTGGTCGCAACGGTGTTGAAAGCGTAACGGTTCCGTCCGAGTAGTCGTATTCTGCGCACGTTCCTAAACCTACAAAGTGGATGCCGCCCGAAGAGGAAAACGCTTGAGCAAGACGAATTGTACCTTCTAGGCAATTCGCATTTAGGTGAGAGGTTTGATAGTCGCTGCGGTCTGTGCACCAGGCGCAGTGGATCAGCGTGCTGCATCCAGATACGAGGTTCGTTAGACCTTCAAGAGTCTCTGAAAAGAGATCCGCTGTCGTGCGGATCTCTGCGATGCGGGAATCCGGCAGAATGCTACATCTTTCGCGAGCGCGCGTAAGCAAGACTATTCGAAAGTTGGAATCCAGAAGATGCTTTACTACATGCCTTCCAACGAAGCCGGTGCCTCCGGTGACTAGTATTGACCTAGCCTGTGTCCCTTCAACAGTTGTGTTTGTGCTTAATTGGGGAATCATACCTCAGCCAATTTGGGTACGGCTACTACAAAACGCGTAGAGGCAGGAAGGTTTTGGACAAGCTGCTGCTTGATCTCACCAGCCAGATTCCAAGCTAGAATTAAAACGGTGTCAGGCGTTTCAGCAATGAGGGCTTCGGGCGGTAAAATTGGTATTCGGCTACCCGGAAGGTAAAGCCCCTGCTTGGATTTTGCTGCATCGCACACAAATGGCAGGAGTTCTCTTGAGACCTTCGCGAAATTAAGCAAAGTGTTTCCCTTAGCCGCTGCACCGTATGCTGCCACGCGACGTCCAGTTGCCCACTCCGCATTTAGGAATTCACAGAGCTCATCGCGAATACGCTCGGCTCGTGCCTGAAATCCAGTGTATGCGCGTGGATGGTTAAGGCCCGCTACCTCCTCGGAGGCAAGCATTGCCGTAACGCGATGCGAAGTGGACCGCTGATCGCACGCATGGCAAGCATAAACGCGAAGGCTACCTCCATGCGTCGCATACTCTTCCACGTCGAACACGCGTAGACCAGCAGCTCGTAAAATGCGATCGGTGACTGAAAGCGAAAGATAGGAAAAATGTTCGTGATAGATGGTGTCAAAAAGCGTCTGTTCTAGCAAAATGCGCAAACTAGGAAATTCAAGCGTGATCGTCCCACCAGGAGCAAGTACAGTTGCTAAACCGCGAGAAAAGTCGTTAATGTCGGGTACGTGTGCAAAGACATTGTTTCCGACTACCAAATCCGCTTGCTTACCGCTCGCAACGAGAGATCGCGCCAGCGATTCGCCAAAAAAATCGCGAAGTGTCGGAACACCTACTGCCTCGGCGGCAGCCGCGGTGCTCGCCGTGGGCTCTACGCCCAAGCAAGGTATGCCAAGACCAACGAAGTTCCGAAGCAAGTAACCATCGTTAGAGGCAATCTCGAGAACAAAGTTACTGCGAGATAACCCAAGTCGCTCGACAATCATCGAAGTGAATGTCGCCGCATGCTTTGCCCAAGTGAAAGAAGTGCTAGAAAAATAGGCATATTCGTGATTAAAGAGAGACTCTCGGCAAGTATGATCTTCAGTCTGTACCAGCCAGCACCGCTCGCAAACGTAAGCCCTTAGCGGCAGCTCGGTCTCGGGGAGTAATCGTCTATCTGCGGTCAGGTAGTCGTTCGAAGATGGTTGATTGCCGAGGTCGATCAATAACCGTGATAGTTGCCAGTGGCAATGACGACATCGAGGTTTGGAGTTTGCAGTGGCGTCTGTGACAGCTAAACGCAAATGAGATCGATCTCGTTCGGAGATAAATGTTGCTGGTAGGGGCCAAGCAATCGCTAGTAACGGGTCATCAAATGCCAGCCCCGCTTCAGACTCAGGCGTATAAGACTTTGAATGACAATAGACGATCTCGCAGTTGTCGGTGAGAGTCTGGAACCCATGAGCGAATCCTTCGGGAACTAGCAATGCGTGGCCGTTCGCTGCCGAGAGAAGTTCGGCATGCCATTTGAGATACGTCGCCGATTCAGGACGCAGGTCAACAGCCACGTCGAAGATCTCACCGCGAATACAAGATACAAGGCGTGTTTCCATGTACGGTGGACGTTGATAATGTAGTCCACGAACAGTTCCGCGCTGATGGCTAATGGAATGATTTACCTGAACCGGTCCATTCGGAAAACCGTGCTCTGACAAACTATCTGACGACCAAAGTCGACTGAATGAACCTCGATCGTCTGCGCGCGACGTACGACTAACTCTAAACAAACCCGAAAGCGTTAGCGAATGCAATTCCAGATCACTCACTCCCGTGCCTCTTCAGCGTCCAAGTGATGCTTATCAGAAACAATCGAACTCATTCCCACACCTTCCATGGTGCACGCCCACTCAACCACATTTCCTCAAGATGATTTTTGTCTCGCAATGTATCCATCGCCTGCCAAAAACCAGAATGCTTGAAAGCCGCAAGCTGGTTGTCGGCAACCAAGCGTTCGATCGGGTTCCCTTCAAAGCTGGTGGAATCGCCCTCCAAGTAGGCAAATATCGCTGGCTCAAGTACGAAAAATCCACCGTTGATCCAGGCACCGTCGCCAGCAGGTTTTTCTTGAAAGCTGCTAACATTGAATCCATCAATAGTAAGGGCACCGTAACGCCCCGGCGGTTGAATTGCGGTAACTGTTGCGATCTTTCCGGTTTGCCGATGCTGCTCAAGTAGCTTATCGAGAGCAAAGTCGCAAACACCGTCCCCATAAGTGAAGCAAAAAGCACTATTTCCTACATAGCTCTCAACTCTCTTTAATCGCCCGCCAGTTAGCGTTGCATCTCCTGTATCAACCAGAGTTACCTTCCAAGGCTCCGCGTTATGCTGATGCACTTCCATCCGATTCCCAGCCAAGTCAAAAGTTACGTCCGACATGTGAAGGAAATAATTTGCAAAGTATTCCTTAATGACATAGCCCTTGTACCCCAAGCAGATGACAAAGTCATTAATGCCGTAGTGTGAGTAGATTTTCATGATATGCCAGAGAATCGGCTTGCCGCCTATCTCAATCATTGGCTTTGGTTTCAAGTGAGACTCTTCGCTGATCCGCGTTCCCAAGCCGCCCGCAAGTATGACAGCTTTCACAATGCCGTCTCCGCCTGCAACGCGATCGTCCAATTCAATCTTGGGCGGATTGGTCCAGGCACTGGCCCAACGTAGCCATGCCGAAACTCATCTAAAGTTTGATCTAGGTCTTCAATGACCTGAAAAGCGATCGCAGCTCGCTCGAAAAAAGAAACGATTGTTCCGGGGTCCATGCAAGTGACAGCGACTCCGACCGTAAAGTATCCGCTATTCAATAAGTTCGCTGGAACGACGCAACTGGCCTGAAAGCGCCCCAACTCACCTTTGTATTCTCCAAGTTGCGAGGCAGATGCAGCGGTGCAAAAGACATACTCTCCTCTCTCATCAAACAGATGGAAATTGGGGAAGGCTACATTCGCAACCGTTTGTTTGATGGAATAGTCCATCACGATTCGAATGTTCTCGTGTAAACCAAAGCTACATGTGACTTCGCCGATATCGTTTTCAATCCAGGCCCGGTGAAGCTCAGCTCTCTCGTCTGCTAAGCTAATTCCCTTCGTTGCACAATCGAAAACACTAAGCGTCCGGCTACCGCTTTCGTGATAATGAGCGACTGCGTCTTCAGCTGAACCAGCAAAAGAAATAGCTCCATTTTTTATAACAATACCCCGATCACATAACGCATTTAATATGTTCATCTGATGGCTTACCACGACTACGGTACGCCCCAAATCTCTAATATGCCGCATTTTTCCAAGGCACTTTTTCTGAAAATCTCCATCACCTACCGCTAAGACTTCGTCAACAATTAAGACCTCCGATTCGAGGTGTGCCGCTACGGCGAAGCCAAGTCGAACTTGCATGCCTGAGGAATAGTGTTTTACAGGTGTATCTAAGAATTTTTCTACGCCGCTGAAGTCGACGATTTCGTCGAAGCGTTTTTTGATTTCGGCGCGGGTCATGCCGAGGGTGATACCGCTGACGAAAATGTTCTCGCGACCGGTGAGTTCGGGGTGAAAGCCGGTACCGACCTCTAAGAGACTCGCTACACGGCCGCGGATGCCGAAACGGCCGCTGGTGGGTTCATTGATGCGGGAAAGGATTTTTAAGAGCGTGCTCTTGCCAGCGCCGTTGCGACCGATGATGCCGACAACTTCGCCTTGTTTGACTTCGAAGGAGACGTCTTTCAGGGCCCAGAAATCGTTAGCAGGCTGGAGGCTGGAGGCGGGAGGCTGCAGGGAAGAAACCTGCCCCTCACCCCCGACCCCTCTCCCCGAAACGGGGCGAGGGGAGGAAGGTTCAGATTCCGATGAAACGGGGCGAGGGAAGATAACACTTTTTCTTCGCAGCGCGTTCCAGGCCATGCGAGGGATGCCGGTTACCGCTTCGCTTAGGCGATGATAGCCGGGCGAGTTGGCGGTTCCTATCCGGAACTTTTTGGATAGGTTTTCTACAGTGATGGCGATATGAGACAAGAGCAGGCTGTAGGGGTTTAGGCTGTGGGCTGTAGGTAAATACGTATAAAGCGAAAGTTGAAGAGTTGCTCTATGGCAAACGCTCCAGGCGGGAGAAGTTGCAATTGCCAGCAGAAAATGATTATGGCCACACGGCATAGGGGGCGAGCCGGGTTGTTCACGCGATTGCTGTTACTCGAATATCTGTTGTATCGTGATGATGCAGTCGGGTATCACGGCGGATAGGTCAAGCGATTGGTTTGCCGAAAGGACTTCGATATGCGTCAAGCTGCGCATCACGTGGATTTGCTGATGCTTGGGATCGATCAGCAAGACGAGTTCGCAGCCACTGTTCAACCATTCCTGTGCTTTGGACTCCACGTCGATGAAGCTGTCCGATGGTGAAATGATTTCAACCGCCAACGTGGGCGCGAATGGAAGAAATTTTGATTCGTCTATGATCTCGGCCGAACGGCTTTGTTTTGCGAAAGCTGCATCCGGCGCTCGTACAGTGTCAGGATTTCTGGAAATGACAAAGCCTGTTTCTGCGCTATACAACCGACCTAGCGTTCGTCCACGGACATGGCGATCCAAAAGCACTGCAACATTCACTGCGATACGCCCATGACCACCACCTGCTGGCGTCATCATGCACACAACTCCATTTACCAGCTCACACTTGCTCGCGGGCTGATTGAAAAAAAATTGCTCAGCAGTTGTTAAGGGGTGATTGCTCATGGAATTCGTCCTATCAGCCGCATGGCGTTTGCCAAATATCACTCACTTTGTAGCGGAACCGGCGCAAGCCGTCCGGTGTTAACTTTGATTTTAGAAGAAGTACCGGGCTGCTTGCGCCGACTCCGCTAACAAATGATCGCAAAGCGAATGGCACGATAACCCGACGCTGGCGCGTTCCGCCTAATTTTGGTAGCACCTGGTTCGCGCTGCAGAAACTGGACGCTATCGCGTTCCGGCTAATGTGACCCGCAATCAAATTGTGTTGAAACACTGAGTGCTATGTCCAGATTACATTTTTGTATCAGCCGCAGTGCGCTAGGACCGGTTAACGGCACGATAACCGGACGCTGACGCGTTCCGCCTAATTTCGGCAGCACCTGGTTCGCGCTGCAGAAACCGGACGCTAGCGCGTTCCGGCTAATGTGACCCGAAATCAAGCGCGTTCCGGCGTATGTCGGCAATTCAATTTTCTGTTGGGGTGGGTTAGAGTTGGGACGAGTCACCAGACGGAAGATCACTTACTTCGACTCACTGGCACTTTCTCTGGATGCATCCTACAATCCGGATGCAGCCAGAGAAAGCCAGTGGCACACTAAAACCAACTCATTGCAGACCCTCACAGACCGTTGAAAAACGGTACCCTTGTAGCGGTAAAGCGCAAGCTGCCCGATATTTCCTAGTAAACGTAACTAACCGGGCGGCTTGCGCCGCACCGCTTACGATTTTTCAACGGGCTGCTAGAGTCTAATATGGACAAAGCACTAGCGACTGGGGCGGCGAGCAGACTTCGGCTTGTTTTTTTGCCCAGACGCTTTCACTTGGCGCATGGATTCGTTGAGCACGGGATAGAGGTCCCACAGCTTGAGTTTGTTGTCTTCGCCAAGCGTCGCCACATAACTGGGGAAATCGTGCTCAGCTTGGGACTCGGAAACGGCGATGCCTACAATCGGCGAAGTGTGGGCGGGACGTTCGACTGCACCCAAGCGGGAACCGGTTTCAGCAACAGTTTTTGCCGAGTCTTCGTCAAGTGTCACACAAAATCGCTCGCCGGTGCGAGTATCCCAAGCATACAACATCCCTTTATCATCACCTTGAAAAATCCAACAGCCATCGCTGCTGACCGCACATTCCGGCTCGCTGTATTGCGTTGGAACGTAGGGGATGAAACCATCAATACGCCCTATGTCCAAATTCCAGATTTCAAATCGATTGTTTTCAATCGGACGAACCAACATCCGCAGATCTGAGCGATCGTCTTTTTTGCTTATGAACCAACAAGCTTCCTGGCCTCGAAGTTGAAAAAACGGTGCTTTCGAAGAAAGCGTGTAACGTGGTTTGCAGTTCACCAATTGGTCATCATCCCAAGTGCAGTCCCAAACAGTTAAGGTGAATTGATCCACCAGGGGTTCCGACCAAGTAACCAGCACTTTATCGTCCGGGCTAAATCGAGAGAACTGCGGACCGGGTGCCGCACTTTCTCCACCAATCCAGGGCTTGTCGTGGGAGAAACGTTGCAATTCTTTGGGAGTCATCGTCTTTAGATCAGCGGCAAACAATCTAGAAACGGCGCGTTCGCGGACTCCAAACGACATCCACTTACGCTTGTTTGCGAACCCACCGCCGAAAACTACAGCTTCATAGCCACGAAAGGTCGATATGGGCTTTGGGGCAGGCTGAAACAAATCAACGAGCCTGTAAATACGAACCAAATCGTGCTCCTCCAACTCTAGTGCATTTGCGCCTGTGGTAACAAATGATGAATAGTCTTCGTATGTTTTGGTAGCAAAGCCCGAGGAATCCGCAAAAAGGAGCTTTGAGCTCCCATCTCGGTTGAAGGAAAAAATGTCAGGACCACTAATAATGTTCCCGCTCTTGACAATCGGGACAATAACGGAAATGTTGTGCGAGCTCACGTCCCAAGCGTGCACTGGAATCCCTAACATGTATTGCCAACTCAGCAGAAAATTGTTGTCGGACAAACCGATCTCTTGTGTCTTGCTCTCATCGGCTGGTGTCTTGGGCATCTTGGGTGGCAACGCATAAATGTAGTTTTCTGAAAATTGCAAATCGATTGAGATGTGCCCCGGAAACGCGCGGAAGTCGAAATTGGTTTCGGCGATCACTTGCCCATTGACCATACCTGCGGTGTAGTCTTTGCCCAAGTTATCAATTTTCAATCTTCCTCGAGCATTTGCCAGCTCTTGTCGAAGTTTCGAAATAACTCCTAAGTCTGCTCCTTTGCCTATCGCCTCCGTCAACTTGCTGTATGCGGTTGCGACTGCGGCCTGAGCTGGTCCGTCCCCACCCATTCCTGCGGCGACTTCCGAGATGGGGCGATCTTCGATGAGTGCTGCGCGAGCGTTGGCGTACGGGTCGTCCTTGGGAATTTTCGCCTCAATCGCGGAGGGGCTAAGCTCAATTAATCGATGTTTGAGAATGCTATAGCCTTGCGGTAACGCGGCGCCGGGTATAGGACGGTCTACCGGAAGGCTGAACACTACGATCTGTCTCTCCTCTGAGTTTGCGACAACAACTATTCGGTCGGGAAGCAAGCCACACTCAGCTACGGAAAAGGCCAAGTTATTCGTGCTGACCTCGCCGAGGCGGGCTTTGTCTGCCAAGTTGATGACTCCAAATCGATCGCCTTCGTCTATGACTAGCTTGGTTGAATCATGATTGAACACGACCGCACGGCAAGGATTGGGTAGTGTGAGAGTGAATTTCGGGGCAACCACTTCGTTCCCTCCTCCAAACTCCCATACGCAAATGGTCGGCTCGGCACCGGCGTATCGCGCCACGGCATACTTGAAATCAGGCGATACGCTGGCTTGCTCTAACTGTAATTCAGGGCCATCTAGGATCTGTTTCGGCTTACTGAGGTTGTTGCGGTCCCACAGCGTGATGTTGCCATCTTTACCGGCGAGGAACAACCGAGCACCTCGATCATGGAATCGCGCGAAAACGATCGGACCATCCGAAGCTTGAATGTAGCCCAACGAGCGTAAGAAGTGTATGTGAACGCTGCCATCGCTGGTTCCCATAAAAAGTTTGCTGGCATCACTTGAGAAGCCGAGTGCAGTGAGCCCAGCAGTGGGTTCGATTGACTGGAGGGTATTCAGCGTACCAACTTCCACGACATCGCATGCGCCACTAGCAAATGCGACTGCCATTCGCGCCGCCCCGGGTGCAAGCTTCGCGATACTCGGACGCTTTCTTAAGACGCGCCGCGCCGTTTCGATAAAAGGGGTCGCGGGCTTGTCCGGCACGGCGGCCGCAACTTCCCCAGTGGCCGCTCCTGGCGCGGCCGACTCCGCTGCCGCAGGCGTTGCAGCAACTGGTGGTGCAGCGACTGGCGGTGCCGGTTGTCCGGCGGCTAAGGGGGATTCCGCCATTATCTTCTGAATCAGGGCTTCCTTCACATTCCACTGCACCAGGAGACCCTCATCGCCTTCGCCAGCCGCAGCGACACAAACCAATTGATTGCCCTCATCAACCCATGCCAGCTCGAATACGCTCATCCCCTCATCAACCGAAAATTCGAGGGTATTGCTGGTTTCAAGTTCATAAACTGAGACGCTGTTTCCATTGGCAGTGGCGATGCGGTTATTCTTCGGTTCGCACCTGGCTACTGTGCAATCTCCACCAAATTTCTTGCGTTCTCTAGGCTTCATTTCACTGAGTGGTTGCTTGAGAGGCAAGGGCCACCAAGCGACTTCGCCTGTGCCGTCCACCGTAATAATGTCGCTATTTCCCGGTAAGTAAGTCATTTCACGAATGGGTTTTTCATGCGCCTGGAAAAACTCAGGGGTTGGCGAATTCCAAAGCGTGACTTGTCCCTTTTCATCGGCGATTAGAAGGGAAGCATTGTTGGGTGCAAGCAAGGTAATCGTCGAAGGCGTTTCCAATTTGGAATTTTCGAAAACTTCACTCTTGGCCGACTTAGCCAATTGCCAATACGCAATTCTGCTGCTTGAGATGGCAAACAGGGTCTGATCGCCGTTGACCGTAAGCAGTTGTCGAATTGGAGTCGATTCGCCCTCCAGTTTTTGAGGTGCCTTCTCCTCCATGGGCCACAAACGCACCCCGCCGCTGGTATCCCCTGCTGCGACTACGTTTCCGTCATCGCTAAGCCCAACACAGCTCAACGGTGCTTCGCCAGAAGCCGTGGGCGCTAAGAAGTCGCCGAACGTGTACTTGCGTTGCTGATAGCGGTCTAAGCCCGCCAGCTTGCCCAACGCGAAGATTTTGTAGGCTCCTTTTCGGTCACCAACGATCATCGACTGGCCACTTTCGCCAAAACCGATGCAAGTAGCGTCTAGGTTGCGATTAAAAATTTCTCGCAGCAGCTTGCCACTCTCGGGATCGTAGACCCCGATGGTTCCGTTCGTCGATTTATGGGCAACGAATCGACCGTTTGGGTCGATCGAGGAGAATTCGTAGGGCATCGAATGCTCATACACCCGCTTTGGCTTTTCGGGGGCCTGCTCAGCGACGGCGGCGGGAGCAGCAACTGCATCCGGTGCAGCAGCGGGTGGTGGTGCAGCGGCCACCGGTGGCGCAGCCTCGACGGGTGGAGCATTCTTCGCCGCTTCCGCTTCAGCCAATGCTTCTCTCTCCCGCGCAACAGCCCGCTGCTTGGCGATCCGCATCATGGCATCCTTCGTGCTCTCACCGCAACCCGTTAGCGTAACTAGCATCGCGAAGCAAATTAAACAAAACGCACCAAGTGTCGTTGCGGACCGATTTTTCATGCTGTCCACCTTCCAGAATTGTTTAGAGCCAAGGTTTCGATTATGCCGCATCCGCAAAATTGCGTCTCGTCCGACGAAAGTAGCCACTGGCTGGGCTGTGCGACAAATAGCAGTTTCAACCGAATTTTTCTTGTTTGCTTCATACAACAATTATTCCATCCTGAGCCTGAGGCGCTAGCCTGGATATTGCTTAGGCTTAGCGGATTTGGGTTTGGGGGCGGGTGGGGTTGGTATTTATAGAAATTGGGGCTGGATTTTCTGGAAATCGGTTTGTCGGGGCGGAAGACCCCTTACCCCAAACGGCTTCTAGGAGCGGTTGAGTTCGGCGTGCTTCAGGAGTGTTAGCCGTTTTCAAT
>JBGSJB010000546.1:0-6841 GCA_041742175.1 Pirellulaceae bacterium
TAGCGCATACAATTCGTTCGGTCCATCAATGATGGCCGTTTGTTTAGAGCGGACGAGTGACTCAAGATTGGAGAGGGCGATGTTCGTTTCGGGAGCTTGAATAGCAGGATTTGATTCGAAGGCTTGCAGCGCCTGTTGGTACCAGTTCGCGTCGATCAAAGTTTGTCGAACGAGTGCGACCGCACCCATCGGACTGCTCGGATAACTTCCGCGCGCTTGACGTTCGGGCAGTAAGCGAATGTGTTGGAAAGCGGACGGCGCAAGCAATGTTGACTCAAGGGGTTTCTCTGAAGTTAAGATCACACAGCTTTGACCTTTGAAGATGCCGTTGTCGGGCGCGGCGAGAACGATGCCGATACCTGACTTGCGGAGTGCTTGCAGTTTGCCGTTGTCGGGCTTGAGTTGAGCGCTCAGCTTTCTTTGCGGTTGGACAGTGGTATTCCAAGAGCTCGCAGGTGAAGTGTCAGCGGCAGTTGGAAATTCGACGTACGCATCGATTAGTCCCGGGTACAGGTATTTGTTCTGGCAATCGATGACTTCAGCGTCGGCTGGTGGAACCAGATCGACGCCGACTTCCACGATCTTTCCAGCTCGCACGAGTAAGTCGGCTGCTTCAAGCGATTTGTCGGGACTAATGACGATCGTAGCGCCAGTGAACAGCGTTGCGGTTGGGGGTTGGAAACGAATACCAACGTCGGGTGCAGTGCTTTGTGCAAGCAGCGTCGAAGCTGCCATTGCGCTGACGATTGAGGAGAGCGCAAGATTGCAAAAAGCAAGTTTCCAATGAATTAAGGAGATACTAACTCGGCGAACTTGGGTCATAACGAGTCCTAGATACGAAGGATAGATAGCTAGTTAGTAACAGAATAGTTGGTTGTCGATCGTTTGAAACCGGATGAGAGGACGCAGCCCACCATTTCTTCAGCAATTCGATCCGGCTATCTTGGAGCCAAAATCGATTAAGCATCTCGGCGCGTCGCCACTAACAAACTCTTTGGAAAGTCTACCTCATGGATGCTCGGCAGTACTTGCCACCCGAGTTGCACGACTGCAGGGAACATACGCCTGGATGCGGTTCGGAGTTGTTTATCGTCGAAGGGGATTCGGCGGCGAAGAGTGTATGTAGATTGCGTAATGTTCAGCTGCAAGCGGTTGTTCCGATGCAGGGCAAGCCATTAAATGCTTATAAGGCGAGTGCATCTGCCGTCGCGAAGAATAAGCTCTATCAAACCTTGTTGCAAGCGCTGGGTTGTTCCGAGTTATCGGCACCGCAGCAACTGCGTTACGATCGCGTGATTTTTCTGTTTGATCCGGACGCGGATGGCATTCACATCGGTGCGTTGATGTTGCTGTTCTTCTATCGCTGGCTGCGACCGGTGTTGGAGAGTGGCAAGTTGTATATTGTTCGCGCTCCGCTGTACGAGATTGCGAACACAGAGCGAACGGAGATTCAATTGGGTTACACCGAAGAGCAGTACCGTAAGCTGTGCGAGCAGTGCGGCGACTCGGCGAACTTGAAGAAGCAGCGCTACCGTGGCTTGGGCAGCATGAATGACGATGTGCTGTACCGGACGTGTATCTCGACTGAGTCACGGATTCTTCATCGGTTGACGGTTGCCGATGCTGAGGCGAGTCGTGTGATATTTGGTGGCAAAGTGGAACATCTGTAACGGGGGTTGAAACGCAGAAGGCTGACGCGTTGTTCACGTCAGCCTTCTAAAGTTACTCGCGACTTGAGTTAGGGATGCGATCCGAGGGTTAAGCGTTGGCTTTTGCGACCGCCGACTTTGCGATGGCAAAACACTCTTTAATGTCAGCGATTGGGTCTTTGGGGTTCTCTTCGTATTCCAAGGAGAACGCTCCGTCGGCTGGAAAATCGACTGCCAGCAGCGCGTCGACTACAGCAACGCAATCGAGATGACCTTTGCCGAGGATCACACCTTCCGTCTTATCCTTCATCTCTGCAAAATCTTTGAGATGGATTCCGTAGAGGCGACCCTTTAGTAGGCGAATCACTTCGGTCGGTTTTTCACCGGAACGAATGTAGTGGCCAAGGTCGGCGCAAGCTCCAATGCGAGTGTCGTACTTTTCGACGGCATGGAGCACGTCGAGTGCTTTGTTATAGCGATGCGTTGGGCCGTGATTGTGAATCGCAATACGGATATCGAACTCTTTGACGAGCTCATTCAGGTTGCTGAAGGAGTCGGGATCCGGGTCGGCTGAGAGTGTCGAGATTCCAGCCGCTTTGGCGAACTCGAACAACTTGCGATTCGCGTTGGCATCTTTCGTAAAACGATTTACACCGTGTGCTGAGATCGTTAGGCCGAGATCGGTGACTTTCTTTTTGATCTCTTGAATTTTTTCGGGTGACGAGTTGATCGGGAACATGTTGCTGTAAAACTCGACGTGCGTAAAGCCGATGTCTGCGGCGTGCTTGAGCGCGTCATCGACGGAGTATTCGCGCAGCGAGTAGAGTTGGATGCCGAGGTTGATGCGCGGAGCGAAGGTTGGTAGCGCAGCAGCTGGCTGAGCGTTTCTTAGAAGAGTTGCTGCGGCTAGCGTTGCGGAAGTAGCAGCGAGAAATTTACGGCGTGTTGGTTGGGACATGGAGGTGTTCCGTTGTTGTGGGAGAGGGGATTGCGAGCGCGGAAGCGTGAGGCAGGTTTGCATAGAGCTCAACTGGATGTGAGCATAACAGGAGACCAGTTTAACTAGAGTCGCTAGGCTAAGCCACCGCTGGCTTGGAAAGTTACCAGAGCATGGCGCGTGGCTTGCACATCGTGAACTCGTAGGATTTGAATGCCGGCGCGGGCTAGAGCGAGTGTCACGCCAAGTGTTCCGGCGGTTCGGTCGAGATCTTTGTCGCCAATCAACTTGCCGATAAACCCTTTCCGCGAATGGCCGATGAGAATCGGACGTCCGAGTGCGAGAAAGCGGTGGCTGGAACGGACGAGTTCAAGGTTGTGTTCGTGCGTCTTTCCAAAACCGATTCCTGGGTCGAGGCAGATTCGTTCAGGAGCGATGCCGGCGGCGATTAGGGAGCGGTCACGCGCGGCGAGATAGGCGTAGATTTCGGCAACGACGTCAGTGTACTGTGGGTTGTCTTGCATCGATTGCGGATTGCCTTGCATGTGCATCGCGCAGACTCCGGCGTTCGAGTCTCTCGCGACTTCGAGCATAGCTGGATCGAGTTCGAGACCGGTGACATCGTTAATGATTTCCGCGCCGAGTCCAATCGCGGCTGCGGCAACTTGGCTTTTCGAAGTGTCGATAGAGATGGGAATGGCAACGCGACTTGTGAGAGCTTCGAGGACGGGCACGATGCGACGCAGTTCGTCGTCCGTTGAAACGGGTTGGCTGTAGGGGCGCGTGCTCTCGCCGCCGATATCGAGAATATCAGCGCCTTCATCTTCGAGTCGCAGTGCGTGTTCGATAGCTGTGTTCGGAGTAAAGAAGCGACCGCCATCGGAAAAGCTATCGGGTGTCACATTCACGATGCCCATCACACATGGGATATCGGTGAACCGAAGCGTGCGAGTGCGCAGTTGCCAATAGCCAGCACGCGGTACGGCAGAAGTTAACTCTGAAGAGCGGGTTGGCGTATCGCTGTGGATCATGGCTCTGTGGCTTATGTCGGTCACTTATCGGCAGTTCAACTTCAGGCGGAGATGGGGAACTGAAGTGCCGAAGGAGCGTGCGAGAAATCGGTGTCTGCCATGAAGATCGCGCCGGCGAGTGGCGAAGTGCTACGACGATCGGCGGGCATATTTTCGACTGCGGTGGTGATGATCAACTTGACCGAACCGTCCGGATGTTCGATGAGCAGCGGGCAGGTTGCTTGTGGGCTGCCGGGAGTTTGCCAGATGCGTTCCAGTTCACCGCTGATCAGACTGTACTGACGCGTCTCACCGAATTCGGCGGGGTTGGGGTTATAGAAACTGATGATGGTGCTTTGTTCGTCGGGAGTGAGGCACATACCGTCTGGAAAACTGTCGAGTGACGTGAGATCGATGACCGTTTCGCAGTCGGTGATTGAGCCCGAGTGAATGTCTAAGCGGTATCGAACAACACGTTGCGTCGGAGTGTCGATGTCAAATAGTTGAAGTTTCCCGCCGACGTCGATGATGTCCTTGCCGTTGCTGCAGATCTGATCGTTTCGCAGTCGGACGAGTTGGCCATCTTGGCTGCGGTAGAGGTACAGCCCTGCCTTCTTGGTTTTGAATTCGAGGTCTTTGGTGCCGAAGATAATGTTCGCGCCGTAGGTGGTTCCGTCATTGATAATTGTGTTCGTGACGTCGCTATCGATGCCAGCGCAGAGAGTTTTCCAGGTAGCGGTGCTGATCTCGAACAGCCCAAGTTCGCGTTCGCAGCCGACGAGGAAAGTCCCTTCGAGGTTCGTCGGCCGAGCGAAACCGGGCCGTCCGGGCAACTCAAACGACTGATTTGTTCGATCGTGCAGATCGTAGATGTTCAGAGAGCCGACTATGGCGTTGGCTCCATGCTGTATGCCAACCCAACTGAAGCGTCCGCCACCGATTGCGTAAGGTCCTTCTGGCAAAAAACGGAGAGGCTCGTTGTCGGGCAGGAACAGTAAATCAGCACGAATTGTGGGAAGCATATTTGGACCGAGGATGAGAAGGACTAGGTGAAGAGTTGGCTAGTGCTTTGTTTCAGCTCAGTAGTGGAGTGGGCTGTGCGACACGTAGCAGTTTAGCATAAAGACACTGATGCGAGTTTTGTTCCATTTCAGTCGCAACGCGACTGGGGGACGGCATGGCGTCGCTCCGCGACTCGGGATTGGGTGTCGTTGCATGCACCTGGGACTCGCGTCGACTGGCGTCCCAGGCTATTATATGGCGTCGCTTCGCGAAGGGGGGGGAGGCCTTGCTTTCCTCGCGACACGCGGCTTGAAACAATCTTCCGATTTTCTGGAAGAAGTTGCGAGGTGCTGCGTACTCTTACCGGTTTTCCTCATAATCCCGATAAAACTGCAGCGATCGAGCCCATCATGCCAAAACCAACGTCCAATTCACGAAACAACTGGTTTGCTCGACTTTGGAATGCTAGGGGGACTGGGGCGGCGCTTCGGAATCGACGACGGAACGCGAACAAACTGCGGCTTGAGCAACTCGAATCGCGGCGGCTGCTGGCGGCGATCTTGCTGGATATCCCGGGAATTAACGGCGATGCTTCAGGAGCGGGAGCGACGGCCACGGACATTGAACTGACCGAATTCTCGTGGGGATTTTCGCGCGGCGATGAGGATGCCAATAGCAATCTCAACGATCCGATCGTTTTCAGTGATTTGCGGTTCACCAAGCCAGTGGATTCGGCTTCGAACGATCTGTATTCGCAAGCCAGTTTTGCGCCGATCTACAGCACGGCGACAAAGTTGCGAGTGGTGGATGATGTGGTAACGCCCGGTAAGAACTTGCTCAGCTTCGAACTGGGCAGCGGTCGTTTGACTTCGTTCCGTACCGATGGCCAGAGCGAATCGGGCTCGCTGAGTTTCGCGAAGGTCGAGTTCAACGAGTCATTGGCAACGATCGACGGAGTCACCAACCGGACGGCCTCTTGGGATCTGCTAAGCGGTGGCGTCACCAAGAGTGCAATCGTGGGATCGGGCAACATCGACAACTCCAAGAACGGTCAACCCAGTGAAAACCCGCTAAATATTGAAACAGTGCTGGAGATCGGGGGCCAAAAACTGCTGATCGATGACTTTTCGTGGAGTGCCCAGACCGCGGGTAACGTGCTCGCGCTCCCAGGTTCACTGACGAAGGCTGAGGGGAGCGGGTTCCAGATCACTCGCGATGTCGATTCGGGGACTGCGGGGCTGCTGGGAAGTGCAGCGGCAGGCACGAATCTGGGCAAAGTGACGATCACTGACCGAGCCAACGTCGCAGGCGTGAACAAGGTCCTCATGCAGTGGAACTTGTACGACGCGTTCATTTCCGAATTCGGACTGAGCGCGAAAGCAAGCGAGTTGCCGACGAACACGCTGGGGCTGTCCTACTCCAAGATCGAACTCACCGTCACGGAGCTTCAAGGCAAGGGTGCGGGCAACACGTTGACAACAACCTGGGATGAAGCAGGTAATGTCGTCACGCCGGCCACCACCTTCGGGACCGCGGACCCATCCATTGCCGATACTGCGCAAGTTGCTTCGTACCTCGACTTCGGGACGTTGGGGCGAGTTCGCTACGACTCCATCGATTGGTTGGTCAGCAAGCCGACGACAGTAGGAACGAAAGGCATTACACAGGCCAAGACAAAGGTCGGGGCGATGGAAGTGAAGCTTGCCGCTGGGCCGTCAACGCCGGCGCTACTGGGAAGCCTCGCGAAGTTGACAGTGCTGCCGTCGATCGCGGCCAAGGAACAAAACACGGTCGCGACCACGTCTGACTTGAATACCTTCGCGCTCAGCAACGCTGCTATCACCGAGTTCAGTATCAAGAGCGAAGGACTTGCACCAGCGGTTGTTAGTTTCAGCCTGGATGCGCAAAGCGTGTCGGAAACCTTCAATGCCCGCAAGATCCCATTGATCACGAGCGGCAACTTCAATGAAGTCACAGGTAATTCCACCGGCGTACTTAGCTTCGGTGCTCAAAATGCTGAAGTCGCCGACAGACTGTTTGAGCTGGAAATCACCGAAGATGGAATCACCAGCAAGATTCCGGTGACTAGTGCCAAGTGGAGTGCTAGTGCTTTGTTCCAATTGAATTTTAGGGTTCCCTAATTTCGCCAAAACTGCGATTCTCTTGGTAACATGGAGGTGTGCTATGGAGAAGAAGTATATCGTTCGATTGGACGATCAGGAGCGTAAGGAACTTGAAAACGT
>JBGSJB010000547.1:0-2150 GCA_041742175.1 Pirellulaceae bacterium
GCTACGAAGCAGCGACGCCAACTGGTTGTAAGCGTTCGCCATCACTTGCCCGCTTACTCGCATTGTCCGTGCCGCTCCGGCTGCCTTGGCAACCTTGATTTCCACGGGCATTAGAGCCAAGCTATCCAATTGGCTCAACGCATCGTGTTGACTACTGGCAGTCAACACGCCCGTTTTCTTTTGACCGCTCAGATCGCGAGCTACGTAAGCAAATTCTGGCATGGTGAGTTGAAATTGGTTGAAGTTATCTCGAGGGCAGAGACTGCGTGCAGGGTAACATCTATTTTACGACAATCGGTCGCCCTTGGTGACCCGCAAAACCTCTTCGATGCTCGTACGCCCTTCGATGGCCTTGTCCCAGGCGTCCATGCGTAAAGTGCGCATACCCGCTGCCAGCGCTGCGCGCTTGATATCCCATGTACTCACACGGTCGTGCGCCAGGGATTTGATTTCTTCGTTCGTTACTAGCAGTTCGTAAATTCCCATACGGCCCGCATAGCCCACATTGCGGCAGGTGCGGCAGCCCACGTTGCGGTAAAGCTTCTGCCCGTCGAGCTTCTCCCAAGGAAAGTCATTCGGCAAATCCTCCTGGGCTGGCGTATAGGCTTCTTTGCAGGCCGGACAGAGCTTGCGCAGCAGTCGCTGAGCCATAATGCCTTCGACCGTGCTGGAAACGAGGAACGGCTCAATGCCCATATCGACGATTCGAGTAAATGCGCCCGCCGCATCGTTTGTGTGCAAGGTGCTAAATACCAAGTGTCCAGTCAGCGAGGCTTGGATTGCATTCTCAGCCGTTTCCTGATCGCGAATTTCGCCGACCAGCACGATATCTGGATCGTGGCGCAAAATGCTTCGCAGTGAAGCTGCGAACGTCAGGCCGATTTTCGCATGGACCTGAATTTGATTTATTCCGTCCAATTGATATTCAACGGGATCCTCGGTTGTGATGATTTTGTTCTCAGGACTACGAATCTCCAGCAGGGAACTGTACAGAGTGGTTGTTTTTCCCGATCCCGTTGGGCCGGTTACCAGCACAATGCCGTGCGGCAAGCGAATCAACTGGCTGAAAATATCGTAGGTGTGCTTGTCCATCCCCAAGCCCTGGAGATCGAACTTCATCGCTCCTTTGTCGAGAATACGCATGACGAGGCTTTCGCCGTGGATCATAGGGATCGACGACAAACGAATATCGATTTCTCGGCCATGCACTTTCAACTTGATGCGTCCGTCTTGAGGCAATCGCTTTTCAGCAATATTCAGACGGGCCATGATTTTCAAACGACTAATGATGGCCGCTTGGAATCGATTGATCTCCGGTGGAACAGGTTGATCGTGCAAGATGCCGTCGATGCGATATCGGATCACGATGCCCGCCGCTTGCGACTCGACGTGAACGTCGCTCGCTCGCGAGTCGACGGCTTCGACCAGAATTTCATTTACTAAGCGGACAACGGAAGCTTCCTGGGCCATCTCGCTCAGTTCGCTGCCGTCGGTCTCAAGGTCCTCCAACAGTTGGACTTCGTCGTCTTCGCGAGCCGCCATCAGCCCTTCGACGGTTTCCGAGCCCACGCCGAGATGCTTCTTCATCAAACGCGCAATTTCGGCCTTTTCGGCAACGACCGGAATGATCGTCAGTCCCGTTGCCGCACTGGCTTCGTCCATCGCATAGACGTCGAGCGGGTCACTCGTCGCCAGCGTCAGCGAGCCATTGATTCGCCCCAACGGAAAAAGAGAGTGGCGATAAATGAGTTTCTGCGGAAAGTTCTTGAGGACCTCCAGATCTACTTCCGCCGAGCGGAGATCGACAAACTCCATGCCGAGCTCTTGGCCCAAGGCGCGGAGCGCGGGTTCCTCTTCGACCATGCCCTGTCCGATGGCTGCCCCAATCAATTCGCGACTACCAAGAGACTGCGATCGCAGCGCTTCGAGTTGCTCGCTGGCTAGCAAACCGTGCCGAACTAAGATTTCACCCGCTTCTAGCATCACTATCAGTTACCTCCTCGACCACGGCCGTCAGTACCACCACCACGTCCACCAAATCCGCCAGGTGTACCACCGCCGAATCCAGGGAATCCGCCTCCGCCGCCGGGACCTCCACCACGGCCGCCGAATCCGCCGCTCGTCGGGCCACCGCCCGGAGCACCGCCTCC
>JBGSJB010000548.1:0-12422 GCA_041742175.1 Pirellulaceae bacterium
CGCTCAGTCTAAGCATCGTTGTGCAAGTTTCAACGAGGGCATGACCGTTTTAGCGGCATACCGAACTATTATTTTTGAAACTTCGAAACGCTTGTTTTCGCGGTTTTTTTGCAGCCAATCGGAACGGCCTGCATTGGACGCGGAGGCAGTTTTTGCAGCTAGCAAGTTGACAGTCGACTATAGCGGAATCGCTTGAATAGGTACGCGCGGCGGAACAGTTTCTAAATGCAGGGTTCGAATGGCGACTTGTCCCCTTGACGATTGCTGGCGCTGGCGGTTACATTGCGAGATTCTATAAGTGGCCTACAGGCTTTAGCTTAGGTCGCCAGCGTAGCTTCAATTGGCAGAGCACCGCATTCGTAATGCGGGGGTTGCGGGTTCGACTCCCGCCGCTGGCTCTCTGAGCCTTTTGCTCGTTGGACCTTTGCTTACGGCAACAATTCCTAGGGAGTCATTTCAGGATGACGGAAGCGGCGGTTTTTGACGTGCGTGACATGGTTGTCTCGAACCATTCCTTTGGTCCCAGCGAAATCAACCAACTTTGCAAAACCATCTCCGATGATTACAGCCAATTGGGCGTACTTCGTGATGCGGTAGGCGAGTTGCAGCAGAATCAAGATCGCAGTCCGGCGCAGTCGGTGCGGCTGGGCGTAAGCCAATACTTGTTGGGGCGTTTCGAAGACGCAAAGAAGACACTTACACATGCCGATGGGGGCGCACTAGCGCTTTTCTATCTTGGAAAGGCATGTTTCCAACTTGAGTTGTATGAAGAATCGATCCAGCATTTCGCATCTGCCCGCACGGCTGGTTATGACGCTGATCATTGCCAAGTTTCAACGGCCGAAGTGTTGCGTTACATGGGGCGGTTGCAAGATGCGATGGACATCCTCGACAACATTTTCGGCCCTTACGAGCAGACGGCTGAATACAATTACCAACGCGGTTCAACGGTTGCATCGCGCGACGCAAACTTCGACGAAGTGTTGCGACTTTACAATCGTGCCTTGCAGCATGACGATCGTCATCCCGGCGCATTGTTCGGGTTAGCGCTCGAACATGATCGCAAGGGCAACGATGTGGAAGCGCTGCGTTTGTACGAACGCGCCGCTTCCTGTTTTCCAGCGCACATCGGCACTCTGATCAACCTCGGGATTCTCTACGAGGATCGCAACGATTTCGGTAAGGCTCAAGCTTGTTACAAGCGAGTGTTGGATGTCTTCCCAGATCATCCTCGCGCCAAGCTGTACTTGAAGGATGCTTCGGCTTCGGGCAGCGTTTATTACGATGAAGATTCGGCTCGACAGTCGGAACGCATCAGCCAAATGTTGAGTGTGTCTGTCAACGACTTTGAACTGTCGGTACGCAGTCGTAATTGCCTTCAGAAGATGGGCATCTATACGATCGGGGATTTGACGCGTACTACCGAACAACAACTCTTGTCCAGCAAGAATTTTGGTGAGACCAGTCTCGTCGAAATTCGTGAGATGCTGTCCTCGAAGGGTTTGTCACTGGGGCAGTTCTCGGACCAACAGCGTGAACCTGATCCACCGCTGGATTTGTCCGGCATGTCGCCAGATCAACAAGCTGTTTTGGAACGTCCGATCTCTGAATTGAATCTGTCGGTTCGTGCTCGCAAGTGTATGGTGCGACTCGGTATCAACACCATCTCTGAACTGATTCGCAAAACCGGTGACGATCTGCTGGAGTGCAAGAACTTCGGGGTGACCAGTTTGAACGAAGTCCGAGAGAAACTTGAGCTGATGAGTCTCAAGTTGCGCGGTGATTGATTTCGCAAAGTTGATTTGTTTAAGGCTCATCGCGCGATCGCTCGGTGAGCCTTTTTTCATTCACGACGTAGCGGACTGGCGTCACAAAATGACCGTGTCGGCGGCAACTGAGAGTCTTCCATGGCCAGCGGTTTCGGATTCACATTGATTGCGACCGATCCGCATTCGAACGCTCGGTTGGGGCGCATTGCAACAACCCGCGGGCACATCGATACCCCTGTCTTCATGCCAGTTGGTACGCAAGGAACGGTCAAGGGTTTAACGATTGATCAAGTGCAATCGACCGGTGCGCAGATCATTCTCGGCAATACCTATCACTTAGAATTGCGTCCGGGTAGCGAGCGCGTCGAACGGCTTGGCGGACTACACAAATTCATGGGATGGCCCGCCCCAATTCTGACCGACAGTGGCGGCTTTCAGATATTCAGTCTCGCGGGTTTAACCAAGATCACCGAGCACGGCGCAAAGTTTCGCTCGCACGTCGATGGAAGTCTACTCGAACTGACGCCTGAAGAATCGATCGCCATTCAAGAGCGGCTTGGCAGCGACATCGCGATGGTGCTCGACCATGTCGTGGCGCTGCCGGCTGAGCGAACGCTGGTAGAAGAGGCGATGCAACGCTCGACCCGCTGGGCTGAACGCTGCTTAGCAGCCGCTACTCGGGAACATCAAGCTATGTTCGCCATTGTGCAAGGCGGTCTGGATAGTGAATTGCGACGCACGAGTGCTACCAGCCTTGCGCAAATGCCCTTCGATGGCTTCGCAGTTGGCGGTCTGAGCGTCGGCGAAGAACCTTCGGAAATGTATCGTGTGATCGGAGAAACGACACCGCATTTACCGGTTCACAAACCGCGTTACTTGATGGGTGTGGGGCGGCCGATCGATTTGCTGGAAGGCATCGCTCGAGGCATCGATATGTTCGACTGCGTTATGCCCACGCGTAACGGTCGCAATGCGCTTGCGTTTACGTGGCATGGTACTTTGCGGTTGCGAAACGCTGTTCACACCGATGACCCGCGGCCAGTCGATGAGACTTGCCCTTGCCTTGCGTGTCGACACAGCCGCGCATACCTTCGTCATCTTTTCATCGCGAAGGAGATGCTAGGACCCATTTTGCTCACACACCACAATCTCGTCTTCTATCAACGACTAATGAATGCAGCGCGTGAGCAGATAGCGGCTGGAACATTTCATGACTGGTTGAACAAATTGCGGCGCCAGCTGGGAGTGGACACCACCGCTGGCGCTGACACCGGCGAAACGCAAGCGAACATCGATTGAGTTTACGGTCGCCGGCGAATCGGCTCTTTATCCAGGTGATTGCTCCATCGTCTGCAGCTTAAAATCTGCGGCGGATTAGCATCAGACTGCGATCGAAATTATGAAGCTGATCCGGGCTGAGCATCGGTAGCATGCGCGCCAAGTGATCAACTATGTCGCTGGCGGGGTCGTCGTGCATTTCGCGAATGGTCTTGAACAGCATGTCTTGCGAGAAACCACCACGAGCTGCCCCGGCAAGAACATCGGCTGAAGCGATCATCAGCAGATCGCCTCCTTCGAGATACAGTTGTTCGTTGCGGTAGTTGCTGTCGGGTTGCAGCGAGAGCATGGTGGTGTTGCCAGCGATCATGCGGTAGCCGCGTGTGCCGATCACATAAGCACAAATATCGCCCGCGATCGACAACTGCGTTGACCCCGACTCGGGATGAATCTGCAAATAACACAACGAACTCCGCCAATCACCATCTTGAGCGCCCCACAGTATTTCGTTTGCTTTGCGCATCACTTGCGAAGGCTTGTGATTCGAATTCCAGCAAGTTTCAACGATCGTCTGCACACTCGTTGCGACCAGTGAACCGGCGGTTCCGCTGGTGGCAGCATCACCCATGGCGGCGTTGATCTGTCCGAGTCGGTTGATGTTCCATGTGTGGAAGTTGCCACCGAGCGCCTGACCTTGATAAGTCCAACCAGCCAGTTCGTAATCCTCGTGCAGCGTCTGCTGGTCCGGCAGGCGCGAAGCTTGAATGAGGCTCGCATCTTCGTACTGGCGGTTCAAACGGCGGGTCTTGAGCACTTCTTCAGCCAGTACGCTGCGCTCGATGTCGCTGAGAATCTTATCCGTCGCGGCTTTAGCGGCATCGATATCAGAGTCCTCGAAGTCTCGAATGTGGTCGCTGAACAACCACAGTGTCCCGTGAGGCATCGTTGGCGAACCGATCGGAACGCACATCGCTGCTGCATAAGGCTCCGGACAATTCCACTCCGGCGCAATGCGAGTGTTCTCCAGCAACACGGCGTTGCCCATCAACGCCTCCAAGTCGGCGAGCGATCCGCGCAGATTGCGAGCCGGATGTACAAGCGAAGCGGCTGGCATCCCCCAGCAACAACGCATCTTCAGTTCGCTGGTCGTGTCGTCGAGCAGATACAGCGCGGCGGCGTCGCTGTTGGTCAGTTCCGAAGCGCGTTGCAACGATTCGAGCAAGCGATCGGCCAGCTGCGTTCCTTCATCGCTGCGAACATTCACCCCGACCTCAGTCGCTAGGTTGGCTTCTTGATGCGTAAGCGCTTTTTCAGTCTCATTCAATCGTTGAATGAGCGCATCGATCGATTCCAGCAACTGCCAAGCGGATTCTTCGCCGGTCATCGGCATGTCGAGTAGATCCTCTGCGTCCAGCAGACCGTCCAGCATCGCGACATTCACCAACTCAACGCGCTGGCGCAGTGGAATGTCACGGTCGTCGCGTTTTTCAGAATTGCCAGGTGCATGTGGCGTCGAGGTCAATGTTCGCGGCTGCCATCCGGTTGCTTCGGTGAAGTCATCCATCAGTTGCTGGATGTCAAACAAACGGGAACGATTGTTCTCGTTTCGGTCGGCTGCGTTGATTTCCTCAGTATGGATTCGCAGATGTGATGAGCGCTTGCTAGCCACTGCGTGCCTTTCAAAGTCGACGTTTGCCTGGATGAAATGCGATTCGTTCGCAGTTCTAACTGACTCACATCCATGTGACACGCGCCGCCAACTCGATTCGATGCAATACGCAAACGATTGAACGTTGGCCGCTCAACTGATCCTCAGCTAGGTTCAGGTATCGGACGGTGGCAAGCTGTTCTGCCTAGCGAAAAGAGTCGGACAGTGACGATTTTCTAGTCTGCGTGTCGGAAAGGTCGCGCGATAGGCGCAGTTGGAATAACCGGTATCAGTTTTAAGAACTGTCGCACACATGCTGTTGCAACAACCGAACGAAAACGAAGTGAAGCGTTTCTCCAAACGCCGCTTGAACCTGCTACCCATTTCTCTCGGTTCAGCTGCGCTTGGGTCAGCTTCCATTGGTTCAGCGGCTTCAGCTTAAAAGCAACTCGCTATGCGACTTATTCTTTTGGCTCTTCGTCGGACTCTTCTTCCTCTTCGTCCGGATCGAGCATCACTCCCCAACCGTCCGACATGCCGCCGAGCGGATTCGCCAGTCGGCTAAGGTCCGCTTGAATGCGAATGATTTCGTCGTAATCGGGAACCATGTGGACGTTTGCGTAAACATCCCAACCTGGAATGAACTCTTCGTCGCCGTCTTGTTCTTCGTCTTCACTTTCGCCGTCATCGTATTCGACGTGCGCCTCGTAACCCGCTTCCGTCAAGACTCGCGCAATTTCGATCGCTGCTTCTTCGTCGGGCGCTGCGACTGGAAATTCGATGTCCATCGGCTGAGTCATATCGATGCCGAGTGCGGCAAGGTCCGCTAAAACTGAGCCGTCGGCGTCGTCTGGATATTCTGTCATTTACAAGTTCCGAGTGTGTGCGATTGAAATCGAATGCGTCAGGATGCGACGGGCAACTGAACTAAGTTATAGCCGATGAACCGATTTATGGTAGGAGAAAGCGAACGGTGCTCACAGCTTCCGCCAAGTGAAATACGGACCACCCGAAGCGTGATCTTCGTGCGTGTGAACCATCGTCCAAGCGAAATCGATCGGGCTGATGAAGAACTCGATAGCATGGAATCGACCAAGCGGAAGCAGCTTGCCACGGCACTCGAATCCAAAGCGCTGCGAGCCGATAGGATGCACCGGAGTGCCAGCAACTTTGGCTGACAAAGTCACAATCCAGAAATGCGAACAATCGATCTGCTGGAATTCGGACTCGGCTTTCGTTCCCTGGCGAAACGGCTTTCGACCATCGAATGCATCGCCAAAAACCGACCGCCACTCGCGTTCCACTTCGACGGTTCGCTGCCGGTCCAATTCGGTCGCGATGACACCGCTGGAATCGAGCAGCTCGCAAAGTTCTTCGAAACGCTCTCGCATGGTTGCGATCTCACTTCGCCGCGGATTTCTTATTCAGCGATCGGAAATACATGTAAAGCGGAATCCCCGTAGCCATCATCACCAGACCGGCTACCGATTCGACGCGCTTGGTGTACAGCGTATTGATGATCAACCACACGGCCACCAAAACAAACACAAGCGGCACGTAGGGATAACCCCAGGTGCGATGCGGTCGATCCATATCAGGAAACCGGTAACGCAGCACAAACACGCTTGACGTTACCAGCGCATAAAAGATCCACGAAGCGAACAACAGGCAATCGGTCAGTTGATCGAAGGTGCCCGAGAGTGCGAGTACACAGGCCCAACCGCCTTGGATCAGTAAACAGACAACCGGCACTCGCGTCGTCGCATGCACCAATGCAAACGGTTTGAAGAACAAACCGTCGCGAGCCATCGCAAACGGCACTCTTGCGTTCGAGAGAATTGAACCATTGAGTGCTCCCAGTGCAGAGACCATGAACACAATTGCCACTACGCGACCACCGTAATCGCCAAGGAATGTTTGCGACGCGCGAGCGGCGACGGGCAACGCATCGCGGAACTTGGTCGAGTTAGACGAAGCAACTTCGTCGAAAGGTAACGCGTAAAAATAAGCGAGATTTAACGTGCAGTAGATCGCGATGATTGCGAACATGCCAAGTATCAAAGCGCGAGGAATATTGCGTCCTGGATTTCGTACTTCCCCAGCCGCCATCGGCATGTTGTTCCAACCATCGTAGCCCCAGAGCGCCGCAAGCATCGCCGTGCCGAAAGCCGTTAGCCCCGTCCACTGCACATCGCTGGGCGTTGCGAGGTTCGACCACGACGTCCCTTTCGAGAATAAGAAGATTCCAAGCACGATGAACGCGATGCCACTGATCTTCAGCAGCGTCAAGGCGACGTGAACTTTGCCACCAATTGCAACTGAGAAACAGTTCACGCAGGTCAGAAGCGCGATGACCGCAACGCCGATCAACTGCTTGATACCGAACTGCCAGTGAATTAACTGACCAAGCAGATAGAAATCGCGTTCAATCCAAACTTGCTCGAGCGGGATAACGGTCGACAGAAAAATCGAGAAGCCAACGCCGAGGCTTGCGATCGAGGCACTGCCCGCCACAATAAAACGTTGCCAGCCGAAAAGAAAGGCAGACGTTTCACCGTACGACTTGCGCAGGTAAACGTACTCGCCACCCGCCTCTGGCATCATCGCGCTCAGCTCCGCATAGGTGAGTGCACCGGCCAGCGATAGCAGTCCCGCGGCTACCCAAGCGATCAAAACCCACATCGGCGAACCGACCGCTTGCGCCATCGGCGCCGCTTTAAGAAAAACGCCGGTACCGATAACCGTACCAACCACAAGCGCACTCGCATCAGTCAACGACAAGGCTCGTACAAGTTGCGGCTGATTCATAAATTTGGCTTCGATTCGCTCTTCATTGCCGATGCATTTGTGCTAAAAAAGTGCCGCGTCATTCTACTCGTTCAGTAAAGCATCCGTACAAGTTTGACGATCGAATGCCCACGACGAATCTACGCAAATCCCGCATTCCTCAGTGGTTTCGAAAGTTCCCTTTGGGGCGAATAAAGGATGCGTGTACCGAGTTCGGGTCTCAGTCCAATCGTTGAATCGGCGTCAACAGGGCTTGAAAACTTCTATGCTCGACTCGCACAACATCGCTACCTACAATCAAAGCCTGAAAATTCGGTGATCCTGCGATCTCTTCACTTTACAAAGGACAGTTCGTAACGAAATGAATGTCATCCTACTTGTATTCGTGCTGTTGTATTTGGTCGGTACCTTGGGGATTGGTGTTTGGGCGGGATCGCGAATCAAGAACACGGAAGACTTTGCGGTCGCCGGTCATAGTTTGCCGCTGTACATGGTGATCACGACCAGTTTTGCGACTTGGTTCGGTGCTGAAACCGTGATGGGAATTCCAGCGAAGTTCGTCAACGGCGGCTTAACCGAAGTTGTTGAAGATCCCTTCGGTGCATCGATGTGTTTAGTGCTGGTCGGTGTCTTCTTCGCTACGCGGCTGTACAAGATGCACTTGCTGACCATCGGGGACTTCTACCGCAAGCGGTTCGGAGTGCCCGTTGAAATACTCTGTTCGATCATCATCATCCTTAGTTATCTCGGTTGGGTCGGCGCGCAAATAACCGCGTTGGGCTTGGTCTTCTCTATTCTCTCAGGCGGGATGATTTCGCCCGCCATCGGAATGATAATCGGGACCGTGCTGGTTCTGATCTACGTGATGATCGGTGGGATGATGGCGGTGGCTTACACGGACTTTGTGCAGATGATTGTGCTGGTACTCGGGATGTCGTACATCGCCTGGTACTCGGCTGGCTTGGTTGGCGGCGCGGATAAGGTCTTCGCCTTGGCAACCGAGCGTGATTGGTGGCGAGTTTTCCCTGAATCCTCCAGCCCAAGAGAATGGTCGTTCTTTATCGCAGCCGCAATAACAATGATGCTGGGATCGATTCCGCAGCAGGACGTGTTTCAGCGTGTGATGTCGGCAAAAAACGTCAATGCAGCTCGGTACGGCGCGATCATCGGTGGCTTGTGCTACCTCGCGTTCGCTTTTGTGCCGATGTTCATCGTCGCGTCAGCGATTCTCATCATGCCCGAACAGGCAGATCGTCTGTTGAATGAAGACGCCCAGCAAGTCTTGCCGACGATGATCATGGATCACATGCCGCTGCTCGTTCAGATCTTGTTTTTCGGCGCTCTAGTCTCTGCGATTAAGTCTTGTTCGTCAGCTACATTGCTTGCGCCGTCGACCAGCTTCGTTGAAAACATCTTGCGTCACTTGCAACCAGGTCTCAATGACAAGCAATTATTGTTTTCGATGCGGGTGACGATTTTTACCTTCACCTCCATGGTGCTAACGTACGCAATCCTCAGTCAAGGGACATCAATCTACGACCTGGTTTCGTCGGCTTATCAGATTACGTTGGTCGGCTCATTCGTGCCACTCACGTTTGGTTTGTACTGGAAACGAGCAACAACCCAAGGCGCAATTCTTTCAATCGCACTCGGAATCGGCTGCTGGGCACCGGTGATGTTCGCTTCGAATTTAAGTGCGATGATACCTGCTTTAGAAGGAATCGATGAAGTCTATCCGCCCCAGCTCGTTGGGCTTTCGGCAGCACTTATCGGAATGGTTGTTGGTTCTCTTGCGCCGCAGATCATTTCGAATCAGTGCAACCTGGCTTCCGAAGCTGAGTAGGCGGTCGCGATCACGTCTTTCGGCTTAATTTGCGAAACCGGTTTTCGGATAAGCTCCTAAACCGTAAACTGGTTTGCCAAGCTAATCGCTGCGATCGTCTGTTGCTTTGTAACTCCAGGTACCAGCTGAACGTGACCAAAACGGCTTGGAAGAACAAATCGCAATTGACCGTGCTCGACTTTCTTGTCGTGCTGCATCGCTCCCCACAGCAACTCCGGTTCCGCGTTCGCAAACTGCACTGGCAACTTCAACGCTTGCAGTAATTTGAACTGGCGTTCAACAAAACTCAATGGAATTCTCTCCAGTTGAAATGCCAAACACGCAGCCATATGCATTCCGATCGCGACCGCTTCACCGTGCAACAGTTGGCCGTAACCAACAATGCTTTCCAAAGCGTGCGCAAATGTGTGGCCATAGTTCAAAATAGCACGCAACCCAGTTGTCTCGCGTTCGTCTTGTTCTACCACCGTCGCTTTCGCTTTACACGACTCCGCAATCAAGTGAGCTAACACGACCGGGTCCTTTGCCAACGCTGCGTCGATGTTCTGCTCAAGGTAGTCGAGCAGATTCGGCAATAGAATCACGCCATACTTGAGCACTTCGGCGAAACCCGACAAAAACTCGCGCCTGGGCAAAGTGTCAAGCGATGCGGTATCGATCACAACTAAACTGGGTTGCCAAAAAGCGCCGATCATGTTCTTGGCTTTGGGCAAGTTAACAGCCGTCTTGCCACCCACACTTGAATCAACATGGCTGAGCAAAGTTGTTGGAATCTGAACGAGTGGCAGACCGCGAGCATACGAAGCTGCCACGAAGCCAGCCAAATCTCCCACAACACCACCGCCGATCGCTATCACCATGGAACCGCGGTCGGTGTGTTCGTCCAGCATCGCATCCCACAATCGCGAAGCTTCACTCAACGACTTACTCGCTTCACCGCTCGGCACACGCAACTGCGTCACTCGATATTGGGACTGCTCCAAGGCTGTGAGAAAATGATCGGCAAAGCCTGTAACTTTTTCATCCATCACGACCACAGCATGGCGACTCTTCGGACAGCACGCTTGTAACCAAGTTGCCAACGAGCCCGACAAGTCACGCCCGATATAGATTGGGTAGCTGCGCGCAGCCAGCGCGACTTTCACAGCAAGAATATCTCCGCGTTCGCCGCATGAATCGCTACGAAGCGCGTCGGGCGATACCGTTGGTTGAGAGGCCATGTAAATTTTCTCAGTCGCAAAAACGCATCTTTAATTCACTTGAATCCAAGTCGAATATTCTAACCACCGCACGAGAATCGGTGAGCCCCGCTAGGTTCGCAATCGCACGCGCAGAGATTCAGACTTGAGCTAAGTTTGCTCTTTCCAAGGCAAGCGACTGATTAACCCCGCAGTGAGCGGGTGAATGCCGTGCGTGGAAACCGGCGCTTTAGCGATAATTGGTGGCAAAGCACGTTGCCACACATCCAATCGGCTCGTTACGACCTGAGCACCCGCTTCCAACAGCACAGCAACCGAATCGATCAATTCAGGCGAAACAAAGCAAGCGCAAACCGGCTGAGCCATGCGACCACGAACACGCCACAACGCTCGACAGGCCGCGGGCACTTCCGATTCATACTGCACGACGAACGTCAACAATCCGGTAACTTGTCGCTGCATAATCGTAGGCAAATCGTCGAGCGACGCAGCGCGAATCAGTTGCAATTGAGTTGCGTTATCGACAATCTGCTCCGTCAACATTTTGCGAGTTGCGGCAGTGAAGGTGCCCGCTGCATCCCAACTGATCCAAACAAATGTCTTACCATCCAGCGAGTGTTGCATCGGTCTTACTTCGCAGGCACAAGCGAGTTGAGCATCTCAGTCAAGCGCGCGGCCGCCTTGTCAGTGGTCGCATTCTCAAACACCGCAGCGCGGCCACTCTGCCCAACCAATCGCGCAGCCGGCAGATCGCTCAACACTAACTGCAAACGATCGACGAGCGCGAGGTGTTCACCGGCTGGAAAAAGATAACCGCCTCCGAGTCTAGCGATCAGCTCAGGAAACGCACCGTGATCCGGCTGCACAACAGGCACGCCCGCCGCCAGCGACTCGAGCACGAACAAACCCTTCGGCTCTTGATAAGTGGTCGGCACGCAAAGCACATCGATCGACTCAAGAAACTCAAGCTTACCCAGGCGATCAACAGAGCCTAAATACTTGAAAGCGTCTTCAAGTCCCGCAGCTCGCAATTTGTCTTGCTGCTCCTGCCAGTACCTCTCATGTTGTTTACCTAGCCAACCGGCAATTGCCAACCGAGCTTCCGGAATTCGCTTGCGAAGTTCAATGAACGCGTCCACCAATTGATGAAGGCCCTTCTCCGGAGCCAATCGCGCGAGATAACCGACCGTGGGTGGCCGCTGCGCGTCTGCCGCTAACTCGCGAACGCGGTTCAGGAAATCTGCAGGTTCAATCGAAAGCGGATTCACTCGCCATCGCTCGCGCGGAAACTCAAGCAACTGCTGCATACGCTGTCCATAGTTCTCCGAATGCACGACGAACAAATCGACTTGCTGCGCAAGCTGCCGCAACAACTGCATCGCTTCGGTGCGATAAGGTTCAGTCAGACTCTCGAAGAAGATATCGTCACCTTGCAGCATCACCACGGCCGGACAACCGATCCGTTTTTTGATCTCACCGATGCAACCTGCGATCAGCAGATTCGAAAAGATCGCCACGTCGGGCTTCTGTGTGACCAACCAATCGCACAAGCGAGTGACCTCTTTGCGCTGCCGACCATTGCTGCCTTGAAGCATCGATACAGTGAGCGCGCCCAATCGCTTCGCGGAAGTCCCCATCGCTCGCGTCGCAACCCAGTTGACCAAGCGCGGCGAACTGAGGAACTGATCCATCCAATTCGGTACCCAACGGAACACCGGCGAAATTTGTTGCAAGTAAACGTTCAGACCACCGAAGAACAACCGATCACTGCTAACGCTCGTCTCATCGGTAAGAATCGGTGTATAAGTCGGCAACAGGATCACATCGTGTCCCAACCGCATCAACGATTTGGCAAGCGCGTTGTCATGCAAGCAGCTGCCGCAGAACATCCCCGCTGC
>JBGSJB010000549.1:0-2213 GCA_041742175.1 Pirellulaceae bacterium
AACGGCAACTCACCGGCCGAAGCCGACTTCACGGTTTGCGGATCCACTCCCGCTTTACTGGCGCCTTTCAGCGGGAACCCCCAGCGGTCCGCAGTTGTCCTGCCCCAGCTTTCGCCGGAATCGGTGCGATTCCTTCGCAACGAACGCGGCGAAGTAATGAGACCTTGGCGGTAGCTGCCGCGCCGGATTCCCAACGAGTTTTCCAATTCTGTCAGGTCCGATTGTTCACAACTCTTTGCGACCGCCAACGCGATCAGCGCACAGCAGCGGGCGTCTTCTAACGCATCGTGATGTCGGAAGGAGATGCCCAACCAACTTCCCAACGGCTTGAGCCCATAGCCAGATCGCCCTGGCCAAGCCCCTCTCGACAGCGACCGCGTGCAGTTGAACTCGAAATCGGGACACGCCAGATCGCAGGCTGCCAGACTATTGACCATAACTCCCACATCAAAGCGGGCGTTATGAGCGATGATGATTTCGCCTTCGAGCAACGGTGAAACTTCACGCCAAGCCCCTTCCATGGTCGGTGCATTCTTGACATCAGCAGGGCGAATCCCGTGGATAGAAATATTTCGTGTCGAAAAGTACATCGACGGCGGGCGTATCAGCCAGCTTCGCTCTTCGACGATTTTCCCATCAATAACTTTCACTGCGGCCAGTTGGCATGCGCTATCTGCTTTATTGTTCGCCGTTTCAAAATCAATCGCCACGAATCGCATCATGCAACTTTCATCGTTCCAGAGGGCGTGTTCAATGCCCTTATTCGCGCCGAATCAGGTGCAACTGTCAAGTAGCGGTCTCGCTGCAACTCGTTCATTCACTGGTTGAAGCGTGAGTAAAGAAGACATCAACTAGGATGATTGCACAGCCATGTACTTAAACTGCGGAAATTCCTCACAGGCTAAATCTTAAATCGTCAACTGTATTTAAACTAATAATCTCTTTTGCCTCAGGCCTGTGGCGTGTAACGATGGCAGTTCACAGAGTGCGATACCAAGAGTACTTGACCGACGACCGCAACCCGACTGGTGTGCCATTTCTATGAAGAACTTTGGCTTGTCAATGGTTTGCAGGGCATTATTTTGTGATCTAACTTTCCAGTAACCCAGCAGAGGATAGCTGCATGGTGACCCGGTGCATGGCATCGATCGAAAAGTGATGTTTATAAGCGCTGCCATCGCTGGATTCGCAGAGGTATGGAAATGTTAGCCGGTGATTGCCTTGACGTAAGCACGGATGTCTTTTTCGAGAGCGGCTAAACGATCGTTGAGCAGTTTTTTCGCGGCAGGGAGATCACGGCTTTGGGCGGGTGGGCAGTAGCAAAACATGTAGAACTTGACTTTGGGTTCGGTGCCAGACGGACGAACGGCGAAGTAGTTTCCGGATTCGACGAGGTCGAGCATGACCATGTCGGCGGGTAGCGAGTCGAGTTTCTCGGTTGTGCCATCGGACTTGAGAATGGTCAGCATCTTGTAATCGCGGACTTGAGCGACAGCGATTCCGCCAAGTTGTTTCGGGGGCGATGTGCGGAAGGATTCCATCAGCTTCTTCATCAACGTCATCCCTTCACTGCCTTCCATCTGAACGTTGACGAGCGACTCTTGATGACAGCCGTGTTCGATCTCCAGTTCAGCCATCCTCTGGTGCAGCGACTTGTTCTTCGCCTTTAGATCAGCTGCGAGCATGGCCATTAGCAGGCAGGCAACCGCGCCGTCTTTATCGCGAGCATACTGTCCGATCAGATAGCCGTGTGACTCTTCGGTGCCGAAGACAAAATCATCGGGACCTACGTCATCCATCACGCCTGCGATCCACTTAAAGCCGACATGCAGATTGCCTTCGCAGCGAACGTTATAGGAACTAGCGATTCGACGAATCAGTTCTGTTGTCACGAGCGTTTTGATTACGTACGACTTGGGAGTGAGCTTGCCGAGCTCTTTCATCTTTGAGCACACAAAGTCGGTAAGGATCGCGCCGAGTTGGTTGCCGTTCAGTGTGGCCCACGGTCCGCTGGCGTCGGTGGTCAGCGGCGCGGCGCAGCCCATGCGATCGCAATCGGGATCGGTAGCGAGAATGATGTCACCGCCAGCTTGCCGCGCGTAGGTGATGATTTCATCGAAGACGGCGGTGTTCTCCGGGTTGCTGACGTGGCCAGGCACATTGGGGAAATCGCCGCTCGGTTCGGAATGGCGGGCGTAGACTTCGCACGAGTT
>JBGSJB010000550.1:0-8741 GCA_041742175.1 Pirellulaceae bacterium
ACCGAAAACCGTCGCACTCATCGCGATCACGGAACCGCTGGATAAGTCGATGCCACCGGAAATAATGATCACTGCAGCGCCGAGGGCGAAGAATCCAAGCAGGACCGAGTTCCGAATAATCAGCTCAGCGGAAGTCCCAGAGTTGGTAAAGTAAGTATGACCAGGATCCGCAACCGCCGTTGCGATCACAACCAGCAACCAAGCTAGAATCAGCTTGAATTCGACTGAGGACCAAAGTTTGGCGATAAAAGATTGAGAAGTCATGAGTTCATGGCTCGGGATGCATTGCGAAGCTAACTTTATATTGGCTCTCGTTCCCAGGCTCCGTCTGGGAACACACTGCTTCAGAGGCTCCGCCTCAACATTTCCATCAGGCAGAGCCTGGGAACCAGTTGCTAGAAAGTGAGTGACACTTGGCTAGCGCCCTGCGGCTGAAACAATTGCAACCAAGCATTATGAACTGGTCAAGTTGTATTTCTTCAGCCACTCTTGAAACTGAGTGAACGATAGGAATTCTACGCCTGAGCCGAAGGAGGTGAACATGTCCGCCTTCAGCGGCGAGCCGGTATCGGGCGTTACAACTTTGAGGCCTGTGTCGAGTATATCGCCGCCCGGTTCGCCCATCTTCGGAAACATCTCTTTCAGCGTTTTCTCATCGTTGGTCATCTTTGCAAAACAGTAGCGAACCGATTCGTAACCCATACCGAACGGGTTTTGCACGACCATTGCGTCTATCATTCCATCGCTCATCTGCTGGATGGCGAGTTGTTCGGCATCGAAGGCGACCACTTTGAATTTGTCGCGTGCATTGCGTTCTTTGACAACATCAACGATTGCCGGCGCGTTGTAGGACCAGATGCCAACTAGGACCGAGAGGTTTGGATTTTGATCGATGCTTTGACGGACGTTATCGCGAGCTCGAGCGCGGTCGCCGTCGTCAGTCCGTCGCGCAATCTGTTTGAACTTGTCACCGACAGCTTCCATGAAGCCGTCCATACGTTGGATCGCGTTCAATTGACTGTCGAGACCTACGAATTGTGCATACTCGCCACCGTCCGGCTTCAAATTCTTAGCTGCGGTGCCCAGCACTTTGCCGCCTTGAACGTTGTCGGTTCCAACGTAAAACTCGCGGATCGAACGAAATTTTTCGTCCAAGTCGCTGTCGAACGTCCCGATGATGATGCCCTTAGCTTTCAGTTTCTTCAACTCATCGGCGACGGCTGGATTCGAGGCTGAGGTCGGCGAGATCACTACAGCGGCGATGTCGTTTTGTGTTCCGTACTGACGCAGTTTCTCGATCTGTCCCTGGTCGGTTCCGTCGTTCGTATCCATCCCAGCGGTGAAACCCGCATCGGCTAGTTTCAAGTCTTCAACCGCTTTCTCGATACCAGCGCGGGCTGCGTCCCAGAACGGCGAGTCGGTATTGTTCAGGAGCACGATTCGTGTGCGACCGCTGGCGTTGCCCACTGTGCTGGCTGAGTTTTCCGGATCGCAGCCGGTGAGCGAGAAGAATGCGAATAGACAGAATGCGGCGAAGAGCTTGCGCAACATGAACTTGCCCCGGAATTCAGAGAGGAATGAATAGCGATTTTGAACAGGTGGGAGTCGCTGATCCGCGTCGAAGCGGTTTTCGAGCGGTTCGAGGACGGACCATTATCTTAATCGATATTGGTCCGTCGGTGCGCTAATAAGTTTGGCGGTACGTGCTACTCGGTCAATTCACCGGGAGGAATTTCCCATTGAACGTCCAAGCGATTCACGATTGTCTCGTAGAGCCCAGAGTAGATCTCGCGGCCGGTTGCCATCGCAACTCGCCGTGCCGCGCTCTTGGTCGGGTCGCTAGCGAATCGTTCTTGCAGTTCAGGGAGCGAAGGCGACTTCTCAACGACACGATAGGCGTAGTAAACGTTTTGGCCGTTGTTGGGAGCAGCCGCAGCTTCGCCGACGCTGGTCGAAAAAACTGACTTCATGAATTCTTCGCCCACGGTATCCAGTGCAGGGATGTTCGAGATACGAGGCGTCTCGCCAAATCCGGATAGCCAAGTGAATGGATCCGTGGTAACGACGAGCGATTGTTGCGCTTCGGTGAGGGCGTCCTTCCAAGGTTGTTCGCCCTTTCCGACTTGCTTAGCGATCTTCTTCGCTTCGTCCTCGGCCAGCTTTCTCGCCTTCTGTGTTTTCCAATACGCGATTACTTCATCGCGGGCTTCGGCCAGCGAAGGCACGTAAGCTTGCTGTTCATCGGTCTTCCAGAAAATGTATTGTCGGAAGTCGGGTGTCCGTTGTTCGAGCATCGCCATCTGGTCCAGGAACATACTTTGAGCTGGCGTGAACGGCGGAAAGTTTGGCGTCATCGCATAATTGGGCATCGGAATTCGACCCATTTGCTGATCCTGCGAGCTCATCGTGCTCTTGCCTAAATCTGTGGTGAACAGTTTCGAGCGATCGACCATACCGGTTTCGCCGTGCTTCAATCCGACTTCTGCAACTTTGCGAAGGTCAGGTCGAGTTGCTTTCGAATCCGGTTGCACGCCTTCGCGAAGCAATGCAGCCTGCTCGCGGAAAGCGGAGGAATACTTGAGCATCTGCTCGTTGACAGCGGTCAATTCTTTTTGCAACGAATCGATCACGGCGCCTTGCGCGAGGTTTTGTACGATCTCTTCGCGAGCTTCTTCCAGCGTTTTCACTCGCAATTCCACTTTCGTTTCGCCGTCCGCCCCAGGCGTTGCTGGAGTTATAGCGGGTGATTGAGGGTCAGTTGACTGGGCTGGGGTTTCAGTCGCTGGGGTTTCGGTAGCAGGCGTTTCAGCCGCTTGGGTTGTCGGCGCGGCGGGTTGCACTACGACTGGGGGCAGCCCGTTTTCGTCGACTTGAGGTGCTGGAGTTTCAGCAGCAGGTTCGCTAGGAGGTGTTGTAGTCGCGGCAGGCTCATCTTGCGTTGAAACGAGTCGCACTTTGCCAGCGCTCTTCAACGAAGATTGTTGCTTAGGCTCCGGTGCAGGCGGTTGTTCTGCAGCAGGAGTTTCTGGAGTTGTGCTGGCTGGTGCAGGAACTTCAGTTGCTGGCGCATCATTCGCTGGTGCATCAGTTGCTGGTGCATCAGTTGCTGGAGTTTCAGTTGCTGGAGTTTCAGTTGCTGGTGTCTCGGTCGCAGGTGGTGTTGCAGAATCGGTTGAAGACTCTGGCTCTTTCGACTCTGGCTCTTTCGGCTCGGCAGCACCGGCTGCGGCTGCTTTCAACTTCTCCAGCTCGGGATCGAACTTCAACTGGCCGAGCGAGACCATGCGATCGTACTCAGTCTTAATCTGCTCTTCGGTGATCTTAGCCTTTTCCAGTTCGACGCGTTCGGAATAATTCCCCGCGACGTACTCAAAATTCGCTTTGTACTCCCGCATGAAACCGGGTTCTGGGAAAATCGGCGAAGGGACTTGGTTCTTGCCCTGTTCGTAGATCGCCAGAATCTCAGCTTCAGAAGGCTCGTCAGCCACTTGCTTGGTGAATTCGCTGACCAAAATCGGAAACGCTTCAACTTTTGCCGTCTGGTTTAGCTTCAGAAAGTCGCTCCACAGATCGCCGGGCGTTTGAGTCATGCGCACGATCTGCTGCACATCCGGCTTGAATTCGTTGCTCCAGCCGCGGAGCGCCATTTGGCGAGCGACCATGGCGGCCAGTTCCAGTTTGATCAGTTCGCGAAGATCAAATTCGGTAAATTGACCGCCACCAACTTCACGCAAAAGCTCTGCAAGCCGATTTGGTGAAACTCTTGTATCGCAGTAAGCGATCAGAAATTGGTCAGCCGCATCATCGTCGAATTCGATGCCGTTCGATTTGGCTAGATCGGCAAGCAGGCGAGTTTCGATAACTGACATGCTGTCGGTCTGAACCGAAACGCCAAGGTTCTCGATCTGCCTGAACTCATTGGCGACGTCGAAATCCGGCACTTGCGGTTGACCGCCAGCGGCTAAGACTTCGTTGGCTAACTTTGTTAGAAACTGAACGAATTTGTATTGGTGCTGGCGCATGCGTTCCAGTTCGGCCAGCGTAATGCGGCCGCCGTCCCAACGCACCACAACCTGGTCACCGCCGGTGTCATTGCGCATCGCTCCCTGCATAAAATCGATGGCCGGAGCAACCACAAACGACATGATCGCAAGGATAACGAGGCCCGCCATCCAATAAGTGCGGTGTTTACGAAACGTTGCTAAAGGGCTCGACATCCTGTTTTCCTAAAGTCTATGCGCTTTTATTTTCGGAAGCTGATTACCGGGATTCGCATCCACAAACCAGGGATTTTAGGGGGTAATTTGCTATGCACAAGAACACGAGCGGACAAGATAGCATGCCAGACCGTTCTTGCGGAGTCGAATTTTGCTTCGTATGGTTATTCCGTCGCGGAGTTTGGTTTTTCGGTTCGCTGCGCTTCAGCCTGAGGCGCCAGCCGAAAAAGACTGCATCTGTGACGCTAGAACTGAGCCTGAGGCGCTAGCCCAAAAAGATTGCATTTGTAACGCGAGAACTGAGCCTGAGGCGCTAGCCGAGCAAAATTGAGCGTGCTGCGTGAGCCGATTTCCGCCCCTGCCAATCCACTAGTCATTAGGGTGGATTTTTGGTTGAAGCATTTTGGTTGCGGTGCACATGCGGATGGTTGGCTAGTCGAGAATTTCAAGAATTCTTTGAAGATCGGCTAGCGCCTCAGGCTCAAGAAACTTCAAGTTGGTTGGAACGTAGAAACACTGAAAAAGCATAACTGGAACCAGGTCGATTCATGAGCAAAGACAAGTCACTGGTAATCGTCGAATCTCCCGCTAAGGCTAGGACGATCTCCAAACTTTTGGGGAAGGATTTTACGGTCGAAGCCAGTATCGGCCACATCCGCGACTTGCCTCAAGGTGCCAAGGAGCTGCCGGAAAAGTACAAGTCCGAAAAGTGGGCTTACCTCGGCGTCAACGTCGAGGAGGATTTTCAGCCTATTTATGTTGTGCCGACGGACAAGAAGAAACATGTCTCGAAGCTGAAAGCACTGTTGAAAGACGCGAAAGACCTGTATCTGGCGACGGACGAAGACCGCGAAGGAGAAGCGATTTCGTGGCACTTGCATGAAGTATTGGCGCCAAAAGTGCCTGTACATCGCCTGGTTTTTCACGAAATCACGAAGGAAGCGATCCAAAAAGCGCTCGCCAACACTCGCCAAATCGACGAAGGGCTCGTACGAGCTCAGGAGACGCGGCGCGTACTCGACCGCCTGTTCGGCTTCGACGTTTCGCAGCTACTTTGGAAAAAGGTCGGCCCAAAGCTGTCGGCTGGACGCGTGCAAAGCGTCGCAGTTCGCTTGATTGTCGACCGCGAGCACGAGCGGATGGCGTTCCGTTCAGCTACCTATTCGGATTTGCTCGCCAACCTTGCGACGGAAACAAAGCAAGCGTTCAACGCGACGATGGTCAGTTACCAAGGCAAGCGGCTGCCGTCGGGCAAGGATTTCGACTCGGCAACGGGCAAGATCAAGGACACATCGCTGCTGCTGCTCGACGAAAAAGCCGCCAAGGAACTTGCCGACAAACTGCGGACGGCGAAGTTCACTGTTAAATCGCTGGAAGTAAAACCGTTCTCCGAGAAGCCGAAACCGCCGTTCACGACCAGTACGTTGCAACAGGAAGCGAACCGCAAACTGGGCTTCACCGCGAAACGCACGATGCAGATCGCGCAAAACCTGTACGAAAACGGTCACATCACTTACATGCGTACCGACTCGACGACACTGTCGAACGAAGCGGTTAACGCGGCGCGAACGTTGGTTGAGACTCAGTACGGTCGCGAATTCTTGCACCCAACTGAACGAACTTATGCGACCAAAGTTAAGAACGCTCAGGAGGCTCACGAAGCGATTCGCCCGGCCGGGAATACGTTCGAGCTGCCTGAGAAGTTGAAAGGCACTTTGACGGACGAACAATTCAAGTTGTTCGATTTGATCTGGAAGCGCACGATCGCTTGCCAGATGGCGGACGCGAAAAAGAAACGTGCAACGGTCACTGTCGAAGCGGAAGGTGCGATCTTCCAAGCGTCCGGTACGTCGATTGAGTTCGAAGGTTTCCTGCGAGCTTATGTGGAAGGTTCGGATGATTGGGAAGCTGAGTTGGCGGAGCAGGAAGTGTTGCTGCCAGAGATGAAGGTCGATCAGTCGCTCGATTGCCGGTCGCTCGAAGCGAAGAGTCACACGACTCAGCCGCCCGCTCGCTACACAGAAGCTTCGTTGACGCGAACGCTTGAAGAGCGCGGTATTGGTCGCCCGAGTACGTTCGCATCAATTATCGATACGATTCAGAATCGCGACTACGTTTTCAAAAAGGGCCAAGCGCTGGTGCCGAGCTGGACGGCTTTTTCAGTGATTCGATTGCTGGTCGATCACCTCGGGTCGCTCGTCGACTATGACTTCACCGCTCAGATGGAAGATTTCTTGGATCAGATCAGCCGCAACGAACAGGGCTTTAAGGAGTACTTGCACGAGTTCTACTACGGCGATGCGAACTTAGCGAACGATGTTGGAATTCCAGGGAAGCGAGTCGGTTTGAAGCCGCTGCTGGACGCTAAAGTGACTGAGATCGATCCACGGTTGGCGGGCCGATTTTTGCTCGGCGCGCCAGAAGAAGGCGCGTTCCGAGAAGATGTGTTCGTGCGAGTCGGTCGCTTCGGGCCGTTCATCGAACAGGGCGAGCGTCGCGCGAGCATTCCAGACATGATGCCGCCGGATGAGATCAACTTGGTAAAAGCCATGGAGTTGCTCGAGAACGCAGCCGTCGGCGACGAACCGCTTGGACATTGTCCTGACTCGGGCAAACCGATCTACGTGAAGACAGGTCGTTTTGGTCCGTATGTGCAGATGGGTCACAGCGATGATGAAGAGAAGCCCAAGAACGCATCGCTGATGAAAGGCATGGAGCCGTCGGACGTAACGTTGGACATTGCGCTCAAGCTGCTTTCACTGCCGCGCACGTTGGGCGAACACGCTGAGCTGAAGGAACCGATCGTAGCGAGCAACGGTCGGTTCGGTCCGTACATCAAATGCGGCACCGAAACGCGTTCGCTGCCCGCGGGTGTCTCGCCGATCGAGGTCACTTTCGAAGAAGCAGTTGCACTGTTGGCTCAACCGAAAACCGGTGGACGCGGTCGTGGTCCAGCTGCGAAGAAGGAGCCATTGAAGGTCTTCGAAGTGTCGCCGGTAACAAAGAATCCGGTGCAGTTGCTGGAAGGTCGTTACGGTCCTTACGTTTCCGACGGTGAGACCAACGCCAGTTTGCCGCGCGATGCTAAGCCGGATGAGCTGACGTTCGAAGCCGCTCTCGATCTGCTGGCCGTTCGCGCCGCAATGGGCGGCAGCAAGAAGAAGAAAGCGCCACGCAAGGCCGCTGCGGCTAAAGCTCCGAAGGAGGCCGCCACGAAGAAAGCATCCGCGAAGAAGACTGCGACCAAGAAGACTGCCACGAAGAAAACAGCTACGAAAAAGAAAGCCGCCAAGAAGGCGGCTGAGGAACTGTAGCGTCAGTCGTCGATTGCTCCGCAATCGAAGCGAGAATTGGCGCTGCTTTTGCGGAGCAAACGACGACTAACGTTCGCTCCGCAATCGGCGAGTGTGGTTGCAAGCCTTACTTGCTGCGAGCCTCAATGTTGATGATGTTCTCACCGGCGACGACGTCATAGACGAGTCCGCTGGTCGAGGCGCGAAGGAACTTCGCAGGTATAGCGGCTGATTTTGGAGCCGGTTTCGGTCCGCCAGCCAGCATCTCTTCGGCGCTCATTTCGTCAGCGTCGACTGTGCCTGCCGGAACAAGCATCACTTCGTACTTGCCAATCGGCATGCTGTCGTAAGTTGTTCCCGAGCGACGCCATTCGATCGTGTAGTCTCCCGCCTCGTCAGTGATTCCAAAGCCGCTGTAGCCCTGCGTGGGCTGCATAAATATGACTTTGGTTCCGCTTGCAAGTGGTTGTCCATCAAGGGTCAGTTTCCCTTTGATAGAACCCATCGGACCAAACTCATTGCCGCCACATCCACTTAGAACGAAACTGAGTAATGCGAGCGTGCAGACAGTGCAGTAATTCTTGAGCATAGTTAGCTTTGTGTTAGCGACAATTTGTGTAAAGAAAGCGATCATTTGCTATTGCTTCGGGTCAGTGCCCGCGCGAGAGCAGCGGCCAGTCGGTTGCAACTGGCCGCCTTACTGCCACGAGATCTGCATTCGGGTCGTGCGATCGATAAGTGTCGTCTGTGCCGACGTGGCATGGGGTTTTCAATCGACAATTCATTGATTGGTGATTGATTGGAGACTGAAAGTCGCCACCACTTGTCTTTCGCCCGATCCTTAGAAGTTTGCATTGACCGGAACGCCATCGTCGCGCGTGGCGAGTTTCTTGAGCGTCTCGAGTTCAATGTTCTCGGCGAGGAACTGCACGGAACCATCGGTCAAGCCGATCATAACGCCGCCAGTATGACTCGAGTTCAGAGGATTGTTCGCGCCGAGGTTGCTGCCCATACCAGGGAACAACTGATTGGCGAACGGTTCTTGATTGGGGCTGTAACGAAGCGACACTGTGTTGAACACGCGTTCATCACCCGATGCGGCAGGATCGTGATTCGGCGGAGTTCCGTTGACTCGAGTTCCCATCATCCAACCGTGGTCAGTGCCTGACGCAGCCACGAACGAATAGGTGCCAGCAGTCAAACGCTCCAACCGTCCGGACATTTCGCCCAG
>JBGSJB010000551.1:0-7922 GCA_041742175.1 Pirellulaceae bacterium
CTGAAGAGGCTTTGAAGAAAGTGGATGAAGCGGGAGTTACGATCGCTAATAAATACCTGACTGAAAATACTAGCCAGATCAGTTGGTTCCCAGTCGCGCCGGTCGATGTAAAGGCGAGTAATGGGGCGACGCTGATGCCGATGGCTGATCGTTCGATTCGTGCGAGCGGTAAAGCTGAGAAGGGTGTCTACACGCTCAAATTCCGAACACCGCTGCGCAATATCCGCGGCGTCAGGCTCGAAGCGTTGACGGATGATTCGATCCCTGGTAAAGGTCCAGGACTTTCGGCAAACGGTAACTTTGTTGTCACCGAAGTGGAACTCTCCGCCGCACCACTTGCCGATGAGAAGGCCGTCAAGAAATTCGAATTCGTTTCAGGCAAGGCCGATTTCTCGCAGGAGAGCTTTGGAATCGACCAAGTCTTTGATGGCAAGAAAGGTGACCAACGCGGTTGGGCTGTTTCACCGCGCGGTGGTTCAATCCACTGGGCGACGTTGACCACCAAGGACCCCATCGATTTTGAGTCCGGTGCTTTAATCACTGTAGTAATTCATCAGAATCACAACGCTGCAGATCATCGCTTGGGTCGCTTCCGTATTTCCTTTGCGATCGATCAGGGCGAAATTGACCTCGGGCTGCCTGAGGAATTCGCTGCTTCGGCCGCTACGGCTGAGGAAAGTCGCACGGCTGAAACGATCAAGCCGCTGTTGGCATATCTTCGTTCGGCCGACAAGCAATGGTCTGACGCGCAGAACGCTGTCGCTGCGGCAAAACAACCAGTACCGGCAGATGCACAACTTGTGGCTCTGCAAGCCCAAGTTGCTTCGCTCGAAGTAGCTACCGTCGACGATAGAAAACTGGTTCAGTTGCGAACCGATTTCGAAGCGAGTAAACAACAGGTCGGCAACCGTCGACTCACATTGGCTCAGGACTTAACCTGGGCATTGATTAACAGTCCCGCCTTTTTGTTCAACCATTAGGAGCCCTCCGATGTTACGTCTACAAGGTGCGTTAGCAAAAGACCTGTGTGATAGCCACTTGGGAGTGAGCCGCCGCGATGTGTTGCGAGTTGGTGGGTCGGGTCTGCTGGGTCTGTCGCTCGGCAACCTGCTTCAATTGCAAGCTCGCGGTAACGAAGGCAAAGTGATCACCGCGCCGGGCTGGGGTAAAGCCAAGAGTGTGATCATGGTTTATCTGCAAGGCGGCCCAAGTCATCTCGATCTTTGGGATCCAAAAGAAAATGTCCCCGAGAATGTGAAGAGTCCGTTTTCGAACATCTCGACCAAGATTCCCGGTATTCAGTTTACGGAAAATTTGCCAAAGCTCGCGCAAATCAACGACCGTTTCACCATGATCCGCTCGATGAGTTACACGCCGAACGGACTGTTCAATCATACGGCTGCGATTTACCAGCTTATGACGGGTTACACGACGGATAAAGTCAGTCCGTCGGGGCAGCTCGAACCGCCAACTCCGAAGGACTTTCCAAACTTTGGATCGAACATCATTCGGCTCAAACCGACGGATCAACCGATGCTGCCATTCGTGATGCTTCCGCGTCCATTGCAAGAAAGCAACGTGATTGGCAAGGGCGGAACTGCGGGTTTCCTCGGAAAATCGTTCGATCCTTATACGCTTTATCCTGATGGCGATGACATGGACATGGCCAAGATGGAACGCATCAAGATCGATGACTTGCAGATGCGTCCCGATGTGTTCGCCGTGCGACTCGAACGCCGAGCGAAGCTGCGAGAACTGGTCAATGCAAAGATGCCCGAGATTAACGACGCAGTCAAAAACTTCCAACTCGACAATTATTACGACCAAGCGTTGAACTTGATCGTTTCGGGTCGAGCTCGGGAGGCGTTCAGTTTATCGTCGGAGCCCAGCGATCTGCGCGACCGCTACGGCCGCAACACTTTTGGGCAAAGTTGCCTACTCGCACGCCGCTTAGTCGAAGCCGGCACGCGGGTTGTCGAAGTGATCTGGCCCAAAGTTGCGAACTCGGACAATCACTCGTGGGATCATCACGTCGGTCTGACTGAACGTATGAAGAATCGTTCCGCTCCGATGTTGGACGCTGGGCTAAGCGGGCTGATCACCGACTTGGACGAACGCGGTATGCTGGAGGATACGCTAGTCGTGGCGATCGGCGAATTCGGCCGTAGTCCTCAGCGCGGCGTCAGCACCTCGGGCAACGACAATTCATCCGACGGACGCGATCATTGGCCGTATTGTTACACAGCGGTTGTCGCTGGTGCGGGCGTAAAACGCGGTTATGTGCACGGAAAGAGCGACAAGACCGCTTCTGCGCCACTGGAAGACCCGGTCCACCCTATTGAGCTACTCGCCTCAATTTACCACGGTTTCGGCATTGACCCAGAGACCATTGTTTATAATCATTTGAACCAGCCTAGAGAGTTGGTAAAGGCGCAAGCACTGACGGCGATATTTGGGTAGAATATACCGTGCGTTTAGAGTAAAATCCTGGCGTTAAATCGTCAGCTACAACGGAGGCTGATTAAAACTTGCTGTAACTATCAGCAACACAGTTACGTAAACTCCACAAAGGAAAGTCGGTCGCATGCAAATAAAAAAGTTATTTGCCCCGTCGTCGCGTCCTTACTGGCTCGCTTGCTTACTAGCTCTTTCTCCGAATGTCTGCGTCGCGGAGCTCATTTTGAGCATCGACTGGGATCCAAACACACCCGGTGTTCAAACGACACTGAATCTCAACACTGAAGTCAACAGTACTGTCACCGCTTCGATCATCGCGGAGTTAACCGGGGGATCCACACTCTATCTCTATCGAGTCTCTGTTAGATACGATTCAGAGCGTTTAGAGTACTTGCGTAGAGTTCCAGAAGAAGAGACTCGTTCTCCAGGTATGGGGGCGTCGTTTAGTGACATAATACCCGATTCTGAACCTGCCCCCCTAGCGCCTCAATCTGGTGACGGATTCAGTACGTTTCGCGAAATTCAGCGATTTGATGGTGAAGAGGTGACAGGTCAGGGGTTCTTTGATGCAAGCAGTGCGGGAATCGGGGCTGGACTTGTTTTAGGCGTTATCGAGTTCAGATTATTGAGTACGAGCGGCCATGGCCCTCTGGTCAAGCCCGGCTTATATGAGACAGCTGTTGACGACGATGCCGGTGGCGAGGTGAGGATCGACAATCTCACCGGGAACCTAGGGCTGATCGGTGGTCCCCTATCACCGACTCACGCTCCCAATCCAGATACCACTTTGATTGTGCAGGTAGGAACGTTAACCGCTGTGCCGGAACCGTCGTCGATTTTCTTGGTAGTCTTCGCTGGGTTTGTTGTCTTCTTCCGGCGAGAGTTCTTGGGTCTTGCTAAAAGTCGAGCACCATCTATTTGAGAGGCGAGCGAAAATCGTCGTTTTGTGATGACTTTGCCGGTTGCGCTGAATATTCCGCCGAGCGCGGCCGATACTGACTGTAGCTGCTTTCGGGTGGTTAGCCGTTTCGATGCGTGCCCCGCAATCGCAACGGCGCTTTGCAATCATTACTTGAGGATTTTCCTGCCATGCAAGCCGTCAATCGCCTGCCTTACTTTATTCTCCTTGGCTTGCTAGCAACGCAATCAGGTTGCTTGATGCTCAATTCTTTCCTACCGCGGAAAGATCGCACAACGCTCGACACCAGCCTACTGAAGGCTCAGGGTTATTCGATACCGCCTGGTGGTATGCCTGCCGCAGTGGCCCTCGATCCGAATGATGGACCGCGCGTCATTCTCGAAATTCGCTCGGATGAACGGCATTTGGAAACGATTCCGCTGCCGGAAAAAGGCATGTTCATCGAAGATCTAGTACAGCAAGCCAAGTTGCATGAGACCTTCGGTTCCTTGAACATTTCCATCATGCGTCCCAATGGTGAAGGAGCGGCTCCAGTGCGGATGGACTTGACGACAAACGACGAAGGCAAAGCCACGAACGCTGGACAAAATTACGGCCTGCGAGCCGGCGATCATATTGTGGTCTTACACGATGATCGCACCTACTTCGAACGCTTCATCGCGAAAACGCTAAAGACCAACTAAAGCCGGTGGATCGTATTGTGGATCAGTCCAGTCACGGGCTGACCAGCGACTGAGCGAAAATCGAAGTCGATGGACATGCCCCACGTCGGTTCGAGCTCGTCGAGCTCAATGCGAACTTGCTTGCCGTCCTGCGAAAGCTGAGCTGACTTAACCTGCAGGTTTCGTTCATCGTAGTGCTGCGAGCCATACTTTTCGGTTCGCTTAAGCGACCACGTCTTGATCGCGACCTTCGCAGCGTGAACCGAATCGGCGTCAAGCGGCTCAGTGAACTGGAGCGTTACCGCTTTCCCGCGTGCATGCATTTCAACGGGCAGAAGAATCGGCTGGCCAGTCGCTCGCAATCGATACAGTCCACCGGGTTGCGTCGCGTTGCCAGCCCAAGCGAACATGCCAGCCAAGTACAGTTGCTCGTCTTGCGGATGAAAACGTCCTCGCATTACCCCCGTCGGAAACGCAGGAATCGGCAACTCGATCATCCCGCCTTGCTGCTGACCATCGATCTCCTCATGCAACACAAGAAATACTTTGCCATAACCATATGACAAATTCAGCAACGCGCCATTCAGTGCTCCCCATCGCGGACTATCGACCCACAGCAATTCAGCTGGCGAACGATCAAACGCGTTCGTGATCCAGCACAGCGGCGATTCCATCGCATCATCGGAACTGTCCGTAACGTCGTGATAACCCCACATGTTCCCATAAAATTTAGGTTTGCCCTTTGGATCGAGTGTTACCCAGTTGATGCGATTCTTCGGATTCCAAAAACCTTCTTGATCAGTCACCAAGAACGAACCATCGGGATTCAAACACACGCCATTCGCCGCTCGAAAACCGGTCGCAAGAATCTCGGTCGTCGCTCCATCGGGTGAGACAAGCAGCAATGTTCCATGGTGCGGCACGATCGCTTTCTTCGCATGGCGCCCGGATTTTGCGTAATAGAAATTGCCCGCCTCATCGGTCTGCAACCCCATCGCGAACTCATGAAAGTGTTCCGTGACTTGATGGTCGTTGTTCAAACACTGGTAGAAATCGGTCTCGCCATCTCCGTTCAAATCGTGAAGCACCATCAATTGATCGCGACAAGTTAGATGCACTTTGTCGCGAATGATCTTCAGCCCCAGCGGTTGATACAGTCCCGACGCGATGCGTTGCCACTTCAGCAACTTGGCACCGTTCGGCTTCGCTTCTTCCATCCGCACGTGCCAAACATCACCATCCCAAGTACAAGCTGCGAGGCTTCCGTCGCTGAAGAAATCCAGTCCCGTGAAGCGCATCTGCGCCAGCCACGGATTGTTATCTGGGCTGGTCAACACGTCCGCAGCGAAAGCTCCCTCGTTGTCGCCAGCGACGACCTGAGTTTCGAGGATTTGAGGCCATCGTGCTGGTCCGCCTTGTGTCATGGCGCTGAGATCTTCAGTGGGAACCGACGAGCGAATATCGATGGCCGAACTCGATGCTGCTTTCAACCATATTGCGAATTGCAAAGGTTGGTCACCGGCTGCGATCTGCAGTCGCAAATTGCCAGCCTGCCTGACCAACTTCAGTTGTTTGCTATCTTGTGGTGCATCTTTCTCAGGTGCACCGAGTTGTACAATTCCGACTTGTTGCTTGGCTTCGTCGAAGTCTTCCGCAATTTGCAAAGTCAATTCGGTGGCACGCGCGCCGAGCCTGATCGTTCGCAGGAATACTGGCGGTTGATTGATGTCCTCGGAACTAACTTGGCCGGGCAATTCGAGAATTTCGGTTTCACCGATTGAATACTACAACACGGCTTTCGACCCGTAGTGATAAAGTCCCTGGAACTTACCCCAAGCACGTGGCAGCGGTCCGTACTTGCGTTGATCGCGACCTACGACGCGCTGATCATCTTCGAACGAACCGGTCCGCGGATCCGCCCATCCGGGCGAAATCGAATTCGCCAGGACAACAGCGCCTACGAGCTTCGGATGAATACCGTGCTCGCCGTTAAATTGAATGTCGCGCCAGTCGACAAAGCGTTGCTTGCTCGCGCCCGAATCGGCTGACCAAGCTGCGGCAACTCGCAACGTATCGCTGTCGAATAGCATCCACTGCGAGCCGCGGGTTACGCCACCAGCGCCCGGATCGAGCCGCATGGCGATGCCTTTGTAAGCGATATTCAATCGCTCACCTGGCACTTCGAATGTATGTGTCAGCGTCGCGCCGTAATCCATCGCGCTCCACGCTTCGATCGTACTCGGTTCCGGACCGCGGTCATCGCCCTTCGGCAACGAGGCTAAGTAAGCTGCGTCGACCGGCTTCGACTGCGATGGGTTGTAGGGTTCGATGAAGGTCTCTCGAATGTAGTGAATTACATCGTACTTTTGCGACGGAACCATCCAAGATTGTGCGGGCATGAAACCAACACCACGAGTCAGTGTGTTGTACATCGCATGGGCATCGCTACCGTTCTTGAACTTGCCTTCCGCAAAACGAAGCGCGGTGGGCAGCGAACTCAGTTGATCTTTCGTACCGTGACAGTTTGCGCACACGCGGCGATAGATCGCTTCCCCTCGCGCAAGAGATTCGTCACTCCAGTCGCGGATGAATCCAGCGTGGTCGATATGCGCTTCGTACTCGGGCACCTTAACGGTCAACAGTGCTTCGGAAGGTTGCAACTCGCGAGCCCGCGCGGCTCCACCGTCGCGAATCTCGATCAAGTAGCGAATAAGATCGAGCGCTTGCTGACGACTGCTCAATTGATTCAACTGCGAAGGTGGCATGATCGAATTCGAATTGACGACGAACTTTTCGATATCTTCCGCAGCGAGCGTTGTTAGTTTTCCCGTTGTTTCGCGCAGCACCGTTTGCGATTCCGAGCGTTCGACGATTAGGCCGGTGACAGTTTGACCGTCGAGAGTCAGCACCGTTGCCGATTCGAAACCTTTGCGGATCGAATTGCTGGGGTTCAAGATTGAGTCGACAGTTTCTGCGTTCGACAGCGGTTCTTTCGCTCCGGTTAGAAATGGGCCCAGCCCGCTTGACTTCGAATCCTCGACCGCGTGGCACTTCGCACAAGCCATTGATGGTTGGAAGAACACAATCGCGCCGCGCGACGCGTCGCCATAGCGTAAAGCTTCCGTGGCCAACTCCGCAGAACTGCTCTTTCGCAAATCGTCTTCGAGGCTTTGAGCGACGCTGAACGTCGAAATCATGGCCCACAGCAGAGTCACAATCGCGGACTTGATGAACATTGCGAGCATGAAAAACCCCTGACATCAGACTCGAATACGGTATCTGACAACGCCACAAAGGAAAATGGAAGCCTCGACCTTGGGACGCCGCTAGTCTAAACTAAAGTTCCTGCCTGGGTCGATGGACGAGCGGATTCCGTGACCCTTCCCGCCGATTTCAACACCTACAAAAACAGTGACACAGGCATGCATTTCCGTCTTTGGTTGATACTTGTACTTGGCACGCTTGGAGCTTCATTCATTCTAGTTGACTGTCGAAGCGCAGCCCACGCGCAGGAGCCCGAAGCAGTAACCGAGGTCGACTTCTCGACTCAGATTCAACCCATTTTGGCTCGCAAATGTTACTCGTGTCATGGACCCGATTTGCAAGAAGGCGGTTTGCGGTTCGATGATCGCGAAGTTGTTTTGGGCGCGGCGGACAGTGGCAAGCACGCGATCGTCGCTGGTAAAGCGGATGCGAGTGAGTTGCTGCGTCGCATTACGATTGAAGACGCAGATGAACGCATGCCGCCCGAAGGAAAGCGGTTGAGCGAAGCGGATGTGCAGGCGCTTCGCAGTTGGATTGACGCGGGAGCCGAGTACGCTCCGCATTGGGCGTTTCAGCCGATTAAGCGCCACGAACTGCCCGAGGTGAAGGCCGCGGCTTGG
>JBGSJB010000552.1:0-3016 GCA_041742175.1 Pirellulaceae bacterium
TCGCGGTTGTCAAGTTGCTCGTCGTAGCTGTCTAGCACTTCGCCGATACCATCGACAGCGGGAAAGTAACTGTCAACGACTGCGTCCAGCAGCGCGTAAGCGAGGTAGTCGACTCCAGAGGTTCGTAAGTTACCGCGACCGGCTCGAATACGTTCCCGGACAGGATCCCAGCAGTCGCCTGCACGCTCCTGAAAAGTGACCAACACACCGGCTTTGAGGAAGAAGCTCACTTGCTCGGTAACATGCCCTTCGCCGGGATTGCACATGCGAGCGACGATAAACAGGTGATCGACAAACGCGTCCACTTTAGATCGCTGATGCACGTTCACGGCATCTTCAAGTGCTAGCGGGTGGAGCTGCAGCAGCTCACCTAATTGCAGGATCACCGCCGCGGTTCCAAGACCTGATACATCGATCCAGATTCGGGGCCACTTATTGAGCATCCCGCGGAGGTCATTAACCGAGTTAATCGCTTGTTCATGAATCGCATTTGGGCTGTAGCACAGCACGCGAATCTTTGTCGCTTGAGCGTTGGGATCGGCGGTAACTGTTCCCGGCGCCGATCCCACTTTTCCTCGCCGCCGCAATTTCATCTTGGTGTGATGTCGAACTCCGTTCTTCGGCTGCGCCATTTGATCCAATCCTTGAAATGAACAGTTCCTGATAGCTAACTAAATTGCTGCTACCATCGTGCGCTTCTTTGCGACGTGCTCAAGATGACCGTCCAAGTGGTGGATATATTTTTCGACCATCTCACCCAATGTGACTCGCCCGATCTCGTTGTGAATCCCCCAACGATCAAAGCTGGAATCCGGTAGTGCTCGCAAGATGGTGGCAGTCATTTGGCGATTTTGATCAAACAGCCGGCAAGCAGCCATGGTGTCAATTTTCTCGACGCCTGGCAATATCGCAAACGCGCTTTCGTCGTAACCAATCAACAGCGGTTTATCCATCGCTGCGATACGCTTCATTCTATCCGTACCGATCAGATCGCTTTCCATCATGTGGATTGCGATTTGATGAAGCGACCACGTTCCAGGAACTGGAAGAGCGAACAATTGCTCGCAAGTGAGACCTTGGTAAGCCTCGATAAGTTTCGATCCACCAGCGGCGTAAATGTCAATCTGCGAACGATCCATAAGGTACCCGAAGTGATCCAGTGGCGGAATTTTGCAAAGAAAAAAGATGCGAACAATACTCGCTCAATTCGCTTCAGTTTAGCAGTCTTCAGCCTATTCGGGTAAGTGCTCAATCTGGCTGGCGACCAATCAACCTCTTAGCCAATCGCCCGCAGCGGATTGCCTCGAACTTGATCGCATCAACGCACTCGCCTTGCCCAACATTGCGTGGCGTCAAGCCAATGCGTCGCATGCCATGGTTCAAGTAGGAAGCGGCCTTAGGACTTCGCTGCGCCGGAGCCGCTGAGATCGTGATAGCACGAACGCAACCACGTTAGATTTCGCTGCACCGCTTCAATCGTTTGCGCTTTTAAGGTCGGCGGCGCGAGAATGACGCGTTGCAGCGGCTGCGGTTTAGCTCCCCAAAATGCTTTGTACGGTTCATCACCGCGTAGAAAGTCATACGCACGGAAGCCTCGCGAAATCGCAAAGAGCAAGCTGCCGGTGACGATTGCGTGACCAGGTTCCCAAGACAAATAGTCGGGATCGACCCCTGATTGATACATGAACAGAGTATCGCTGCCGAGGAGTAGGAGCTGGATGCCGATGACTTGTTGGTCTCTTTCACAAACTGTAAAGGCAGCGGTGCCTTGAGCCATCATCGCTGGAATCGCTTCACGCAGAAACAGATCAAAGCGGGGGTCCGCGAAGCACCCACTGTCACCAACGCTTTTTCGTCTGGCCTGATGAAGTCGAACAAGATGCTGCATGGCGACATCGAAGTCGGATGTTTCTTGAACTTGGCGAATGCACAGCTCTTGCGAATTGATTCTTGCGACGCACTTCTTGGCTTTGCGAAAGACTCCATGACCACGTTGGCTATCAAGATACTCCGACCAACTACTAGGCACGTCAAGTGACCAGGAGTTGACCATCTCTTGGCGGCGCATCGAATAGTTAGCTACCGTCGCCGCGGTTTCCAAGTGGCTAAGCCATCGATCACTTCGAGCAACTCCTTCAAAGTGAAGCGATTCGATGTGGCCGAATCCGCATAGGTAACTGCTGAGTGCCGCGTAAGTTTGGTCTTCGCGGCGATCATCGATCAGCGGACCCATATAGTCGCTGCAAGCGGAACCACTGCCGAGGAAACGAAGCTGCTTGCCGAGTCGCGTTTCGTGTAGATAACAAGGCAGTGCACCGAGCAACTGTTCGCCTTCGACGACTGCGACAATGTGCAATTGATGACCAACACCGAACTGATTCCACCAAGCAACCAACCAATCCATGCTCAGCATTGGGTTCTTATGGCTTAGCGCATTCCAACCTGCGCGCCAACTAAGCCACTCGGTTCGATCGCTGATTACAGTTGTTTGCATACGGCATAGATTTGGCTGTGGATGCGGAATTACGACACTTTAAAATCTATGTCAATTGCGTAGCGAGCGCCGACCAAATGGATCGAAATGACGCAAACAAAGATTGGTGCCCGCGCCAACGAACGATTCTAACGAATGTAGTGCCTGCAATGTTTGGAGAGAGTGTTCCGAGTGGCCCCCGGAGTTCGAACCCACGCGACCTACAGTGACGTGAACAACCGTTGCATCGAAGTTGCTAGAAAATTGGCAACTTTCAGTGGCACGCGAACGCGCAGCCCGAACAGGCAAGGGCGGTCCTGATTGTTCGTCAGGGCTAAGAAAGATCCCGCGAAGTGGGGCGTATGGTGAACTTTCGACCATCTGACAGATTGCTTTGTAAGCACGGCCAGTTATATTGTTTGGCTCATTCCGCCCACAATTTGCCTACAATTAACAGTCCTGGAGTTGCCAGATGCAATCAGATTCAGACGCAGTTGCCCCGAACGCTAAACGGCTATTGTGGGCAGGGTTTATGGCCATTCT
>JBGSJB010000553.1:0-9005 GCA_041742175.1 Pirellulaceae bacterium
TTTATGGTTGGCGTGGCGCGGAAGTGCAGCACATTTTGAACTTCAAACGCGATTGGCCTGACGCGAATGAGGTGCGGCTGGAATCGAACTATCGCAGTACGGCTGCGATTCTGGAAGCCGCGAATCGGCTGATTGCATTCAACAAAACGCGGCATGACAAAGTGCTGCGAGCCGCTCGCGCAGCGGGAAAGCCGCCGCGTATTTTGCAGTTTAAGAACGACGTTGAAGAGGCTCGGGGAATTACTGACGAGATCCAGCGGATTCTTGAACGCAAAGTTTATGAAGCGAAAGATATTGCGATCTTGTTTCGCACTAACGAGCAACCGCGCGTGTTTGAGACAGAACTGCGGCGAGCGAAAGTGCCCTATACGCTGACGGGCAGCCAGTCGTTTTTTGACCGCAAAGAAGTCCGCGATCTGCTGGGTTATTTAAAGATTTTGGATAATCCGAAAGATGAAGTATCGCTGCTGAGGATCATCAATACTCCGCCACGCGGCATTGGAGCGAAGTCGGTTGAGCAGTTGCTGCACGGCGCGGTTTCGCAGGGCCGAAGCGTGTGGGATGCGATGCAAGATGGTTCGCTGGTGAGCAAATTTCCGGAACCGACCAAGCGAGGATTGGGAGTGCTTCAGTCGTTGGTAGAACGCCTCTCGGCGCGCTTGACGCATGGTGACGCGTTGGTCGACGTTGTCAGAAGTTTGATCGTCGACTTGGATTACTTGGATGTCATCGCTCGAACTTATCCAACGCCAGAAGAGATTCAGCAGCGTCAATCGTCCGTCGAAGAAGTTGTAAACGCGATAGCTGAATATGAGGACGATGCGCGAGATCCGACGCTGGCCGGTTTTCTCGACAACGTGGCTTTGTCAGGCAAGGAATTCAGCAGTTCCAAGGACAAAGAACGACAGTACAACGCGGTCGCGCTGATGACTTATCACAGCGCGAAGGGGCTTGAGTTCCCGTTGGTCTACATGGTTGGTATGGAAGAGGGCATCCTGCCGCATCGACGGTCGATCACGGAAGACGTGGACGACGTCGAGGAAGAGCGTCGATTGTGCTACGTTGGCGTGACGCGTGCGGAGGACGAACTTTCGCTTTCCTTGCCGTTGCAACGGATGAAGTGGGGTAAACCTCGCGATACGCTTGCAAGTCGTTTTCTCTATGAGTTGACTGGACAGGCAGACAACCCAAATCGCCGTCGCTCGATCGAAGGAGCTCGCAAAGAGATCAACAACGCCAACCGAGCTGCGACGGCCAAAGCTAAGGCTGCGAAGAGTGCTTCGAAGCCTCGCAAATGACCGTTGACTTGCGATCAGTTATGGAGCGAGTACTCGCTTAAAACTTAAGTGTCGCAGTGACTGGATAGTGATCTGAGGGAGTGCGTCCATCGCGTGCGGTACGATCAATTTCCGCTGAGTCAATTTTCCAATCCGACGAAACACCGATCCAGTCGATACGAGCGCCCTTGGTTGTGCCCGACTTGAAGCCCGAAAAAGTGCCTTCGTCGGTCGTGCGGTTGGGGTGGGTTGCGCGGTAAGTGTCGATGACGGGCGAAGGTTGGTTTTCGGCTTCAGCGAAAAGGGCGTCGTAGGGTGGCGATTGTTTGTCAGCGTTGAAATCGCCGGTGACGATGAGTCGGCAGTCCTCGCCGAGTTCGATTAGTTTGCGACGAATAAGCCTTGCGGACTCGAGGCGAGCTGTTTTGCCCATGTGATCGAAGTGCGTGTTCATAAAGAGAATCTTCGGTGCATCAGGTTGCTTTCGATCATTCAGTTTCACCCAAGTTACTATGCGAGGTAGCGAACTATCCCAGCTTTTACTGCCGACAACTTCCGGCGTCTCGCTCAACCAAAAGTGACCGCCATCGATCTTTTCGAATCTCTCGCGAAGATAGTAGAGAGCCATCATTTCGCCGGCTTCTTTGCCATCGTCGCGACCAACGCCGAGGTGATTGTAATCCGGCAGATTTGATGCGAGATAATCGCGTTGGAACCCCAGCGTTTCTTGTGTACCAAGCAAGTCGGGTTTCATGGTCTTGATCGTTTCGATGAGAAATTCACGTCGCTTGTCCCAGTGATTGTCGCCATCTGCGGCTGTGCCGTAACGAATGTTGAAGCTGACCACTTTGATCGATGAGACGTCTGCCGGCGCGTTATCTTGCGCGATCACGTGGCTGGACATCAAAGCGACCACAGCTAGATAGATCTGGGCGAAGCAACCGATGCGAGTGGAAGATTGAGTAAGAAGTAGATTCATGAGAGAGGGTCCTATTTGCATACGACTGACCAGATGCGCGGAATGCTGGAGGTTAACTGGATTCCCATTCAATGCAAGCAGCGTGCTATGAAGGTTTGCTTAATGCCTCGATAGAAAACCCTAGGCGCTCATTGGATGAGCAAAGAAAAGGGTCGAGAAGAGGCCTGCTGGCTAACGCAATTGTCGTCGCTTCGCGCATACGATATGAATCCGACACCAACGCGAAGCGCCAGCGAGCGGCCCGCTCGATATTGAGCGGGCTACTCTGGTGAGAAAACACTCGCTTGCGCTTTCTGTTAGTAATTCAGCGTCAATCGGCGCTCAAGTCACTTGGCGCTCGACAACTTGAAATCGAACTTCGTGGTGCTTTTGGTTACATCAGCATTCAATTCAGACTGCTTGTTGTACTTCGCTGGCACCAATTCGCCGGTCTTCTTGGGTTCGCCGGCTTCGCCCGTGTCTTGCTCTTGCCCCGGCTTACTATTTAGCCCGAGAATCTTCTTGGTTGTGCTGATGCGCACTACCTTTTTACCAACCTTGACGCCCGACATGTCGGAATCGAACTGCAATTGGTAGTTACCATTTGCATCTGTCAGACCATACGAGAACGTATCGTCGGTCGGGTCTTCGAAAGTTACGACCGCGTTGGCGAGCGGTTTGTCATCAAGCGTCACGTTGCCGCCGACATTGACTAGATCCACCATACTGTAATCTGCACCCTGCGGACCGCAGCCGGTTACAAACAAACACGATGCACTAATCAACGCGGCCAGCTTAACTGAAAATCTCATCAACTCTTCCACACAAAAGGACGTTGCTAAATTCGGTTTGATGTTCGTAGCCATGATTACTCGTTCGAGCTAAAAACTTCACCGCCCGCTCGAGTCGCCATCGCTTGGTAGGTTGCCAAGTCCATGGTCTGAGCCATGAAGCGAACCGATCCATCAGCGAGTGAGAACGTCGCGCCGCCAACGTGGTAGCTTCCGAAACTCATCTCCATCAGAACTCCGTGCACCGTTGGATTCAATCGAGAGTTAATCGGCACAACCGCAGACCCGATACCCTCGCTGTGTTCGGTTCCGGTCTTTACGCCTGGTCGCCAATTGCCCATCTGTGGACTGAAGAATGCAAAGTAGTCCATGCCTTGATTGTCTTTGACGAAGTCGCATTCGGTGTACGACTCGCCGATCATTAGCGTGTTGGAGGTACCATCGATAATGTCGCGAAAGCCAATTCTACTGGCGCCGAAAAGGACTCCGTCTAGATCAGGTTGCTCCAAGGAGGTGAAAGCAGCCGTGTTGTAACCAGCGGGACGAGTACTCGCGTCGTCAGACGCCACCTTATAGCACCCGCAACTCCGCGGTAGCTGACCGGCACGCGCCTGCTAATCGAGTTGTAGTCGAGGTGTTCACCTTGAGCCATGCTGGGACAACGGAAAACGGGCACGACCGTCTCGCAAGCCACTTTGTTTGGCGAGTTGTAGCTGGTCCAGTCGGTGCCATACCCAAGCAACGAAGAGTTGGTCCAATTCAGAGTCGCATGCAAGTTTGTCTGCTCCAACTGTGGCAGAATCAGTGCGCTCCAGAACTCTTGGTTGACTCCAAAACCATTCGGAAAGACACGATGCGTGTCGTGATAGTTGTGCATCGCTAAACCAAGTTGCTTCATATTGTTGCTGCAACTCATGCGTCGAGCCGCTTCCCGGGCCGCTTGAACAGCAGGCAAGAGCAAGCCAACCAGGATTCCAATAATGGCAATAACAACCAGCAATTCGACTAGCGTAAAACCAGAAACACGAACTTGTTTCTTCACCAACATTAAACTTCTCTTCAACTTTGAGTGATTTAAACCGCCTTTAATCGGCATGCTAGCCGACAACTTATGACAAGATCTTTGCAGCTTCTAGTTAAGATTTGGTAAAGGCAGTGTTAGCGTTGTGTTAATTGCTTCACGAGATTCGCGTCGAAACTTAGCCAAATTTGCGTGCACCACCAAATGCGATGTCTCTGCCGCAAACCAGTAGATAACGTGGATTGCGAAGCCTTTGTTCGCCTCAAATGGTACCGAGTGAACTCGAGTCCGAATGACGCCCGTCAAATTGACGCAAGATCGACTTGTTCAATTGCACCACTTACAATCAAAACCGAACACTAATCAATCAAAACACGTAGGCTCACCACGACTGAAACGGAAGTCCCCATGCGAATCGACTGGCTTGCGATGAGTCTTCTGTTCGGTGCTATCAACGCTACGGTGCTAAGCGCAGCGGATTCATGTTGCATCAAAGTTGTGGACGAAAGCAACGGTTGGCCGGTACCGCTGGTTGAGTTGCGGACGACGCACCAAGTCCGTTTTGTGTCTGACAATGCGGGAGTCATCGCTTTTGATCTGCCCGAGTTGATGAATGTTGAAACGTGGTTCGAAGTTGTTGGCCATGGTTATCATGTCCCCAAAGATGGCTTCGGCTTCGCAGGTGTGAAGTTAACGCCGCAGCGCGGCGCAACTTTTTTTGTTCGTGTCCAGCGAGAGCTTCCCGCGAAGCGCTTGGGACGGCTGACCGGTGGCGGTCTGTTTGCGGAAAGTCAAAAGCTCGGCTTTGAAACCGACTGGCGCGAGTCAGGGGTGCTGGGCTGCGATAGCGTTCAAAATGCAGTGCACGACGGTAAGTTGTTTTGGAGTTGGGGCGATACGAAGCTGCCCGGTTATCCGCTCGGCCTGTTTCACATGTCGGGGGCTACGACTGAGTTGAAAGCTTTGAAGAGTTTTGAACCTCCCGTTCGGTTACAGTTTGATTATTTTACAAACAGCGACAACAAGCCTCGCAACATAGCTCAGATGCCAGGCGAAGGTCCAACTTGGCTTGGCGGTTTCGCGAGCTTGCCTGACAGTTCTGGCAAGTATCGTTTAGTCGCCTCGTACGCCAAAATTAAACCGCCACTTGAAACGTACGAAGCCGGGCTGTGTACCTGGAACGAATCGACAAAGGCTTTCGAGTGTACGCGTGTTGTGTGGCGTAAGGCGGACGCTTCGACAACCCTCGTGCAATGTCCGCTGGGGCATCCGGTAAAGTGGAGCGATGAAGCGGGCAATGAATGGCTGCTCTTCGGCGATCCGTTTCCGTCACTAAAATGCGCAGCCAATTTCGAATCGTGGTCCGATCCAACCGCTTGGCAGTCACTGACCCCACAAGCGACCGTGCCGGTCAAGCGCACCCACAAAGCACAACAAGAACTTCAGTCCATCAAGCCCCACCGCGGCGCGATCGCTTGGAATTCTTACCGCAAAAAATGGATCACCGTGTTTACTCAAATGGATGGTCGCACATCGCATCTCGGGGAGCTTTGGTACGCCGAAGCGGATCAACCGACAGGTCCCTGGATCGATGCTACACAGATCGTCACACATTCCAACTACACGTTCTATAACCCGCAATTGCATCCGGAGTTCACCGAGTCCGATTCGTCGGTCGTGCTGTTTGAATCTACCTTTACGAAGGAGTTCTCAGGCAACAGCGAAGCCACTCCACGGCACGATTACAATCAAGTGCTTTATCGACTCGACTTGAACGAACTGCCAAACCTTGAGTAAGCAGACCTCGAACGCGGTCTCGCACCGAATCCGGCAAAGGTCTAATCACTCCATCGCAAGCTGCATTTCCCGCTCGATGTGCCCGAGCTCTGCGACAAACATCGGATTGCAAAAATCGTCTGCCGAGAGCACCGCTGGATAGTACCTGTCAACAGCAGCACTTAATCGCTCAAACAACGGTTCAGTGAGCTGCATCTTCGAGTTCAGTAAGCTCATGTCGCTTTCTTCGAGCATCATACGCAATCGCAAACAGGCAGGTCCACCGCCATTCGCCATGCTCTCCGAAAGCTGTACAAAGCGTACCTCATCAATCGGAATGTCGTCATTGGCCAGCAACCGCTCGATCAACTTGGCAGCGGTTTGCACTTGTTGGCAATGATGCGGACAAATCAGAACGTACCGAGCATTTGAAGGTTCAATTCCGTCGCGATTTGGCTTCACGATTTGGCTATTGAAGAAGTAGCTGCGAACCGCATCGGCGAGCGGCAGTTCCGTTTCGTTCACTTGGATACGCAGCAGCGGCATTTTGCAAGTGCGTTCGAAAGCGGATTCCAATCGCCTTAGTTCGCTGGCGGCGTCCACGAACGCAAACTCATGATGCAACAGCATATGATCGCAACTTGTCGCCACAACATCGTTATGAAATGCGCCAGCGTCGATCGCTCGCGGATGCTGCTGAATAAAAAAAGTACAGTCAGGCTGTAAGCGATGTCGACGCGCGATCGCTTGCGAAGCCGCTTTAGTATGCCTCGCAACGAAACGACCGGGCTGTGTACCGGCGAGCACGTCTTCATCCACACCGTAAACAAATAGATTGAATCCATAGCGACCCGAAGCGTCGCAGAGTCGCATGTGGTTAGCAGCGCCTTCATCGCGCAGTGGCATGATCGACGGCAACGGCAAGTGAATTCGTTTCGAGGCGATTTTTGCTAATAGCGATTCGAATTGCGGCGCGCGCTCTTGAGCTTCGCTCGCTCGATGCCAGCTACTGATGAGATTTGCTGGCGTACAGTGCAGTTGACCGTCAGTGGAATCGCACGCAGCCGTAATCGTCGCTGCATTCGCCACCCACATGAAAGCGCTGCTAAAGGCGGTGGATAAAACGCGCGGAGCGCTCACACGTGACTCAGTCAACTGCGACTCAAGAGCTCCGTGGAAGCCGAGTTGCCTGAGCCATTCTAATCTTGGTCGCACGGGCGGAAGAAAAACATACTGTGGAACCCCCATAGAGGCGACCAACCAGGCCTTCTGCAATCCTTCAAGTGCAGCTTGTCGCGGACGCGATCGTTGCTGCTGATGTTCGAGCGATGCAATGTTGCCAACGCCCAAGCCACCGAAATGATGCGTCGGACCTACAATGCCATCTATGTTGATCTCGACCATCGGACAGAGCGCTTTCGAACGGGTTGGGATTGGACTTAAAAGTTCCCAATGCTATTGTTGCTTTTATGCATCAAGCGGGTAATTTGTTGATGAAAAGTGACATGGTAACGCTGGAAAATTGCTTCGCTGTATTGAATTAGAACATATGTTTAATTAAGTTTCGGTACTACTGTTCAACCGCCTGTCATCCACGGTCCGCGTGTTTGCTGGCGAAAAGGCTGCTTTGCTCAAGACAGCGCATTCGTCAGCATGCTCGAAGAGAGTTGTTGCTGAGGCTGTGAACGTACCCGATTTTAGGATTTTAGCATTTGAGCAGTTTGTAAACTTCGTGTTTCGACAGACCACGCACCGCAATCCTCGTCTCAAGTCTTAGGCTGACGTTTTGCGGATTGAAAAATAGGGGACTCGGTATGTGTGGAATCGTCGGATACGTTGGTACCAAAGACGCTTGTCCTTATCTTCTCGGCGGTCTGCGGCGTCTAGAATACCGCGGTTATGACAGCGCGGGCATCGCGACGCTGCGCGAGAATGATGGTTTCCGCGTAACGAAAGTGGCTGGCCGAGTCGAATTGCTCGAGTCTGCAATGGCGCAGCGCTCGATGATCGGATCGTTGGGCATCGGACATACACGCTGGGCCACGCATGGACCTGCGACCGAAGAGAACGCACATCCGCATTCTGGCGGAAACGGAATCGTTACGATCGCTCATAACGGCGTGATCGAAAATTACGACTCGCTGAAGCAAACTTTGATAGCGAAAGGCTATCGCTTCGTCTCTCAAACGGACAGCGAAGTGATCGCACACTTGATCGCTGAGTGCCTAAAAAGAGTTCCCGAATCAGGCGTCGCTCCTGCCGGCGTGCAGCGGTACGTCGACGCGGTGCAACAGACACTATCCATGCTACGCGGCACTTATGGGTTGGCCATCATGTTCCGCGACCAACCCGATCTTCTTATAGCGGCTCGTTGCGGGAGTCCATTAGTAATCGGCGTTGGCAAAAATGAACAGTTCCTCGCTAGCGATACGTCACCGTTGGTCGGCTTTACCGAACGCATCATCTACTTAGCCGACCATCAAATCGCAATTTTGCGTCCTGACAGCATTCAAGTCGTGCATCGCGATCAGGGTCGGGTTAGACCCGACATTCAATCACTTTCTTCGCAGTCGCTAGACGTTGCTCTCGATGGCTACGCGCACTACATGCTGAAAGAAATCTACGAGCAACCACAGTCAATTAAGAACGCGCTGCGAGGTCGCTTGGATAAGGACAATGCAACTGCAAAGTTCGGTGGATTAAACCTCACGCCACAGCAACTGCGCGGCATACAGCGCATCATCTTAACCGGTTGCGGAACCAGTTGGCATTCTGCTCTGGTAGGCGAATACCTGCTGGAAGAACTCGCACGCATTCCCGTTGAAGTGGAGTACGCCAGCGAATTGCGTTATCGCAATCCGCCCGTCGAACACGATACGATCATCTTTGGTATGACGCAAAGCGGTGAGACGGCCGACACGCTGGCAGCGCTCCGCGAGATGAAACGCAAAGGGCATCATACGCTCGCGATTTGTAACGTGATCGGCAGCAGCATTGCGCAAGAAGCCGACGGTGGCATCTACTTGCACGCCGGTCCAGAGATCGGAGTTGCGTCGACCAAAGCGTTCACGTCGCAATTAGTGGTTCTAAGTATGCTCGCGCTGTACTTCGGCCGCTTGCGGCATCTCAGTTACGAAGCCGGGCAACGAATCATTCATCAACTCGAACAGTTGCCGAGTTTG
>JBGSJB010000554.1:0-5491 GCA_041742175.1 Pirellulaceae bacterium
TAACTCATGCGCCATCCGCGAAAAGAAATCGCAAATCTGGCTCCTAAGTTGAAGTGTAGGTTGTGCTGAACAGCCGGATTTCAGAAAGCACATCTCTTCAAGTGCATTTCAGCCACACGAAAGACCTTACAAACCGTACAAAAGCTACCACCGGAACTTTATCCGTGTGCCACTGGGCTCCGCCAGTGAGAACGAAGTCACTCATCAAAGGCCGACTGACGATTTGCCAACGGCTCGAAGTAACCAAAGCACGCAAACCACAGTGCGTCGCATCGGCTGAGTTATCTCAAATTGGCCCGCCGAGATGCCATTAAAACGAAGCACCAGGATCCTCGATCAGATGCACATAGCTGTTGTAGCGACGTGCTTAGTGTGCCACTGGGCTCTGCCAGTGCGACCGAAGTCACTCATCAAAGGCCGACAGACGACTCGCCAAAGGCTCGAAGTAACCAAAGCACGCAGACCACAGTGCGTCGCATCGGCTGAGTTATCTCAAATTGGCCCGCCGAGATGCCATTAAAACGAAGCACCAGGATCCTCGATCAAATGCACATAACTGTTGTAGCGACGTGGATCGATCCGACCATCTGCAACCGCTTCCAGCACGGCACAGTCGACTTCATGTATATGCGTGCAATCAGGAAAACGACAATGGCTAACGTAAGGCCGAATGTCGCGAAACAATCCACTCACCTCTGCCGCTGACACATCCCATAATTCAAGCTGCCGAATCCCCGGCGTATCGACTAAGTATCCGCCCTCTGCCAACGGAATTAACTCGGCCGTCGTTGTGGTGTGCTTGCCCTTCATATTCTCCCGACTGACCTGCTGCACGCGCAACGCCAGTCCCGATTGAATTGCGTTCAGCAACGAACTCTTGCCAACGCCGCTTTGCCCAGTCACCACACTTTGCCGACCGCGCACCAACTGCTGCAAAGTCTCAACGCCCCAGCCCCGCGTTGCACTGACCATCAAAGTTCGATACCCCATCTGCGCATAAACACCAATGACCGGTTGCAACTCGACAGGATCGATCAAGTCGACTTTGTTAATGATGATCACCGGCTCTAGATTCGCTTGCTCAGCCGTCACCAAAAATCGATCGACCAAATGAGGTTTCAGATCAGGCTGCGCAGCGCTGGCAATGATCAACAGTAGATCCACGTTGGCAACGATGATATGCCGCTTGCCTTTGCTTGTGCGACTCAAAACCCCGTGCCGCTCTTGAACCGCCAGAATGATTCCTTGGCTGGTTCCTTCCGCTCGGAAGTAAACACGATCACCCGCAGCAATCACATGCCGTTGTTCCGTCGCGAGTGACTTGAGCAAACCACGCACAGCACAGCTATGCTGAGTCCCATCATCAGCCCGCACAATGCAATTCAAACCGTGAACCCGAAGAACCCTCCCGGTGATAATCGACGGGTCATCAAACTGCAGCTCAACACCAAGTCCGTCGCTGCCCGAGGCTGAAACTTGTCCAACCACCGTCCGATGTCTCGTCAACTCGCCCTTTCCGCTAACGCGTTCATGCGAACTCATATCACCGAGCTGATCCTGCTCATACTTGCGAGTTAAATCGGTGGCTCGCTTACGCCCTTGATGGTTTTTCCGGAACTCTGTGCGGATCTTGCTTTGCGACTTTTTCTTCGGCATACATCGACCGCAATTCCACTCAAGTTGGCGCTATCGTCTCAGCTGGAACATCAAAAGCTTCGGAGGAGGGACCGTGCACTGAAACTCCGATCAACTCTTCGATCTCTTTCTCAGTCAATTCCTCGCGATCAATGAGCGCTTCCTTAATCAAGTCCAGCTTCTCGCGTTGCTCACTAAGCAACTCCATCGCGCGGGCGCTAGCCTCATTCAAGATCACCGAAACCTCGTCATCAATCGTCTCTTGCGTGTGTTCACTAAAGGGACGCGACTGGTGCATCTCTCGTCCTAGGAACGGATCATCTTCTGAAGACTTGTAACTAACCGGTCCCAACCTTGGGCTCATTCCCCAGTGAGTTACCATGCGTCGCGCTGTCCCGGTCGCTCGTTCGAGATCATTCTCCGCTCCGACAGTAATCTCGTCGTAAACAATCTTCTCAGCCGCGCGGCCAGACAACAGCACCACCAGCGAGTCCCGCAACTCACTTTCACTCGTGCTCACACGATCTTCCGAAGGAACGATGTGCGTGCTACCCAAAGATCGCCCGCGCGGAACGATCGTGACTTTGTGCACTCGCTGAGCTCCCTTTAGCAGCCAAGCGGCCAAAGTGTGCCCGGCTTCGTGATAGGCAGTTTTCTCTTTCTCGTCTTGCTTAAGAACCTCTTCGCGCTTAGCACCCATCAGCACTTTATCACGCGCGTAATCGAAGTCGACCATCGTCACGCGAGTCTTATCATTCCGCGCAGCCCAAAGCGCCGCTTCGTTCACCACGTTGCGAATGTCCGCACCCGTTAAGCCGATCGTCACGGCCGCCAACCTGCGCAGGTCGACATCGTTGTCCAAAGGAACATCGCGCGTGTGAACTTTGAAAATCTCCAGCCGACCTTTGTAAGTTGGGCGTCCGACAGTAATGTGTCGATCAAATCGACCCGGCCGAAGCAAAGCTGGATCGAGCACATCCGGCCGATTCGTTGCCGCCACCACAATGACCGAATCAACTCCCGTGAAGCCGTCCATCTCACTCAAAATTTGATTCAACGTCTGCTCGCGTTCATCGTGACCACCACCGAGCCCCGCGCCACGCTGACGACCAACAGCGTCGATTTCGTCGACGAAAATAATCGCCGGCGCATTATCTTTAGCTGTTTGGAAAAGATCGCGCACACGGCTCGCACCCACACCGACAAACATCTGAATAAATTCGGAACCGTTGACTGAATAGAACGGCACACCCGCTTCGCCCGCCACAGCTCTCGCAAGCAGTGTCTTACCTGTTCCTGGCGGTCCGTTCAGCAACACGCCCTTCGGAATGCGACCGCCAAGTCGACGAAACTTCTCGGGACTCTTCAAAAACTCGACAATCTCCTGCAAGTCTGCCTTCACGCCCTCAAGTCCAGCGACATCCGCGAACGTGGTCTGCTGATCGTTAGGTTCATAGCGCTTTGCTGTCGACCTACTAAAACTCGACAAGAATCCACCACCACCCATGATCTGATCACGGGTACGGCGGAACATAAACCAAGCGATCACCAGCACAACGATGGGCAATCCAATCAACAAGAAGAGCATCATATTCTGCGCCGAAGCAGAACTGATGTAGCGCACTTGCAGCGGCTTCTCGGACTTCCGACTCTCCAACTCCGCTGCCCTAATTTGCTCCTCGGAACCATCTGGATCCAAAACAACGCGAAACTTCTTGCTCAACTTGGCGGGCTGGCCATCGGCGGTCTTGTTTGGAATCGGTTCGCCGGAAGCGTTCAGTTTCAGCGGCTTGTCCGGCGGAATCCGGAACGTTCCTACCGCTTCAGTGCCGCTAATTTCCAGCAACTGGATATTGTTCTTCTCCAACTGGCCAAGGAAAAAGCTGTGATCAATCTCGTCATAGGCAAGCGAAGCCCACAATGAATTCAACAGCAAGAAAGCCATCAGAATGATCACTAAGAGCAACCAACCCTGTGTACGTCTTGGTTGCTTTTCGTTCGTTTTGCCAGTGGTTGGCCGCTCGGGCTTTTCCATTCCTTAACTTTCTCTCAGTTAGATTGCGCGGCTGGAAATCGGAGCCGCGAACTTTTCATTTTACCCGACTTTACAACTTTCGTGAGCAGGCGTGGCCTATTCCGCCAACGATCCAGCGAGTTCCAACCGAACGGTTCAGCGAACACCAGCCGCAGAGCGACGCTGTAATTCGCGGTGCACTCGTTGCTGACCTACCGTCCGATCGCTTCCGCCATCCGGAGCTGCCAGCCAGCCGCGATCGATCCGCTCGCCCTGCTGCAGTGCACTGATCAAACTCCCCGCCAATTCAATATCCGTCATCCGCCGAATCGCCATCACAGAATTCCAGTCGTTACCAGACGTAAACAACTTTACGGACCAGGTCCAGTCCTCGACAACCTCCGGCGATTGAATTGGTGGCTTCTCCGACTGCTGCTCAGCCTGTAGCTCGGGCCGTTGCACAGGTGGCAGTTCGGGCAATTGAGCAGCCGGGCGCGCTGGCGGTTGTTTCGAAGCGTCGAGTTGATTTACCTTGGCATCGTCCTTCCGACCAACAGCATCCGTCGCAGTGTTCGACTTCGGGACTTCCGAAAAGTCCAATAAGTGATCGATCGCACGAGGGAGCTTAGCATCTAACTGCATACCCTGAGCAGTTGGAACCGTTGCGGGAGCAACCGGCTTCTCCACCGAACCCTGCTTCAAAATCACCGAACCGAACTTGGCTAAAAGCTTAGGCGGAAACTGCACACCTGCCACGAGAGCCCTTCGCTGTTTTGGATCCTCCAACTCAGGCGCGACCGCGACAGTTGGTCGATTGCGGTTCACTTCCTGTTGTTTCAGCAGCCCGTTGGCCAGCAACAAATCCAACAACTCCATCACGTCCGCTTGCTTCGATCCCTCCAGCATCCCAAAGCCGCTCAAACGATGCAGCCGCAATTTCTGGATCTTAGCATTCTGCGAACCGCTCAAATACTGCGAAATCAAAATCTTTCCTAACCGGCCATGAATACGTTCGATTGCATCAATTAACCGCAGCAAGAATGCAGTCTGCAACGCTTGCGGAACTGCAACGGCCAACAACTCTTTCTCAGCGACCTGAGTCTCCGGTGCAGCGGCTTGTACAGAGGCCTGCGCAATCTACGAATTCGATGCAGCGACTTGTTCACGCACCGGTGGATGAATCTTAACCACGAATTTTGGCCAACCAGGCTGGCCGCAACAGCGATCGCATTGCCCGCAATTCTCAGCTTCCGTATCGCCGAAGTAACGCAAGATCGTCGTCTGACGACAAAGCGGCGCCTGCGCATAGTGAACCACCTGATTCAGCCGATCGTACTCCGCTTCTTTGCGCCGCCGCAAATTCTCGAAATCAATTCCGAGATCCGCAAACGGAACGTCGCGGCGAGTAAAGTGAACCGCGCGACCACGAAACGGCGGCACGTAGTCGAACTCAGCGATCTTGCACAGTTCTCGCAAAGTGCGATTGAGCGCGTCGCGCTCCATCTCGCAAGCTTGAAGCAACGTTCGTGGATGAATGAAAACCGTTTCGCCACGACGATCGCCAATGATCCGCTCAACCACTCGCAGCACCTTGCGCCGCACCTTGGCTTCCTTCGGCAACATCTCTACCAAAGTCGGCAAGTTGCTATCGATCCTCAAACTCGCCAGCCCCGCACCCGATTCCAAGCGATCAATCACATCAGTGCGTGACAGCGTCTGCAACGCACTGCCGATCGCTTCCGGCGATATCTGCAATCCCAACGCGTCGCGAATCTCCTCCAACGTCAACTCGATCGGATCCTCTTCACGCTTCTGCAGAAACTCGTAAGTCTGCTGAATCAC
>JBGSJB010000555.1:0-5241 GCA_041742175.1 Pirellulaceae bacterium
ACAGAAAAAACCGTACGTGGCTGGTACAGCTAACAAAACGATCGCTCCGACCAAAAACGCTCGTGGTCGATTGACAACCAAAGTTGCAATGCGCTCCCACAGCCAACTCCAATCTCCCGCAGCCAACATACTTTGATCCGATATCTTCGCATTAGATTTCAACATCGGCCAAAAAGCCAATCGTCCAAGGCCGCTGAGTAAGGCGGGCGTGAAGGTCAAGCAAACCACCATCGTGATCGCGAGCGAAATTGCAATGATCGGTCCGTTGTACTGAAACTTTTCAAAGTCCGAAAACCACATCAGTGCCAAGCCGACGATCGTTGTCAGCGCGCTGGTAACAAGCGCATTGTGTGTGCTGCGCCAACCCCGCGCGACGATTTGATGCAATTGCCTGCGCGTTCGTATGATACGGCTTTGTAACAGCTCCTTGTTTCGAGCTAAGAAGAATAAACAGAAATCGGTGCCTGCGCCGAACAACAACACGACAACGAAGATTCGCGTAGTCGTGAACACTCCGATTCCACTGCTAGCTGGGTTCGACGGATCGCGCGCCAGCAAGGCAATGACTGCGGTCGCAACCAACAAGCTGAGTGCGATACTAGTGAGAGGTATTGCGATAAGAAATGGCCCGCGATAGACCAGCGCGAGAATAATAAGCACGAGCAAGATGGTTACGATCTCAGTCTTCTTCACCACGCTCGCTGCCGCTCGCAACATATCAGCACCAAATGCCGCAGAGCCGCTAATCTGAATCTGTAAATCAGGCGACACTAAACTGGAATGCGCTGCGCGAGCCTCGCGCGACACTTCCTCCATGCCATTTAAGACATCGATATTCGCGGTCGCCGTAAAATCATTGCCCAACTGAACCGCGATCAGCCGCGCGTGTTTATCGGTGCTCAGCAGCTTGTGACCAACGACCGGATGCCGCCAAGTCAGTACGTCGCGCAGGTGAACCGCCCAATCAGGCTGAGTCGCTTTCAAGACAGTTGAACCCTGCTCCACCATCAGTTTCGCTACGCTGAGATCCTCATTCGACTCTTCCACTTTGCCCAGCCGTTCAAGCAGAATTCCGCGTAGGGTGAACGCATTTGGCAGCCGCGAGAACTCGAGCGGCGGATTCTGCGAGCTTGCGAATCGACTAAGCTCCTCATCGATTTCAATCGCTTGATTCAAGTTGTCTTGGATCGTTTCGATTAACACAGCGTCGCGCCGCGAAAGTTGTTCAGCGATCCATGGAGGCTTGGGGAGCGATTCTTCTTGCAACAAGCTGGTCGCTGCGAACCAATGCATGCGCCGAGCAACGTCGAGAGCCACGAAAACATCGCCGGGTGAACGCTTCGTCGAACGACTTGCGAAAACGATCATCATTTGACTTCGCGACTGAGTTCCGGGAAACGCAGCATCCATCGTCCTCTGACCGATCGCGCTGGGAACATCTTCAGGCAGAAACTGCAAATCACCGTCGGCAGCGATAGAGTCCCACGAAGGAGCAACCATTCGCAGGACGATGACCAACACAAACCAACAGGCGATTACGTGTGGCCAGTAGCGCGTGACGATCTTGCTGACAATTAATTTGTACCAACCCATTTCGGTGCTTTATTGGAGCCGCGCTGGAACTGGAAACTCGAGCATAAACTTGGTGCCGCGGCCCGCCTCGCTTTGAACGCTGATCCGACCACCATGCGCTTCGATGATTTTACGGGCGGTTGGCAATCCAAGCCCAGAGCCGCCGTGTTTTGTTGAATAGAACGGCTCGAACATTTTGATCGCTGTCGTATCGTCCATGCCGCAACCGGTGTCGATCAAGTCGAGCGCAACGCCACGCGGAGTCGTATAAGTGCGGACAACCAATTGCCCTCCATCCGACATCGCTTCGAGCGCATTCTTGACCAAGTTGATCAACGCAGCTTGCAACGAATCGCTGTGCAACAACACGCTCGGCAAATCGGGATCGAGATAGCGAATCACCTCCACACCGAACTTGTCCGCTTGCGGCTTGAACAGCATCAGTACCGTTTCGACCTGTTCATTAATGCAGCCTGGAGTCATCTCCAAGTCACGCATGCGCGAGAATCGCAGAAAATCGCGTAGCAAATTCTCCATCCGCTGGCACTGCTTGCGAATCATATCCACTTTCGCTTCCGCGCGCCGACGCCCCGGCCACTCGCTCTCGGTCAGCTCTTCGCTCAACAAGTCCGCATTCATGTGAATGACTGACAGCGGGTTCTTGATCTCGTGTGCAAGCGAGCCTGCGAGTTCCGCGAGTTCGTGATACTGCCGGCGCAAATCATCTTCTGCCATCGCATCCAATTCGAGCGTCTCCTGCAACATGATCGTTCTCCAAAACCGCGTCGCAATTAAACTGCCATCCAGCAAAATGGCGCCACCTTATCCACAGTGTCCGCAACGTCGCTTATTATAGCGACCTTAACGGCGACTAGTAACTGACAGAAGCCGCTCCACTATGCCCACCCGCACCTGCCTATCGAAGAAAGTCACTTCATGAATGATTCGAAAGTGGACGAGCCGCGTGTCGAAGTAAACGATCTGCCGGTCCCGCGAGTTGGACTGACCGAGGATTGGACAGCAGGTGTTGTCGGTCTGTGTATCGTGCTCGTGTCGCTGGCAATCTGCCTCGCCACCACGCCGGAAAATCTAAAATGGTCAACGCGTCTGGTTAAAGCTCCCGCGGTGGCGACACCAGCGAGCGAAGTCGCTCAAGTCGCTGATACCACTGCGGACATGATTACTGAAAAACCAAAGTGGAACGCTTTGGTGAAAGGCTGGATCGGCAAAGTTGGGCAGTGGAAACAATCTCCTGTCGAAGCGATGTCGTTGACAACCACCGATAAAAAAACTGGCGAAAAATCCTCGCAGTCGGCTTTGCCAGGCATCTTCGGAGCGTTTCTCGCAACGCTGCTTGTCAGTCTCTTCGCGGTCGCTTTACAACGATTGCCGTTAAGCAGTTTCGCGATCGCTTTTCCTTTCGTATTTCTCTTGGCAGTAGTCGCTTATCTAATGGCGAAACAGGAAGCGATCGAAGCATCAAACTTGGAGTATGCTCTATGGGCTTTGCTGGTCGGCATGGTTATTTGCAATACCGTTGGAACTCCCAAGTGGTTGCAACCAGCGGTTCGCGGTGAACTGTTTATCAAGATCGGACTCGTTCTCCTCGGCGCTGAAGTGCTCTTCGGGCGTCTGCTTGCGCTCGGCGTGCCCGGTGTATTCGTCGCTTGGGTGGTAACGCCCATTGTGCTGATCAGCACCTACATCTTTGGCCAACGTGTGCTGAAAATGGAAAGCAAATCGCTGAACATTGTGATCTCGGCAGACATGAGCGTTTGCGGTGTGTCAGCCGCCATCGCAACCGCTGCGGCTTGCAAAGCTAAGAAGGAAGAGTTGTCGCTGGCAATCGGTCTATCACTCGCCTTTACGGTGATCATGATGGTCGTCATGCCTCGCGTAATTCTTGCGTTGGACCTCGATCCACGGGTCGGCGGAGCATGGATTGGTGGAACGATCGATTCGACCGGCGCGGTTGCTGCCGCCGGCGAAGCGCTCGGCAAAGTCGGTAGCGATATCGCAGTTACTGTAAAGATGATTCAAAACATCTTGATCGGAATCGTCGCGTTTGCGGTAGCGATTTATTGGACAAAGTTCGTCGACACCACTGCCAGCACTCCTGCAGTGGGCGTAAGCGAAATTTGGAAGCGGTTTCCAAAGTTCGTGCTCGGCTTTATCACGGCTTCGATCGTCTGCTCAGTGATCTTCGCTGCGTCGCTGTTCGGCGAATTGTGGGTCGACGCTTCCACCGCTGGTATCACGAAGCCGATTCGAGAGTGGATGTTCTGCTTGGCGTTTGTGTGCTTGGGTCTCGACACGAACTTCAAGCAGTTGTTGCCTTACTTCAGATCCGGCAAACCGCTGTTGCTGTACGTTTGCGGCCAAGCATTGAACATTCTGTTAACGTTTATTATGGCTTACTTGATGTTCGGCGTGCTCTTCAGGGAATAATGTTGAAGCGACTGGAAAGCCAACAACGGGGAGCTTGGGCATGATAACTGAACTCTTGGGCATGATAACTGAACTGAAGCGAGCACAAACCGGATTGTTGAAGCTGGGACTGTGGATCGTCGCGCTCGTATTCATCTGGTGCGTCGCGCTGCCTAGGTTCGCACAGCTCAAGCCTATACGCCAGCACATCGACACCATGCATGCCAACGATATCAACGTGGGCGCAATGTTCTACACAGAACTCGAATGGCAACCACCAACCGGCGCCGCATGGCGATAGCGGTGGTAAACCTTTCGATTGCACTACGTCATTTAACGCCGGAACCAAAGCGAAAAATCGATGCGACGCAGTGCGACGTCGAGCACTAAGAGGCTGATCGCAGCCATCAACAGATACGGCCACAGCGGCAGCGCTAATCGCGCACTTCGTTGTCCAGGCTCAAACACTTCGTTTACCGGCACGTCATAACGGCCGTTAGATACTTGGCTGATCTGCTGCAGCAAACTCGCATTGGTCGGCCCCAATCGCAACTCCTCCGGATAACCGACCACCAAGCCGCGCGTTTGGCGAAAGGTGGTAACGCCATTTTGATTTTGATTCAGTTCAAGATTGTAAGAGCCCGTTTTCGTTGTCGGGAACTCAGCTTCATATCTGCCCGGAGCCGTTTGTTGCATGACCAACGGTTGGTTATCAAGTCCGGGATCGATTACCGTCAGCTTCGTTTCAGCAGCATTGATAAAGCGACCGCGTTCATCGACCGAGTCGACGATCAAGCGAGCTCTGTCAGACTGACGATCGATTTCGACGAAGACACCTTTCGCATCGCTTTTGCGCATAGCATGCCGAGTGACCTGCGCCCAGAACGGACCGAACTGAGGCCACGCGAGCCACTCTGCCGCCCACTGACTTTTCGCGTCCGAAGTAAAAGCAACCGTCATTCCTAAACCGTAACGCCACCAGGCAAGCAACGGATCACCCGACTCGCTGGCAAGTATGAACTCACAGGTCGGCTTGGGTCGCGTTACAACATAGCCGAGCAAGAATGGCGCAGTATCAAGTTCGAGTCCGTTCAGTACTTGCGTTGGTCGAACGAGCTGTGGCAAGAACGGCAACTCATTGATCGCCGACTTGCTAGCCGTCACCGTTTCTTTTGCAAAAATCTGCGGGATGCTTTGCGGATCTTCGCACATGTAATATCGCCCGCCGCCGGTCTTCGCCAA
>JBGSJB010000556.1:0-2332 GCA_041742175.1 Pirellulaceae bacterium
CTCCGGTTATTAGTGGCGGGGTTGGTGAGTTAGCAGACGAAAAAATTCTGGTACTGGATTTCGGATCGCAGTACGCGCAGTTGATCGCACGTCGCGTTCGCGAGCACAATGTGTATTGTGAAATTGTGCGTCACAATCTGCCGGCCGATGCGATCTTGGCTAAGAAGCCTCGAGGAATCATTCTTTCCGGCGGTCCATCGAGTGTCTACGACGAAGGTGCTCCGCGTTGCGACGCAAGGATTTTCGAGCTTGGAATTCCTGTGATGGGCATCTGCTACGGCATGCAGTTGGCTTGCGATTCGTTGGGCGGTCGAGTTGCCAATGTTCAGACTCGCGAGTTCGGTCGTGCGTCGCTGAAGATCGGCAAAGCAGAGCATTTGTTGGCAGGTTTGCCTGACAAGATCGATGTGTGGATGAGCCACGGGGATCAGGTGAACGCGGTTTCGGAGGATTTCGAAGCGTTGGCGGCTACCGATACGTGTCCGTTCGCGGCGGTGGTTCACAAGCGATTGCCGATTTTCGGTTTGCAATTCCATCCGGAAGTCACGCACACGCCGCTGGGAGGAACGATTCTGCGCAACTTCCTTTACAACGTCTGCGCGTGCGAAGGCCGCTGGCATTTGGCGGATTTCGCGGAGCGCACCATCGCGGGGCTGCGCGAACGAATCGGTTCGGACCGCGTCATCTGCGGATTGTCCGGCGGAGTCGACAGCGCGGTTACGGCTGCGTTGCTTTACAAAGCGATCGGTCCGCAACTGAGCTGTATTTTGGTGGACAACGGTCTGTTGCGCAAAGACGAGCAGGCTGCTGTGTTGGCCGAATTCACGGATCACTTCAAAGCCGACTTGCATGTCGTTCAGGCCGAGGAACGTTTCTTGTCGCAGTTGGCTGGTGTGACCGAGCCGCAAGAGAAACGGCGTCGCATCGGTTACATGTTCGTCGACTGTTTTAAAGAAGAAGCGAAGAAGATTTCCGGCGCAAAGTATCTCGCCCAAGGAACTTTGTATCCCGATGTCATCGAAAGCGGTGCGGCAGCGGACGGACCTGCGGCGACAATCAAGCTGCATCATAACGTTGGCGGATTGCCCGCGCAGTTGGGTTTCGAGTTGGTCGAACCGCTACGGGATCTGTTCAAGGATGAAGTCCGCAAGCTTGGGTTGGAGTTGGGGCTGCCGGAGCATTTGGTATGGCGGCATCCGTTTCCTGGCCCCGGTTTGGCCGTGCGTTGCTTGGGCGAAGTCACGAAAGAGAAGCTCGACGTGCTTCGCGAAGCGGACCAGATTGTGGTCAACGAAGTTAAAGCGGCTGGACTATACCGCGAAACGTCGCAGACCTTCGTCGTGTTGTTGCCAGTGCAGAGTGTCGGGGTGATGGGCGACGCGCGAACGTATGAGAACGCAGTGGCGATTCGGTCCGTCAATACTGATGATTTTATGACGGCTGATTGGAGTCGATTGCCTTATGACTTGTTGGCTCGAATGAGTACGCGGATTATTAACGAAGTGCGCGGCGTGAACCGCGTGTGCTACGATATAAGCAGCAAGCCGCCGGCTACGATTGAGTGGGAGTAGGCCGCGGTTGGGCCTGAGTCTAGGCTGTGCGAAAAATAGCAGTTTCAACCCATTTTTTCTTGTTGGCTTCGTACAACTTTTATTCCATTTTGAGCCTGAGGCGCGAGCCGAATTGAAGAACCGAATAAGCTCGGCTCGCGCCTCGGGCTCAAGAAGATTTGAACTAAGAAGATCGGCTCGCGCCTCAGGCTCAAGAAGATTAGAACCAAGAAGATCGGCTCGCGCCTCAGGCTCAAGAAGATTTGAACTAGGAAGCATCAACGAAATCTTTTGGAATTGCTATTTGTCGCACAGCCCAGCCTGAGTCTGCTGAGCACTGGGCTTCATATCAATGTCGAAGAACCGAATGATCGCGGCTACAATGCGATTCGAAGAGTGTTCATGAATGTGATCGTGCAAGACTCGCAATTGCTTAGGCACAGATCGGTGCAGCAGCGAGAGGCTGGCTGCTTTGCTAGCACACTATGTAGTGCAAGCAACATGCATTGAAGTGTAAATGTAGTATGTCAGTTGCTTTCGCGTGACAAGGTAGTATCGTTTCTCCCCATCGGTGGCTTCGCGGCCACAAAACTTGGTTTAGGAACGATTTAGCAAAGCGTCAGAGACGCAGGGAATTTGCGAACGACTACCAGACGTTAGCGGCTGGCACATAACCGACGCAAGAGCGAGTCCAAAAGTTCATTCACTTGACCCTCTTAGCCAACTTTTGTGTGACATCCGATTGCGGGACGCAATCAAACTAGCGGCTGTCAAAGACCGAC
>JBGSJB010000557.1:0-2347 GCA_041742175.1 Pirellulaceae bacterium
TTCCCAAGCAAAGTGAATTTTTCGGTTTCAATATCGCGATCGTAGACGGCGCAGCCCGCTTGAGGTTTGCCGTTGGCGCGCACGGTGACTTGAATATCGGTTTGATCGTAAAGCGGTCGCACTCGCAATAGATAACGTTGGGTGCGTCGATTGTTCTTGCCTTGCAAGCCGGGGCCACCAGAATACGCATAAACATTGGCATTCATTTTAACGCCGTTGGTCTCGGTGATCGCGGCGTAAGTCCAAGGCAATGCTTCAACTGTGCCGGTCGCGCCGTTGCTTCCTTCGCGGCGCACAAGCGGATGCATCAAGTCGCCGAGATGTACCATGGCGGGATTGTCTCCGCTGACGATCAGACCGCCAGCCTTCAAGCGCAACTCTGCGGTTTTCGTTTGAGCATTTTCGACTCGCGCCATCGGGGCAAAGCCGCCCACAATCGCCGACGATGCAGCTCGTGAAGCGAACGACCAAGCAACCGCTTCGCGACGCAACGTGGGACCAAAATACTGCAGGCTGCAGTCGAGCTCGCGCGCCTTGATAAAGTAGTCGTCATGACTGCGACCGACATGGACCATCACGATCTTATCTCGACTTCGCAGCAATGCGTCTGTCTGCCAAGGCAACAGCATCTGAATTTGACGAGCGTGTTTTTCGAACGCTTTGTCGAAAGTGGATCTGGGGACCAAGGCGGCGGAGATCATCTTCGATTCAAGGCCAGCGATTATGGCCGCTGTTCCGCCTTCAACTACGTTTAATTTAGAGATCATCACGGCTAGCGGCGAATCGGGTGCGAGCGGATTTTTAGCGACGGCGGCGTCGAGCTGGGCCTTATCCTCGGGAGAGATTGCAAAGTTGTTTAACTTTTCCACGGCAGGTTCTACGGCGCGGATGAGGGCATTCGCCGGATCGCGATTGACGACCAAGACCAGTTCTTCGCTCATCAAGTCATCGAGTTTGAGCGATTCAAAGTTGCGCGAGAGTCGGCTTCGGAGCTCTGCATCCGGAACCGATAAGTGAATTCGCCAAGCCGCACGAAACGTACTATCCAAGTGGTTAACAAGAGCTTGGGTAAAGTGTGCCTTCGCCAAGTCTGAAACTTCGAGATTTGGATCGAGCACGCACCAAACTTCCACTTCGTAAGGCGCGAACTCCCAGATCTTTAATGTCTCTTGAGCGGAAAGGGACTCGACAGACCCAAAGACTAGCACCAAGAGTAACATCCATGAATGCAGACGCTTCGATGCGCTTCGCGAGCCTGCCGGTTGCGAGCCCGTAGGTTGCAGGCCAGTCAATCGCTGAGTGCAGCATTCATCGTTCATGGACAAATCTTCGAGCAAATGAATGAACTTTAAAGGGTGATCTCGACAGTGATTGCTTGTGCGAACCGGTTTTACTTCGCAGCCGTTTCGAGATTACCGAGATTAATGCGCCATCGTTCGACGTTCTCGTAAAGTGAAACCGGAGCGTCTTCCAAACCTTCGACATAGCGGCTTGCAGCGAATCGATCGGTGACTTGCCATAGCGGTAGGATTGGCAAATGGTAGTCGATCAAGCGATGGATATCCTGCAAGTTGTTGCGAACTTCTTTCCAGTTGCGAGCGCCGCGGAGTTTCTCTAATGCGAGCACAATGAATGGGTTGTCAGTTGCGGCAATTCCATTTTCACCCAGCAAGCGTTCGATATCGGTGGCGGGTTCCCAAAGTGTGGCCGTAACGTACAGCAGATCGCAAGGAGTATTCGGGTCATAGCTTTTCCCCGCGGGCAAAATCACGATCTCAGCATGTATGCCGACGTTTGACCACTGTTGGATCATCGCTTGCACAGCGACTCGAGCGAATCCGAAATCCGGGCACGCCACCGTCAACTTATCGAGCACTGGCGGTGGCGTATCCGACTTTTTAGCCGCCTCGTCGAGTTCGCGTTGAGTCATTACGAACAGCAGTTTCGCTAGCTGCGGATTGTATCCGTTTGGTTGAACACTTGGATCATACGCGTACGAGAGTTGATCTGAACTGCCGGTTCCGACTGGAAACGGGCCGCTGATCAATCGACCATCTTCGGCGCGCGTGCTATTGAGTAACTCGCCACTCAGCATTCCGCTGCGATTGGTGCCATACAGTAACGCGCGTTTGAATTTGTCTTTTGCCAAGTAGGGACTGTCGGAGATCGGGACGAGCATATGGACTGTAGGCAGCGCGTAGGCTCCAATTCGAATTCGCGGATCGATGGCTAAGCGTTTTGCATCAGCCGGATAGAGTTGATCGAGAACATCCAGTTCACCTCGCAGCAGATCGTTGACGGCGAGTTTCGGGTCGTCGTAGAAGATCTCAACGATCTCAATCGGTTG
>JBGSJB010000558.1:0-3451 GCA_041742175.1 Pirellulaceae bacterium
GGGTGCGACGTAGATCGGCTGCTTCATGGTGATATTTTCAGAATCATCGACGCCCGACAGAAGGAAGGCAGGTTCGATGTATTCGCGCGCCAGTTCAAAACGTTTGGCTTCATTCAACCGCCGAGCAACGGTGAACCAAGAGCTGCCTCCGTAAACCATGAGCGGTCGCAGCCAACGCGACTTCCGCAACTCCGCAGCTTCAGAAACTCGGCCGAGCATTAGCAACGTGTTCGCTTCATCGACAATCGCTTCTTGATGTCCGCTATCCATCCGACGAACGGCTGAAAAATATTCAAGCGCACTCTTTAGGTCACCACGATCTTGCAGCGTTTTGCCTGCGTATGCCCACAGTTCGACGCTGGCTTCGCTCGATTCGCGAGCGAACTCCAACGCCAACTCGGGTTGCCCGATACCATCAGCCAGCAGCGCAAGTTCACCTAACTGCATCGCAGACAACTCATCGCTGGACGAGAGACTCGCTCGAGCGCGCCGCAGCCACGTACTGAGCATTTTGTTCGCTTGTGGTTCGAAGGGTTCGCGATTGTAGAGATAGAGTTGTTCGAGAGCTTCCCATTTGCTTGACCGCCCTTTTTCGTCATTGACCATCGGCCCGTTCGCAAACAGCACAGCCGCTGACATCGAGCATTCGGGATAGAGAATTGAGAGGATCCTATCGCGCATATTCTCGTCGAGCTTCATTTCGTTGGTGGTCACGATATCCAGAAAGCGACGGCGTGATTCGGCCCGTGTCATCGATGTCGCGAGTATTTCCCAGTAGTTCTGTGTTCGCTGCCGTGAAGCCACGCAAACGGAAACCAAAACATCAAACAACTGGTCCGCCCGTTCGGTCAATCCGAGAGCTTGCAGGTTGTTTGCCAGCAGAACGGCGCTGCGAAAACCGATTGAACGATCAAAGAATTGGTTGGCTTCGTTATGCAAATTGGAACGGCACTTGGCCAACCATCGATCGAAATTACTCAAGTCGGGAGCAAGCCCTAAAGCGGTCATCGCAGCCGCTTGATCGCCTCGCGTCAAACACAGCGACCATGCGTCGGCGGGCGCGTTCTTGAGCATGTAATCTTGAACCGCTTGAGCGCGACCGGTGAGAAGCATGCTAACCAGGAAACGATCTAGGTTCGCAGGGTCGGTCGCAGCACGCTCGAGTGTCTCAAGCGTAGCGCGATCTGTACGAATCATTTCTGATCGAAAGTGCAGTGCTTCGGCGGCGAGTAATTCCTCTTCGTCTACGACTTCATTTTCGTCACCGGCTTCCTCGCTATCGCGGTTTGGCGACTTCTCCGTCGGCTTTTTCTCAGCCGGAGTTTGCTCGGTTTCGGTGAAATCGGCGGGTGGCAAAATCGCTTTCCAAATCCCTTCACTTTCTTCGAGTTCCCCTGCGAATTCTAGCATTACGGCGCGAGCAGCATTCTGTCCAACTGATGCTCGCCGACCGACGACTCCAGCTATCAAGTCAGGATCTTTGAACGCTTCCCATTGAAACGCACGCAGCGCTAAATCTGCCTTCAGATTCACTGGCGCTGCACTATTCAGCATCTCCTCATACTTGCCATGGATGAACAGGTTCCAAGCTTGAACCGAAAGATCTGTAGAATCGACCTTCGGTGGTTCTAAGTTGTTTTGCACAGCTATCCACAGCGCCTGTTGATACGGCAAGACTTGGCGAATCACGGGCCATGCGAGGCTCAATTGATTCTGCTCGAGCGCTTCGTCAACCAACGCATTCATCCTTGAATACGCTCGCGGCGATGACTTAAGCGAACTCAGCAGTTCGTTGTTAAACTCCAGCAGTTGATTGGCGACGCTCCAGTATCCGCGCTTGCAAAGCTTTACGAGCGCCAGCTCAGGGGTAGTGGCAAGCTCGTTCAGCAGGTTGGCTGATTCAGTTGGGTTGTCGGTGGCTACGTTCAACCGAATCAGGACTTCCAGCGTCGCAGCTGTTTCCGCTTGCTGCTTGTCCGTCGACTGCATCGCCGTTTGCACTGCCGCAAGCGCCGGCATTCCCGTTCGCCACAGTTTGAAAAACGACTCGCGCCGCAATTGGAAACTGTCGGAACTCAGATCGCCGATCCATTCTGCAACTTGATCTGCAACGGGCTCGGGCGAGCTCACATCGGTTGGATCTGCGGGTTGCTGGTACTGATTGTTTTCAGCGTTTCGTTGAGCAACCTGCGTGGGTACAGCTTTGGCGATCGGATGGGTAGCGACAACGAACATCGCCGACATCAGAGTCGTAGCCGATAACAAGAATTTCGAAGACTTCATTAGCAACACCACGATTACCAACTCACTGATCGACTGCCACACGAACGGGACAGACACGGGCCCGACGACATAAGTGCCAAGCTTGCATCGTCGCTTCATCATATCAGTTTATGCTCTCGGCGTAGTTGTCGCGAAGTGGCTGGCGCGCAGCTACCGCTTAGTTTTGTGCGTCTTCGCCGAACTCGCGCAACCATTCTCGCACTTCGCTTTCGGAAAGTGTTTGTGTTTCGCGAAGTGCTTCGACTTCAGGTGAAAGTATGGGCGAGTTTGCCGGTTGTTCTAACTGATTTAGAAAGGTGTCGGAGTCGATTGAAATCGCTCGTCGGGCTAGAGCGCATTTGCGGATGCGATGGTCGCTTGAAACCACGGTCAAGCTTTTGGGCGTCGAGTGCTTGCGAATCAGCTCTTCGAGCATATCGTCGGCTTCGTCGTAATTGAACGCAAAGGCAACTTGAATTCCGCCTTCGGCAGCGTTTGCACTGTTCTTCATCGGGTTCAGTGGCTGCGGCTCGTTCAGTTCGCGCTGGCGGGCTTTCAAGACGTCGACAGAGACGTCGAAAACCACCATGGTTCGCGCGTGTTGGTCGGCTGGCAGATGCGTTTCCAAGTACTTGAGCAATCGCTGGCGAGCTTGCTCGAGCCAACCGCGCTGGCGACTTCGCCCTTCGAACCCGGCGGTGAACAGCAGGTTGTAGCCGTCGATTAGGGTTTGAAATGACATTGGCGGTGACTTGAAGATGGTGAAGTGGGCAGTGAAGTTGGCCGGTGGAATTGGTCTTTCAATCGCGGTTGCGTTACTTCTATGTTAACTGCAACTGGTATGTTAACTGCAACTTGCTAATCAATGCGGCTACGATGCGACTAACTCGTGGCAGGTCCATTGCTGGCGCTAATCCACTAGTTCGTTCATCGCACTATCGGTATACTTCGCGGTTTCCGGGTTGACGCGCGGACGCGGCGATTCCGGTTCGTAGCGCCACCAGCGGATATAGTCGGCAATGCCTTCCACCAGCCAACCCGGTTTGTTGCCGCCGCCCGGATAGGACTGAATGACGTGGGTCAATTCGTGAATCATCATGCCGAAATCGTCCGGGTGTTGCTTAATCCAGGTCGCATTAACCGTAATCTCGCCCCCGGCTGCATACGCCGGAGCCGAAATATCCGGCTT
>JBGSJB010000559.1:0-7296 GCA_041742175.1 Pirellulaceae bacterium
CACTTTCAGCGGATTGGTTTCTTCGAACAGCAGGCGACCTGTGGCAAGATACCACGCAACAACACCCAGCGAGTAGATATCGCTGCGCTCGTCAGGCGACTCACCGAGCGCTTGCTCTGGTGCCATGAAATGCGGCGTGCCTGAGATCATGCCCAGTTGAGTAAGCTGCGGATCGTCGGGCAAAGTCATAGGCTTGGCTAAACCAAAATCGAGCAGTTTGGCAACGTCGTAGATGCCACCGCGATGCGCGGCGAAGATGTTAGCCGGTTTGATGTCGCGATGAATCAAGCCTTGCTCATGAGCTTCTCGCAGCGCTTCGCAAGCTTGAATCAACAGATGCAAGATGCGATCTTGAGGCATTGGACCATGCATGCGCACGATCTCTTCCAAATTCATGCCGGGCAGATATTCCATGACATAGTAGAACGTACCGTCAGCCGCCCGCCCGTAGTCGAAAATCTCAACCGAGTTCCAATGCGTTAACTGAGCCGTCGCGCGAACTTCGCGTTCAAACCGTGCGAGTGTGTTGGCATCGCCAGCGCGATCTGGACGAATCACTTTAACAGCACAACGACGCTTCAGCATAAGATGCTCAGCCAAGTAGACTTCGCCCATACCGCCGGATCCAAGTCGCCGGCGAAGTTGATATTGTCCGAGTTGCCGCGCTTCGAACGCTTCGCGCCGCAACGAATTTACCATGTGGACGCCCCATATCGAAATCGCCGCCGACAGCAGCAAGACCATAACGCTGTCGAGAAGACCCTGCTGCAAATACGAATGGCGAGTTATTAATGCTTCGAAGCCGCTGGTCGATAACTTCACGAACAGCAAGATTGCGATGGGTGTGACAGTCATAATGCCGATGACCGTCGCGGCTCGTTGCCAGGTGTTTGGGATAAACAGTGCATACGTAAAGATCAAAACCATCCACATCGGCGCGATCGTGGCGACGAATCCGCGCTGCGCGCCAGCGAGCAAGACGGTGTAGCTGACCATCGCGAAGAATGCTCCCACGCTGCCAAAGATCAGCAGCTCCGTCATTCGAGAATTCGTGGTCACATAAATGCAGTTGCGGCACAGTCGCCAGCCGACGAAGGCAGTAATTAAGGTAACGGCCCCATGCATTCCCAACGTGACCCAATCGAGAGTGCTTGATAGTTCGTCAACGGACAAAAGTCTCGATACAAAGAAGGCGAAAAGCCCTATGGACAACAGCAACGAAGTTGACCGCAAACGTTGCCGAAGGAGTGAGTAGGTCTGGTCCGAGAGTCCGGCGCCACTCCCTTCGACGAGCAATGCTGCGGGGCGATCCGCCGATAACTTGGGATCTGCGCGGGGTTTGGTTGGACGTGCCGCATGTGGTTGCACTTCCGGCGACTGTACAACAGTAACTCCAGATGGTGAGCCAACTTGGTTAACGGTACTTTGGGGTAAGTCGATCGTTTCGCCCAAATCAAGCTGATTCGTTACTGACATTCTTCGATATCCAATTGGCTGCTGTCCGCTTCAAAGCTCTTCGAACCTACAAGCATACCCGATTCGCTGCGCAAGGCGAATTTTGTGAGTTGGTTGGGGCGAGTTCGGACCAACGGGGAGAAAGCCTATGCCGTTTTCCACGACCGTGTTACTGTTTAAGGATTGGCGTTCGTCAGTTCTGCACTTCACACAACTAAGACATCAACATGCTGCGTTGCTTAGACTTTTACCTAACATTGTGCGTTGTGCTTGCAATTTCTGACTTGAACATGGATCGAGTCGCGGCGACAGAAAAGCCCAACGTTCTCATGATTCTGGTTGACGATCTGAAACCGACGTTGGGGTGCTACGGCGATACGGTCGCCCAGACGCCTCACATTGACCGACTGGCGAAGATGGGATTGCGGTTCGACTTGGCGTACTGCAACCAAGCGGTTTGCGCGCCTTCACGTTTTACATTGATGCTCGGTTCGCATTCGACTTCCTCGGGGCTTTACGGCCTGGGAAGCCAGCTTCGCAAAGAGTTGCCCGATGCGGTGACTTTGCCGCAGTATTTTGAAGCGCACGGATATCGGACGGAATCGCTGGGCAAGGTCTTTCACATTGGTCACGGTAACGAAGGGGATCCGCGGTCGTTTAGTGTTCCGCATTTCAAAGACAAGGTGATTGAGTACCTAGACCCCGAGAGTACTGACCAAGGTCAACTTACGCGCGAAGAAGCGCTGTTCACGAATCAAGCGCTCGACCGGATCCGATCTTTGCCGCGCGGTGCCGCCTTCGAATCACCGGAGGCTAGCGACGAAGACTATGCCGACGGTCGTGTTGCAGCCGAGACGAAGCGCAGGTTGCGGGAGGCCAAACAGCGTCGCGAGCGCGACGGAACTCCGTTCTTTATTGTGGCCGGATTTGTCAGGCCTCACTTGCCCTTCTCTGCACCGAAGAAGTACTGGGACTTGTATGATCCCGCTACCTTGTCAATGCCCACCGATGGATCATTACCAGTCGGTGCACCCAGAGTCGCTGGCAAACGCGGTGGCGAAATTGCAGCTTACAAACCGGTTCCTGAAAACGCTGATGCGGAGTTTCCCGAGCCGCTTCAGCGACAACTCATTCACGGTTATTACGCTAGCACAAGTTACACCGATGCACAGATTGGTAAGGTCATGGAGGAAGTCGTCGAGTTGGGTTTGACTGACAATACGATCATTGTGTTGTGGAGCGATCATGGCTTTCATCTTGGCGATCACGGAATTTGGACCAAGCACACGAACTACGAGCAGGCCAATCGGATTCCGTTGATCTTTGTTGTCCCGGGTGTCACGCAAGCTGGCAGCGTGACGAAGCAGTTAGCGGAGTCTGTGGATCTTTATCCGACGCTCGCTGAGTTGGCTGGATTGCCAGCGCCTACTGGTCCGCAAGCATTGGATGGATTGAGTTTGGCACCCGTGCTGCGCGATCCCACGGCACACGTTCGCGCTCACGCTTTTCATGCTTATCCGAAAGAGAAACTGGGGAGAGCGATTCGAACGGAGCGTTATCGATTGGTTGAATGGAAGAAGCCGGGTGCAGCGTCGGAAACTGCCGAGTTAGAGCTGTATGACTACCAGTTGGATCCGCTAGAGACCAAAAACTTAGCGAATGAAAACCAAGACGTGGTGACGGAGTTGCGCGCGATCTTAGCTAAGTATCCAGAAGCCAAGTAACCTACGCCGGTTCGTGTGCGGCTATTGCGAGCGGTTTCGATTTCGTAAGATAGCTGCGAGATGCCGGGTAATCGCAAAACGCTTTGGAAGGACAGGAAGACGAAATGATACGAGTGGGCTTGGTGGGCATAGGCTTTATGGGCTGGATTCACTATCTCGCCTATCAACGGTCAACGAAAGCCAAGTTGAAAGCTTTCTGTTCGCGCGATGCCGCCAAGCGAGCGGGTGATTGGACGACCATCAAAGGTAACTTCGGACCTCCCGGTGAGCGCATTGACTTGCAAGGTCTTGACGTTCACGAGTCGCTTGAGCAGATGTTGGCAGACCCCGGGATTGATTTGATTGACATCTGTCTGCCACCCCATCTACATGTCGAAGCGGCTTGTAAGGCGCTGGCGGCGGGCAAACATGTCCTGTGCGAAAAACCGCTTGGTCTGAACACTGCTGAGTGCGATGAAATCATGCATGCTGCAGCAGCTGCTCATCGCCAAGTCATGGTTGCGCAAGTGCTGCCTTACATGGGAGAGTTTGAATACGCATATCAAGTGGCTACCGAAGGTCGATTTGGTCGGCCACTCAGCGGCTATTTCAAACGTGTGATCTCACCGCCGGATTGGATTCCTGATTTTTACGATCCGGCGCGAGTCGGTGGGCCGTTGATCGATTTACACGTACATGACATGCACTTTATTCGTTTGCTGTTTGGAATGCCTCAACGCGTTACCTGTGTGGCGAAGATGCATGAGGGCGTTGTGAAGTTCTGTCATACGCTGATGGAGTTTATCGATCGCAATGTGACGGTCTCGACGTCCAGTGGAGTGGCAGAACAAACCGCGCGGCCTTTCTGTCACGGCTATGAATTGCAGTTTGAGAAAGCGACGTTGCAGTTCGAGTTGGCGGCGCTGAGCGATGGAGTCGATACGATGGCTCTTAAAGTCTTGCATCAGGACGGCACGGTCGAGCGTCCGAAGTTGCCGAGTGGTGATGAGGTCACGGCGTTTGTAGCGGAGATTGATGACGCGGCGCTTTCCATCGAAACAGGTAAACCGCAACTGCGTTTGGATGGACACTTTGCGCGCGATGCCGTTCACCTGTGTCAGTGCTTGCAGAAATCGGCCGAACAGCGTCACTGGGTTGAAAGCCGGTAAATGTCCAACTCTGCGACTGATATTCTGGCGCTGGAAAAAGCTTTTAAACGAAAGCTTCGGACAGGGGTAAAGCACCTGTGCGAGCACTCGAGCGAGTTAAGCGTTTGGATTGGTGAAAGCGGCCGGTGCGAATTGCAAGTGCAGTGGGATCGCGACCTATACGAAGCGCTGGTACGCGCAATCGCTCATCAACAGCTGCACGGTCGCGCAGCGGAGTGCATACTCGGTCGGCTGTGCGCTGGGTTCCGAGGCGATGGTTTTCCAACTCCTCAGCAATTGAAGCGGGCGTCGACGGAAAAATTGCGAAGCATGGGTTTCTCGTCAGCCAAGACGATTGCCATTCAAGGCATTGCGACGGCGGCAGCGAGCGGAGAGATCCCCAGCCGGGCTGAGGCGACGAAGCTGACCGACGACGAATTGGTGGAGCGATTGCTGCCGCTGCGTGGCGTGGGCCGCTGGACCGTCGAAATGCTGCTGATTTTTACGCTTGGTCGCATGGATGTGATGCCGGTAGATGATTTTGGGGTGAAAAGTGGCTTGAAGCATCTGTTCAACTTGGAGAAAACGCCCCGCAAATCCCAGTTTGCTGAGCTGACTGACACTTGGCGTCCCTTCCGCTCTATTGGGGCTTGGTACCTTTGGCGAAGGGCTGATGCTAGCAAGATTCTAAAAACTTAATCATTGCTAGCGCAGTTATCAATTTGCATTCTTGGTGGTCCTTGCGATACAATGGAGGCGGTCTCCACCCCCCTGTATTGACCTTATTAGAACGTTTGGCAGCCTCGAAAGACTAATCATGCCAACTTTATCGACTGGATTGCAAAGCGACGAAGAGCTACTGCGAGCGTTCGCTGACGAGGGTGATCGCTCTAGCTTCGAGACGCTGGTCGAGCGGTATAAAAACGAAATTTACAACTATTTGCGACGTTACCTTGGCGACGATGCGATGGCTGAGGATGCTTTCCAGACAACTTTCGTGCGAGTATTTCAGAAGTCGGAGCAATTCGACGCAAGCCGAAAGTTTCGCCCTTGGCTGTATGGCATAGCAACGCATCAAGCGATCGACTTGAAGCGTCGCGCGAAGCGACGTGCGTTCCAAAGTCTCGACATTCAGTCAAGCGGCGGTGATTCGCGCGAATCGAGCCATGCAGCGAATATCGCTGATTATCGCCAGGGAACTGCGGACCCGCTTGAGCAAGCTGAGCTGCGAACGCGGATGGAACGCGCTATTGAAGAAGTTGGCGAACCAGGTCGCAGCGCGCTCGAACTGGTTTATCTACAGAGTCTGCCGTACCGAGATGCGGCTGAGATTCTCAACGTGCCGGTCGGGACAGTGAAGAGTCGAGTTCACGCAGCGATCCGCAAACTTTCCGCGATCTGGCAACGTAGCAACTAGTGACACCTGCCAATAGGTCGCATTTTACTGAGGCGACCGCAAGTTACTGAGGCGACCGCAAAGAATTCCTTTCCAGTTAGATCCATGCCGATTTCTGACGACGAATTGATCGCCTATCTTTTGGGAGACGCCAACCCACAACAGCGCGCACGCGTTGAAATGGGATTGGTCGGCGACGAAAATGTGCGAGTCCGCTTCAGTGAGCTGCGGATTGTGTTGGGGCAGTTGGACTCGCTGCAACGGAGTTACGAACCGCCTGCCGATCTGTTTGAATCGACGATGGCGCGAATTGACGAGGCGGATGCTGCTACGCCCCCTGCGGCCGCTGTTCCGAGTCAAACTTCCTACCGTCCACTTTTATCTTGCACCGCTTTTCAGGGAGCTACAAGCCGAGCAAGTCGCGGCACTTGGGATTCAGTCGCGCTGGCTTTGTGTTTAGCGATGCTGCTGAGTTTATTTTTTCCGACGGTGCTAGGAGCTCGTAACGAGTCGCGAAAAGCGCAGTGCGCTCACAATATGAAGGGCCTTGGTCGCGGCTTACTTGACTACGCCAGCCTTGATCCGCAGGGTCGCTTTCCTGCGGTGGCACTTACGGGCCCGCGATCTTTCGCTGGCATCTGGGCGGTTTGCTTGCGAGACCTTGGTTACGTGCGTTCGCCATCGGAGTTATGGTGCCCAAGTCTGGGAGGCTCCGACTTGGTTCGTGGCCAACTGCTTAAGATACCTTCGCTAGTCCAGTTGGAAACGCTCGAACCGTCGCAGTTGGAAATGTGCCGCAACGAAGCGGGTGGAGATTTTTCTTATCCGATGGGCGTTATTGAAGATGGTGAAATTGTGGCGCCACGTTGTGAAGGTCGTAGCAACTTTCCGATCTTGGGCGATTTGCCGATCGCACCGGGCTCGACGAATGTTGCAGCGCCTCACGATGGCCGAGGTGTAAATCTCTTTTTCGAAGACGGTCATGTCGGATTCATTCGTGTCGGCTGTTTTGAAGATGAAGTTCGCGACAATCCGTTCTGCAATTTGCTGCGAGAACTAGAAGTCGGACTGAACCCGAGCGATGCCAGTCTTGGGCCAAGTCACTTCAAGCCGCTGGGCAATGACTAGCCCTAGGCGACTCACACGAGCCCCGGCCGTTCGCTAACGAGGCGGTTGTACGGAAACTAAGCCGACTTCGCATCAGCCAACTTGGGCTTGGGAGTTGTCCACTCGACATAGCCCCAGAGCAGCATGGCGAAGAAGGCGGGGATGAGATAGTAGATAACCCGGTAGAGCAGCAACGCGGCAAGCACGGATTCTTTGGCTTCGACGGGCGTCATCTCCAGCACGATAAACTCGAGAACCAGTGCGCCGCCTGGCATGTGGGTCACGACGACGCCAATCATCGCGGCTAGATAAGCCACCAAGACGGTACTAAAGTGAATCGCATCGTGCCCTCGCAGCCGCCCTTCCAGGAGACGTTGCCGATAAGGAAGTTCAGAATTGCCAGGCTGCGGGCGTTGTAGGTGCCGTTGGTGTGCTGCACGGCGCCGCGGTAGAAGTCGGCCACCGCCTGCCGGCCCACGGAGGTGAA
>JBGSJB010000560.1:0-3714 GCA_041742175.1 Pirellulaceae bacterium
GCGGACAGTTGACTCACGGTGCACGGATGGAATGAGTTCCTTTTAAAAGTTGACGCATGGACCCAGAGCAAGCTCGCATACAAGCTGACTTGCGTGGCCTGATATCGGGCGACGTTTTTTGCGATCCTATTCATTTGCAGATTTATGCCAGCGATGCGAGTATTTACGAGATCTGCCCGCTAGGCATCGTTCGGCCCAAATCGACTTCTGAAGTGGCCGCAGTGATGCGGTACGCTTCGCAAAACGACATCAAAGTTTTCCCGCGCGGTGGCGGCAGCGGGCTGGCCGGTCAAGCGCTCGGACGTGGGCTGGTAATCGATTTTTCGCGCTACATGCGCCGCGTGAATCCGCCGACCGGCAACACGATTCGCGTTCAGTGCGGTGTGGTACAAGCCGATTTGAATCGCGCGCTCAATCAACGCAATCTTTTGTTCGGCCCGGATCCCGCGACTCGCAGTGTTTCGACGATTGGCAGCATGCTGTCGATCGATGCAGCGGGCAGTCACTTTCCCAAGTACGGTTCCGCAGGCGAGCGTGTGCAATCGTTGCAAGCGGTTTTGGCTTCCGGCGAAGTTGTCGAACTCGGGCGCGAACGCTGGGCACTCGATCAACTGCCCGAAACCACGGTGCAGCGTTTGGCCAGCGAAGTGGGCACGCTGCTGCAACGCAACTCGGGGTTGCTGCTGCGTCCGCCATGGTCCGAAGTCGCGCGCGGTTGCGGTTATCGAGTCGAGAAGACGCTGGACGGTGACCACGTCAATTTAGCTCGGCTGATGTGCGGCGCTGAAGGTACATTGGCGGTCATCACCGAAGCGACTTTAGAGCTGGATCCGGTTCCGGTCGTGCGCGGATTGATGCTGCTGTTCTTCGAACGGATGGACATGGCGGCCAAAGCGGTGTTGGATGTCGTGCGCGATGATATAGCGGCTTGCGACTTGATGGATCGGCGCTTGCTCGAGATCGCGCGTGAAACGGAAACCGCCTATTCGACAATCGGTCCGCGGGGCGCCGAAGCGATGTTACTGGTTGAGATGCAAGGCGATGATCCGGTTGCATTGCGAGCGCGCTTGATGGCGATGTTGCAACGCTTGCAGCGACGTGGCAAGCCGGTGATGTCGTACAGGATCACGACGGACGATCAAGAGCGCAACGTGCTGTGGCGTTTGTCGCGTCGTGTGATCCCGCGACTCTATCGTTTGAAAGGCAGTCAACGACCGCTGCCGTTCATCGAAGACATCTCGATTCCGCCGAAGCGCTTGCCAGATTTCTTGCTTGAGATTCAAAATATTTTGAAAGTCGAGCGGGTAACGGCAACTCTGTTCGCGCACGCAGCACACGGGCAACTGGATGTGCGCCCGTTCTTGGATCTTGGCAATCCGCAAGATCAAGACAGGCTCGCGCGGTTGAGCGAAGCGATCTATTCGAAAGTGCTTGAGTTCGGCGGCTGTATCTCGGGTGAGCATGCGTTGGGATTAAGCCGCGCGGCGATGGCTGCGCGACAACTCGGACCACGACTCGCTTTGTGCCAACAGATCAAAGCGATCTTCGATGAGTCAGATATCCTGAACCCAGGTAAATTCACCAGCGACGAACCGGCTCGGGTGAACGAGAATCTGCGTCCGGTGCCGAAGTACAAGTTGCCACCATCGCAATTTCCAGTCGGCAGTAACGTGATTCCGATCGGTACCGCGTTCGATGCCGCCACCGCAGTGCTTGGAGCGCAAGGCGTCGAACAGCGGATGACGGGTGAGTTGCAAAACATCGGCTTCGACAGTTCTCTGCCAGCGATCGATATTGAAGAGCACAGTGAAGATGACGGAACCGTGAAACTGCCTGTGATTCTCGATTGGTCTGGAAGTGAACCGATTTCGTACGCAGCGCGCTCATGCAACGGTTGCGGGCGGTGTCGCAGCAGTGCAGCAGCGGAGCGGATGTGTCCGGTGTTTCGCGTTCACAAAGGTGAAGAGGCGTCGCCGCGCGCAAAAGCGAATCTGCTGCGCGGGATGTTGACCGGTCGGCTCGCGCCCGAGCTGCTGGAGAGTCGCGAGATGAAAGCGGTTGCCGATCTTTGCTTCAACTGCCATCAATGTCGCACCGAATGTCCCGCTTCGGTGAACATTCCCAAACTTGTCCAAGAAATCAAAGCTCAGCACGTTGCCGGTCAAGGTTTGGCGCTATCGGAGCGGCTGTTGAATCGATTGGATCTGTTGGCCGCGTTTGGCAGCCGTTTTCCGCAGACCGCCAACTTAGCACTCGGCAACCCGTTCGCGCGTTGGGTGTTGGAGAAGGTTTTTGGGATCGCACAAGGTCGTAAACTGCCGAAGGTCAGTCGCAAGACTTTTCTGAAGTGGGCCGCGCGCGAAAAACTCAATCGACTCAACCGCGCCTCGGGTCGCAAAGTTCTGTTTTTCGTCGATCAGTACGTGAACTGGCACAACCCTCTGCTTGGCCGAGCTCTAGTGGAAGTGATGCGGCATCAGCGCGTTGAAGTCTACATACCGACCAATCAAACGCCGTCGTACATGTCGATGATCGCCAGCGGTGATATCGCGCGAGCTCGGAAGTTGGTCAAACCCAACGTGCGATTGTTGGCGGAAGCGGTGCGGAATGGTTACGACATCGTGACGACCGAACCCTCAGCCGCACTTTGTCTGCAACAAGAGTATCGCAATCTGTTCAAGGATGAAGACACGGAGTTGATTGCGAACCACACTTTCGATGCTTGCGGATACTTGTGGCAGATGCATACGCGAAATGAACTGGAGTTGAATTTTCGACCGGTGTCATTTTCGATGGTCTATCACGAGCCTTGTCATGCGCGCGTGCTCAATCCCAGTCGCCCCGCACTGAATTTGCTGAAGTTGATTCCCGGTTTGCAAGTGCAATTTGCGGACGCTGGTTGCAGCGGCATGGCGGGCACGTTCGGTTTGCAGCGCAAGAATTATCGAACCAGCTTGCGTATCGGTCGCTCGCTGATAAGCACGATGAAAGAGACCTCAGCACAGATTGGCACTACCGAATGCACCGCTTGCAAATTGCAGATGGAGCAAGGTACAACGAAGCCGACAGTGCATCCGATCGCGATGCTCGCCTACGCCTACGGTCGCATGCCCCAATTGGCCACTTGGTTCTCCGGTCGCACCGAAGGTTTAGTTGTGAATTGAGCTTAACCATTTACGAACTCGCGAAACCACTTTGGCAGAACCGTAATGCGACCCTCCTCGCCTTTACCATCGCGGACCACAATATGTCCTTGAACAAAGTACAGATCCTTAACCCTTAATCTGCGACACTCCCAGTACCTCAGCCCGCTCCGCCTAGCGGACTTCTTACACCTCGCGGAGCGCACTGAACCCGTCCCCCCTCGCCCCCGCTGTGCCAACGCCACTGGCCACTAACTACGCCAACGGCGTTCCGTACGACTGCCCAGGGTTGCGAGCGGAGCGAGCTACCCTGGGATAAAAACGGCCACCCAATTTACCCCAACGGGGTTAAGTCCCGCTTAACCCGCCCCAGGCACTTGAGAGGGTCGGAAAGCGAGCCCCGCGAGTCTTTCCGGGGAGGGCACGCTTCAACTCTTCCGTAGCCGGAGTCGCCAGACTTCGGGATTATCGATTGACGGGCACCTGAACTTTGGCGAGTCCAGCTACGAAGGGACTGCGTCGATAATCTCTCGTACGCCTCAACCCGCCGAGCTTTCTCAGCTCGCCTGCC
>JBGSJB010000561.1:0-4861 GCA_041742175.1 Pirellulaceae bacterium
CTAGTGCTTCGTTCCAATTGCATTTTAGAGTTAGTCGTTTCTGCTGGAACGAAGCACTAGTAACTGTTCCTGCACGCGGAGTGTATTCCATCCGTGGGACCACTATGTCATCCGTGGTCCTACTTTGTGCTAGATCGCAACAGAAGCCTGACCACGGATGACATGGCGGTCCCACGGATAAAGGCTGAGGCAGGGCGGGTTAATGCAACTGTATTAGCGATCCTTTGGCAAGTGTTGGATTTTAGAGTTGGTCGCTTCTGGGTGGCACGCCCTTCGCAAAGCCTCAGAGCGTGTCACACTAAAATTCAATTGGAACGAAGCACCAGCGCGTCGCGCTCATTTTGTGTGACCTATTCTTCACATACAGCTCAGCGGATGACGGCAAATTCTTGGCTGTTAATCAGCGCCCAAAGGACGTCTTCGAGCGCTGCGCGGCGGTCCTTCGACTGCGCGATGTACTCAACCATCCGCCGCGACTCTGTTTCCGTCGGCGCGCGCGTAAGGGTGGCTAGGTACAAATCTTCGACCGACTGGCTAACATCGCGATCGCTCTCGAGCAAACTGGCGATACGATTTCGCGACTCGGCAAGTTTCGAGCGCATGTCAGCTCCGTTGACTAACATCAGCGATTGGCCGAGCGACACTGCGTTCGAACGTTCGCATTCACAGATCAACAATCGATTCGGTTTGCCAAACGTTGCCAAGAATCCGCTGCCTGTCGGCACCTCGGCGCGAATGATCGCGCGGTGCATCGATGTAGGCGCTCTGGACTTATCATCGATCGCGCTGACAACTTGCGTCACATCGCTGAGCGCATCCATCAGTACTTCGGCGGACATGCGGCGCATGGGATAACCAGCAAAGTTGGCTTCCGCATCCAAACCCTGAACGTGCACATCATCCACCGCTGCGCGAGCAAACGTGCTACTACTGAGAATCAGCTTAGATAAATAGCGCACCGAATACTGATTGCGAATCAATTCGTCGGTCAAATACTCCAGCAACTCAGGATTGCTGGCGGGGTTCGAATCGCGAAAATCGTCCGGTGGATCCACTACGCCGCGGCCCATCAGGTGATACCAAACGCGGTTCGCCATGTTGCGAGCGAACAGCCGGTTATCGTTGGTCAGCCAATTAGCGAGCGCTTCCAGCGGCGTTAGGCCGGGCAGACTAGTCGCTGAAGCTGCGCCATCGGCATCCGTCGTGTACGTTTCCGTCAGCGGCTTAGGCGGTACCGTTGCCGCGCGACCTGGATGCATGATACCAGCCGCTGTGTCGTTTAAGGAAACGATTTCGTCGCCCGAGATAATGTGTTTGTCAAACTTGTCCTTCGGTGCGTTGTCCAATTGTTTGCGCTGGAGCGTCGTGAAATAAGCAGCAAGGCCGTAGTAATCATCTTGCCGCCATTTGTCGAACGGATGATTGTGACAGCGAGCGCATTGCAATCGAACGCCGAGAAACACTTGACCGATCGATTCAGCGGCTGTCTCGGGATCGCGATGCGTGCGATGGAAACTAGCCGGCGGATGTGCATAAGTACTGCCGGTCGTTGTGATCAGCTCAGCCACGAATTCGTTCAGCGGACGATCGGTTCCCACTTGTTCCATCATCCAAGCGTGCCAACCCGACGCGCCCGCGGGACTCATCACTTTCTGTTCGTTGCGCAGCAGATCACTCCACCGCATCGCCCACAGCGCGGCGTAACCGGAACTGTTGAGCAAGCGATCGACCAACCGCTCGCGCTTGTCCGGCGCGTCGTTCGCCAAGTACTCGCGAGTTTCAGCGACCGTCGGCAAACGACCGATGGTAACCAAATAAACGCGACGCAAAAACACATTCTCAGCGGCTGGTGCTTCAGGTTGCAAGCGCATTCGAAGCAGTTGGTTCTCAACAATCCTGTCAAGCGGTTGCGCTGCGCTAGCCGGTTCGACGACGTGCGTTTCGTTGGTTGCGTGTTCCGGCAGGAAAGTTAACCGCGCCGCAGTGCGACCGCTGAGATACGAGATCGAAATGGAGACGTCGAGCGGTTTGTCAGCCGTAACGAATCCATCCGCTGAAATCCTCACGTCCGTCGCCAAACTCGGCTCGTAGCGCGCCCAGTTCGTAACATCTCGCGTTGTTCCATCGGCGAATGTAGCGGTCACGACCAACTGCTGCGAATGTTTGGATGGAGCGAGCATCAACTGAGATGGAAACACTTTCAATTGAGTCAAAGTCTCAGCCGGTGCGTTGCGCGTCTCAGGTGTCGGTGCGTCCGATTGCTCATTCCATCGGCAGCCGTCATCGACCCAGCGCCGCAGCAAATCGTACTCGGCGGAACCGACATCGAATCGCACTCCGCCCTGATGCGCCATCTGTCCACTCGGCTTCGTCAGCAACAAACTCAACTCGCTTGCGAACGCGTCAACGCGTCGCCCTGAATCACCACGAACGATCGCTGCATAATCCAATTCGGAATCATCGCCGCGAAGACTCAACCGGAATCCACCTTTGCCATGCAAGTTGCCGTGGCAGGTACCGAGGTTGCATCCAGACTTGCCGAGCAATGCGGAGACCTCGCGCGCGAACACGGGGCTGCGACTCGCGCAGTCGGTTACTTGCGCATCGAATTCCAGCGCTTGACCATCGAAGGTAGTCATCAGCTTGATGCTCGGCGCGGAGGTCGAAGCAAGCGGGTTCAGCAGCAACGTGCCATTGTGCTCAATCACCAGCGCGTTCGATTGCTGCGTTTCCCTAACCGAAGCGGCCAGCGCAGTTGCGATTTCTCGAGTGCGATCGGTCGACGAACCATCTTCGGCAGTTTCAATCGCAATGAAACGCCCCGGATAATCGCGACTGACGGTGATTAGTTCCGGAAAGATTCGGATCGGCGACTGGTCGCGCGACGGCTCTCCATCGAGCTCTCGCGGTGGCTCTTCGGCAGTCGCCAACGCAGCGAACTGCGATGCGATCAGCAGCGCGATATGAACCGAAAAAGTTAAACGAGCGAAGAAGTTCACTTGAGACTCCAACGTGAGCATGAGCTGAAGTAGGGCGTGCGTTAGGTGGCTGCAGCGTGTTGTTGCACTAAGTTATGGCGGCAAAAAAGTTAGGCCGGGGAAACGTTAGGCTGGGATGTTAGGCGGGGCGGCGGGTTCGACTGGGTTCGAGTTCCGTCTATCATATACTATAACGGCTCATCCACCCAAACGTGATCTCGCAAACTCGGACTAACCTGCTGCAACAATGTCAACTCGATTACACGTAGTACCGAAGCCAATTGGACTGATTGCGATTGGGTTGATCGTCACATGCCTCCTGAACACGATAAATGCGGCTGGGGCTAATGAGATTGGTGAAAAGGAAACGGGTGACAAGCTGTTTCGCGAACGCATCGCGCCGATATTGGTGGCGCGATGTCAAGCCTGTCATGGCGCGAAGAAGGAAGGCGGTTACTCGGTTGCAACGGCCAGCCAACTGTTGATTGCTGGCGATTCGGAACTTGAACCTGTGGTCGCGCACGAACTGGATAAAAGCGAACTGTGGCGACGTCTAGTTACAGAAGACGATTCGGAACGAATGCCGGTTGATGCGGATCAGCTAACCGCTTCGCAGCTTGCAGTGGTGAAAGCGTGGATCGAAGGCGGGGCAACGATCGCAAAGGAAGATCTTTCGCGGCCGTTGGCGAGTTTAGCGCTGCCAACAAAGACCGTCGCTCCCGAAGTTTATCCACGTGCGATTCCGGTAAATGCGCTAGCGGTTATCGGTCGTGCGGATGAAGTGCTGGTCGGAGGTTATGCAGAAGTAACGAGTTGGAATTCGGCGACCGGAGAACTAGTGGCGCGAATGTCAGTCAGCGGACCGCACATCGCAGCGATTGCAGTAGTTGCTGAGACACGCCAAGTGATTGTGTCGAGCGGTTCTCCGGGGCAACGAGGTGTTATCGAGCTGCTGAGTTTGCAAGATCCGGCTGTGCGCGCGAGTTTACCGCCCACTGCTGATGTGGCCGCGGACATTGCAACGTCACCTGACGGAACGCGGCTAGCAATCGCTGGACACGACGGCAGCCTGCGAATCGCTGAATTGAAATCGGACAATCGATTCGGTGAAGTTCAATTGTTGACGCCACACGCGGACTCGATACTTGCAGTCGCTTGGTCAGCCGATGGAACTCGATTGATCACCGCATCGCGCGATCGCACTGCAAAGTTGTTCGACGCAGAGTCGTTGGAGCTGATTGCAAGTTACGATCGTCACGAACGAGCGGTGGGCGGAGTTGGATTCCTTGGCAAGCGGCCTGTGACGTACGATGAAACTGGGCGGGCGCGCATGATGTCCGGTGACGACAACGATGGCGTCGTCGCAGAACGTTCGGCGCTACCGCGCACGCTTCAGCGAGTTTACGCCATCGATAACGACCTGTTCATTGCTGATCGCAGCGGTGTGCAACAACTTCGCGCAGAGAAAAAGAAAGTCAGCGATGGCAAGACGGACGACGGCAAGCCCAAGACCAAGGAAGTAACTCGACTTAATGAAGCGAGTGTGTTGCGAGTTAAATCGCACGAGTGGGTGACTTCGGTCGCGACCAACGAATCTGTCGTTGCGGCTGGAACTCAACAGGGAACGGTGAGCATTTGGGATCGCGGCAGCGGCGAGTTGCTGTTCGAATTGAATGTGACGCCGCGGCGCTAATGCGACTCGGAAACTGACCAGCAAGTCGACCTGAACGTCAAAGTCTGCCCACTTTAGCTAATGCGAACGATCGTAACAGGACTTCGGCGGATTATTCGATACAGGCCGCAGAATCGGCAATCTTGAACCGATGGTAAGCAAGTGAAATGCTTCGGTTCCTTCCGCGATAGATGGACTCCCACCTGATCCA
>JBGSJB010000562.1:0-3669 GCA_041742175.1 Pirellulaceae bacterium
GGTACCAGGGAAGCAGTGCGCCAATGTCCTCTTGAAATTCTTGGAGATCACTTGACCTCGAATGGTGCTTCTCCTTGTCAATCTCGGCCCGCAGCTCAGAATGGGCTAAATCACGGAGTGCTAGAACCTGGTTTTGCAGGGCAGCCCGGAGACAATATGCTCGCAAAATTGGCAGCCCGGCTTTGGAGTATCGCGATGCCAGAACCCTGGGCGGCTCAGCAGGCAGGTAGCGAGAAAGAATCTCGGATGCTTCGATATTGGTGCTTGTCCCAAGCTGCAGACCGGCTTCGACGATTGCCGTTACAGCATTAAGCGCGGATTGCCGGTCATCCCAAGCATGGCCATCTGAGAGTTTGATCCGCGAGTTTGCAACTAACCGGAGGGCACGCTGCGTTACGTTGATTGGTGGCATACACTGTACTTTTCGAAGCTCAACTGTAATTGCAAGGACTAGGCAAAGATTGTTGCCAGCGGCCTGCGCAAGAGCTTCCACTTCGTTAAAGCGCCCATGGTCGATGAGACGGCTTGTAACTAATTTGCCGACTCGGAATGCCACATCGCGTGGCCGCCAGCTTCCAAGGTTATGCGCCCCACTTTCGGGACCGTGAATGTTGATATCAGCTAAAGTAAGATCGACGATATCCTCATCCGATACTTTTTCGTCTTCACGTTCGTTCGAGGGTAGCTGACTCCAGTTGCGCAACCATTCATATGCCATCCGCAACCGACTTCGTGCATCGCCCAAAAGCTCTCGACGGCCCGACAACAAAGAAGCCTCATAGGCGTGATGAGCCCCGATCCAGCCTGATCCGAACGTCCGGCGCGATACCAGTTCCTGAATGAGTTCCGAATCCAAAAAAGCCGCCGCTAAATCTGTGTTCGCTTGCAGAATTCTCCGGCTCCGGTCGTCACCCGCCATCTCGCCTCCAGCTTTCAATGCCAATTTGGTTGCATCGAGATGGCGTTTAACTCGAAGGCATGCTTTCAGCGCGAACTGCAACCGCTGTAACTCAACGTCTCGCTTTTCCAATGGACTTGTTTCAGGAAGAGCTGAAGAGGTGAGAGCGAGCTCGACCAGCTCAGAAAACCTTCCGGATTCCAGTAATAATTGAGGTAGCACTGACGCAACATAGGCACTCGTCGTGGCAAGGGGAGTAAGACCTGCGATATACCCCTCCATCGCGTCTTTCGAAGGCTTGAATTTCTCCCGAAACCACGTTTCGGCAGGCTCATCGAAAAACTGAATTGTATCGCCAGCCACAAGTAGCGGACGACCGATGTCGATGGCGAAGCTCTTTATAGCTCCCTCATCAACGCCTGACATTTGCGACAAGATAGGAATGGGAATTAATGGACGCATGACAGCTAAGCCAGCGCATATCTTGTCAATCTGGACTTTCTCTATGGGACCGGTATCGTCCTTTAGCTTAGCAATGGCACCTTCCAATAAACTCCCAATTGTGTCATCCACGGTTGTGGGATTGGGGCCAAGCAGTCGCAGCGTCTCAGAAAGAGAATTATTGCGTGATAGCGAGAGTGCCTGAACACGTGGGTTGTGTGAACTTAGGCGATGAAACTCCGAAACATCGTGTTCGTTTGCTTCCGCAAATGTCTGTTGAAGGTGCGCTGCTGTTTCTTCTCGGCTGAACGGCTCTAACTCGCAACGTATCGACTCTACAGGTGGATCAAGGGCGTTCTGACGATGCGACCGGCAAAGGAAAACAAGGCGAACATTGTCTGGCACTTTAGCACGTATGAGGTCGCGAACGAATGATCGGGATTCACCGATTTCTTCTGCAGCCATTTGCGCGTTGTCGGCAGCGTCGACCACGAGACATAGGAGTCCACTTGCGTTGGCAAGCCTCACTTGCGTTGCGGCTTGCTTGAGCCTGTGAATGAACGCTCGCATATAGGATGAGACGTCGGCATGATCGGCAGGAATCAGGAGATGACAAAGTCCCTTAGCTGCAAGCTCATTAGCGATTTGCACGAGGGCATCTTTGTGTCTGTGGCGATAGCCCATCGAATTGCGGTATTGGCCGTTGCCAAAGCAATCATACAAGATGCCCGTAGATCCGTCGGGAAGACCGCGTGTGATGCGTGTCGCAAAGACAGTCTTGCCCACTCCAGCTGATGCATGAACGATCACCGGCGATTGTGCCTCGACAATTTTGCGAATCAGGTTTGCTTCCTGCGCACGCGGTATTGCGGAATCGAGCAATTCGATCAGGCAATTGGCTGGAAAGAGAAGATCCTCATCGGTTTTCAATGCTCTGAGGACATCAAACTTCGTGATAACTGGATTGCCCTCTCCCTCAGAAAGCGCTCTTCTGGTGACAAGCTCTTTCAGTTGTATAGGTGCATCAACATCCGCACCGTGTAGATAACCACTTACCTCCTGAAACAGAATGTTCCGCTGATCCCAGTAATCATCTTGCCTGCCTTTGAAGTGCAGGAGTTTCGAGAACGCCGCGAGTTCATCGCCGTGTAGACCAACGAAGCGTTCTAACTTACTAAATTCATCGAGATTACGCGGGACTGCTCCAGCAGCAGCGTCAGCGACGGCGTCCGCGAAGTCCGAGCTGATGGGCCTATTGGTGACGAACCAAAATTGGACCTTTTCCGCGAGCGCATCAACGGCTAATCTTTGAAGCAGGTCTTTATATCGCTTTGCAAAACCTTCAATGGACTTTTGAAGACCGCTTGCAGTCCACGGATCGGCTGAACGCACCGTTGAATGTTTGAGCTGCATGTATCGGATAAGCCGAGCATCTTGGATGTTTTCACTGCCGAAATATTCTGCAATGTCGATAACTTCCTCACCCACATCAGTTGGAGATTCACCTTGTCGCTCGTTCGGAGATGGGCCTTCGATGCTGATAGAAACCAAATCGCTTTCTGATGATAGGAGTTGAAGGCAGCGCCGAGCCGCCCACAAGTAATGAAATTGGTCTCCGTCACGGCTATAGCGAACAAGGTTTGCATTCGACATTTTTGACTTAAACTATTCGGCACGCACTCATGGCACGAGCTTATGGTGATCATGGATTGTTGACAAAGGTCACCGTTGACTTTTTGTTTTGGCAACAGTACGCCTCCGCGGGGCTTTGTTATCGGTGTTCAAAAGTGATGTGGTGGACGCTCGTTTATTGAAAGCCTCGAGCATAAGGGCTGATTTCATGCCCTGCCCTCCACGGATTCATTTTCCCGACGCGAAAATTATCATACCGTAACGCGCGGAGACGGGCGGCGCTGTCTGTTCTACTACCAGAAATGCTACCCACAGCGTCAGTTCGCCTTACCCACGAACGTGCCGTATGCTTTGAGCACGACTGCTGTCGCAGTCGGAAACCACTCCCGGCTAAGCTGTCAAAGTGACGATGGCAACTCGAAAGCCATTGGCGTACTGAAACGCCGCCCTCGTGTTACATAAGAGGGCGTGTCCCGGAACATCAAGTCACATCCGATGCGAGCTAAACAAGTGGTGCCATCAATCGGTCGATCGAACCGATCTGGCAGTAGTCTCAAACTCTCTGTTTACAGCCGCCGGAAGTACTCTCTAAAGCCCCAATTCTGTTAACCCGTTTGGTCCCGTTAACCGAGAGAGTCCGAGAGATTCGGCTATCCTGGATGGGGCAGGGACCAGGAAACGAGCGATCCTGGACGTTG
>JBGSJB010000563.1:0-1893 GCA_041742175.1 Pirellulaceae bacterium
CGAACCGCTGCGGCTTCAGCCAGCCGCTTGATCGCTGGCACGCTGGTGCTCTGCGGTCCAGTCGATTATCCATTCGCTGCGAACATGTCGCGCGGCACCATTCTGATGCTGGGTCATCAAGTTGTATGCACCGCGCCGGACGGCTTCACGGAACCCGAGCATACTGAGCTCTCGTATCTTCGAATACTTCTGAACGCCATCGCCCCTTATCTGCCAACGGCACTCCGCAGCGACAAAATACCGGCTATCGTATTTCGATCGTTAGGCGATCGCATCAACCGTGGTCAAGGCGAAGTCATCTGGATTAACACTCGCAGCGAAGAGACTGAACAGTCGCGCGCCCACGCTTGATGTACGGTACCGACACAATACTTCGACAAGACTGTGATGCTTACACAATCGAAGCATCAACGACCGGCACCGACGTAGGTGTCACCATTTCGCCTCCGCGACTTAAGAACAACTCATACCACTGTGCCAATAAGTGCATCATCGCGCCGCTAATCAAGCCTGCCGCTGGCAAAGTTCCGACACAAAACAGAGCAAGGCCAACCAAGTAGATCGCGGTGCTCAGCACGGCAAAAACGAGTGATGAGATCAACATTTCGCGAAAGGTCAATCGAATGAAACTCAAGCACCATGCGAAGTCGAACGACGCAGCGAAGTCTTGACAAAGCATCGCCCGAATTGTGATCGGGGCAAGTACGATGATCATCGGTATGATCAGTAAAAACGACAACGGAACCATCACAATCGGAAACATAATTCCGGCGACTTCGCCCATCGCTCCAACTAGCGCGGCCAAAATAATGGCGACGACGACTAGCGGAATGAAGACAACGATCGATACCGCAACTGAGGCTATGAGATAAACCAGAAACGGCCAAAGTCCTTTCATGAAGTAGTCGCCCAAGCGATTGGAGTCGATATCAGGACTCTTGCGACCGGGAAAGCCAGCTCGATCGTGCAGCAATTCAGCTGCGTAGCCGAAAAGAAAAATCTGTCCCACCACAAAAGATTGCAGCAAAACGGCAATCGTCAGCCACAACAAATTGGATGGCCAATTGGGGCTGTCGATAACCGACTTGATCGACCGCGTAGCGGAGACTTGTACGGGTTGGTCATAAGTTGCTGAGCTCATTGAAATTTCCCATTGCAGAGGTTTGTTCTGCTTTGACAGATGTAGTTATTTATGTGGTCGACAGGATGCACGCTGTGTGATCGAGTTTTCTAAAAGATCATTTCGCGAAAAATGGGTGTGCCACTGGCAACGCCAGTGCGATCGAAGGAGATTATTCTTTTGGGAAAGTTGTTGCACCAACACAATAGGCTCGTGCTAAAGGTCGCCGAAGTGTTGCGGATAGAAGCTGCAAAGATGATCAAATACACCGCGTTTAGTGCAGGTTCTGGTATCGGTCTTGCCGCAACGAAGCGGTTTCTCTATCACTCAACTCAATGGTCATTGATAACGTCTAACTTCGGCTATTATAGGTAGAGCCCAACGTATTGGACCGACTACTTTGTTGTGAGCATCGCCTCCTTCGTTCACACTGGCAATGCCAGTGGCACCCGAGATCGACAGTACCACCCGTCGCTGTGTGATCGAGTTTTCTAAAAGATCATTTCGCGAAAAATGGTAACACAGCCCGTTCAGTCATTCGACTAGTATTCGCCGCTTGATTTGAAATATTGCGTCGCGGGCAGCGAGTAAGCGGCTTTGATTCGCTCGGCCAATCGCTCTTCAATCACGCCGCGCCGCAACATGCCTTTCGCGTTCAATAAACCGCTGGCCGCGTCCATGTCGCTCTCCTCAATCACAAACCGTCGAGGTTGCATGAACGCAGGCAGTTCCTTCAGCCGCTCTGCGAAATCCTCCGCCAAAGTCACTGTAAA
>JBGSJB010000564.1:0-3175 GCA_041742175.1 Pirellulaceae bacterium
TCGTGGAATCACCGTGGACGACCTCCGCCATGAACTCGCGCGGCGCGAAGGCGTTTCGGGGCTCACTGAAAAACAAAACCGCCTACCAAAATCAAACTCTCAAACACCATGAATCGAAATCTCCGCATCGGGATTCCCAGCAAAGGACGTCTCAGCGAACTTGCGACGGAGTTGCTCAACCAAGCTGGTTTGCAATTTCGCCGCCAAGAACGAACCCTGTTTGCACTCGTCAAGCAGCTCCCGATCGACATCATCTTTTTACGCACCGATGACATTCCCGTTCTCTGCGCTGAAGGTGCTATCGATCTCGGAATCACGGGCAGCGATCTCATGCAAGAGAGTCAAGCGGAGATCGACATTCGCATGCCGCTAGGCGTCGGTCACTGTCGCTTGAGTTTGTGCGTGCCGGATTCTTCTGACATCACCGATTGCAGCCAGCTGAATGGCAAGCGGATCGCGACCAGTTTCCCACACCAGACCGAACGCTTCTTGGCGGAACACAAAGCGGAGGTGCATCTCGTCGAGCTGTCCGGGTCGGTTGAGATCATGATTTCGCTCGGCGTTGCTGACGCCATCGTCGACTTGGTCGAAACAGGCAGCACACTCGCCGCAAACAAACTTCGCATCCTTACCGACATCGGCCAGTATGAAACCGTGCTGATTCAGAATCGAAGTTGCTACAACGCCGAAGTCGCTGACCGAGTCGTGCGAAGACTCGAAGGCGTCGTGATCGCGCGTGACTATTCACTGCTCGAATACAACATTCCACGTTCGCAGTTAGCCGCCGCCGAAGCGATCACACCCGGCTTCAAGTCGCCCACAGTCAACGCGCTCGAAGATACCGAATGGTGTGCTGTTCGAGCCATGGTCAAACGGAAGCATGCGATCGACGTCATGGAAAAACTCGAAGCGCTCGGTGCCTCTGCCATTCTTGAAACTGCAATTGGCAACTGTCGCTTGTAACACGCAACGCTAACGCTATACAAAGCGCGGATTTTGCGTAAACTCTCAGGCATAGGCAAGTCTCGATGAATGCGCGAGTTCCGCATGCGTTCAATTCAGCTTCCATCTGATCATCACACGGCACATCACATTTGTTTCAAGCTGCGACGATGCAAATTGTTGCGTAGCTAGTTAAGTTCATAATCGAAAGGAAACGACATGACCATTACTCGCGTAGGTTCCAACTCACGTTACGCATCCGGCTGGGAACTTGCATTCGGCAAAACAAAGAAGGCTGCTAGCGCCTCCAAGACAACCGAAAAGAAATCGACTTCGTCTAGCAAAGTAACGGCAACGAAGGCAACCACCAAGAAGGTCGCCGCGAACGCCAAGAAGGCTCCAGCTAAGAAGGCTGCCGTTGCGACGAAGACCGCGACCGCGCCCGCCAAGAAATCCGCTGCCAAGAAGACTGTTTCCAAAAAATAGTCCGCAGACCTGCGGTACGCCGCGTTATTCTGCTACCCTTTGCCACTCGCATCCGCGACGCGCGGCCGAGCTGACTTGAACTCGCCATTGCGAGTTCGGTCGCAAGTCTCGAAGCCGCGCGGCGATTCGTTCAGCCGCCTTCGAATCGCTCGCGAATCCAAACACAGTTGGCCCCCAGCTGCTCTGCCCCACAGCCCGCAATCCGGCTCGCTTTGCTAAATCAACTGCATGTGCAACGGACTCGCCGTTGTACAGGCCGCCTTGGCTTGCAGCGAACATTTTCCCCGCTGAGTCAACATACTCCTGCAACAGCTCGGTGAATTCCACAAATCCATCCGCCCGACTCCCGCATGCCTGAATGCGCTTTGCCAACTCGAACATGTTCGCTCGAGCTGGATTCGGTTCTTGCCCCAATCGTCCAAGCAAGTTGGCTTCGTAGTTCCCAGTGACTACAGGCGTTTGATCTGGCGTAATCAACACGACTCGCCATTCCGCCGAAATCGCCGTAGAAGTCGCCGATACAGATCGTCCAATCTCAGACGATTCGCTCGCGCTGTGCCCTTCATCCAGAATCAAGCCGCCGTGCACGAATCCGAATAGTCCAATCCCAGAACGTTTACCTCGCCCGGTCCAACGCACTAATTCGCGGACGTCGAGCGGAGACTTGCCGGCCTCGGAGAACTGAGCGAGAAAGAGCCCGAGCGCCGCAGCAGCAGCCAACTGCGTTCCAGCACCCAGCCCCGAGTGCAACGGCAGCGTCCGCTTCACACTAACAGTCGCTTCAAACGACTCATCAAACTCAAGCCGCAACCGTTCGCGCACTTGCGCGATTCGATCCGCGACTTCAGGCTGCAACGAATCGAACACACGCGACTCACTCGCGCAGTCTCCGAATCGCAATTTCCAGCCAGGCTCGTCTAGCATCAATCCGAGGCCGCCGAATCGCAGACGTTCGCCTTCGGCCAATTCCAACAATCCAAAGTGCAAGCGACAGCCTGTCGAAACTTCTAGCAATTCACTTCCCTCGTAACAGACCGCCGACCAAACTTGGCAATCAAACCCGGCATTCAACCAGAGCGATCGATAAACTCCTGAACCAAATTCCAAGCCAACCACTCTCGATCTCCAGCGGTTTTCTCCATAGCTTTTTTTAACGTCGCCAGATCATCTGCGATTGCGAGACGGTCTGCAAGGTGCAGCCGCGTTGCGAGAATCGTCGCTTCCAGCACCGCGTGCTTCGCGCGATTCCAACCCCAGAAGGGTCGCTTGACGCCGCGTTCTACTACGCGGGCTCGCGCCTCACTTCTAGCCTGAGAGGCGTTCCAATCGAACACTTCTAATTTAAACCAATGGCAACAATCCGCGAGAATCCAATCACTCGACCCAGATTGCTCGTAGCGAACTTCAACCGGCAGTCCCAGCGCCGCTTGCACCACCGGCAACACATCGTCAACCACATGAAACACCGCTACCGGATTCTCACGCAACAGTTTGTAAGTCGTTGAGCTCGAAAACGGACGCAGCATCCACTCCGTCAGCTCGAAGTTGACCACAGGTCCCATCGGCGCCACATGCGGTTCCCCGCTCGCCGTCGACGTTACCAACAGCCCTTCAATGATCAACTTCAAACTCCTACAGTCTTACTCGCCTTGCGGTCTCACTTCCTCAAACTCAATGTCGCTTCCGCTTGCTTCAACCAGTTTTATCGACCATGAACCCGAAAGCCGATCGATCAACCAAGTCCCAA
>JBGSJB010000565.1:0-5322 GCA_041742175.1 Pirellulaceae bacterium
CGCCAACTGGCAGTCGCCCACAACTGCTTGCCCGAGAGTCTTGCATTAACGCATCGACTGAGGGCAATCTGCAGAACGACAGCAACGACAGCCCCGAGATTGTAGCATACCGACACGAGCGAAAGGCGACGCCTAGCTCGGTGGCAAACGGTCGACCGTCAAGCGAGGTTGGTCGTAAAGCGTCTTTTGAAGTGTTAGAAAACGCTCTTTCTGCTTGATTTGGATCTTCTGGTCGCGGGCTAATTCATCGAGCTTCCAGAGGGACGCGTCGACCATAAGGAGCGCGGGAGTGCTGAGCCCATTGAGTTCGGCGAGTTGCTCCAATTGCCGCCGCTCACCTGACGATAACTGATGAGCCCGACATAACTGCACGAAAAGTTTGTGTGGGTTAGCGAGATGCCGTGTGGAAAAGCTCTGCATCAATCGCGCGAAACCCCACGAGAGTCCCGCACCCAAAAGCACCAATAACAGGATAATCGTTCCGTTGTAGATCTCAGCGTTCTGCGGCGAACTCAGGAACTTGGGGATCGCTTCTAAGCCGTTCTTGGCGATAATAAAACTAGATGTAGATTCGCTCATGTTGTCGCCTCGTAATTGCCAACTCGCAGAATATCCCGTGACTCCTCATTCGTTTCCACAGCCAACGCCTGCGCTTTCTTCGCGCGTTCTCGGCGACGCATTACCCGCTTTGCCGCCTCCTGAATATCCGTGCTGACATCGTTTAGCCAAACGGGCAGCAAGCGTTCGAGCACATTTCCATCCAGTTCGCTCAGCAGATCGATCACCCGCACGCGGACATCCAGCTTCGGATCTTCCAGCATCGGCAACAGGAACTGCGAAACGGATTCTGAGTGGCTCAGCATCTGTGTCGCGCGCAGTGCGGCCAAACGACGTTTCGGCGACGGACTCTCTAGCTCTTTCACTAAGTAGCCGGTGATATCAAGGTTCGCAACGCTTACGACATGCGCCATCGCTTTACACATCGACGTGGGCCAGTACGATACCTGTTCAATCAACCGAGCCACCGTGAACTCCGAGAACAACTCGGCAGCGGCATTCCGAAGCGGCACCGAAGCACTCTGTACCCACAGGACCGATTCAAGCAAAGCGGGACCAGCCGAGTCAGTTTTCGACAAGCCCGCGAGAGCTGATTGCAAATCGCCAACCATCGTATCAAGATCTGGCTTCTTGACATTGCGCACGATCTCAGCCGCAACTTGACGAGCGTCGGCGTTGCCCAGTTTGGCAATTTGCAAAGCGCCGCGCAGGACTTGGCCGTAGTCTCTATTCGATACCGACATCAGCAACCACAATCGCTTCGTCTCTGCAACGCTCGCGCTCGCGAAATCCGTTTCTAGGTTCCGCAAGCATGCCAACAGAGGCAACTCACGCAAACGCCTCTTTAGCAGACTCCAGTTCGGAGTATCAACGAACTTAGCAAGCTCAAATGCTAGACGCGGATCCGACTTCTCAACGACCAACAACTGCACCGACTTGGGAGTTGTCGAGCGCAGCAGGTACCCAGAAAGCAGCTTGATGTGTTGATCAAGTTCAGAGTCTCGCAAGCGATCCACCACAGCTCTAAAAGCGCAGTGGCCAGGATCAGCGAGCAAGCCGCGTTGTAACGAATCATCCCAATGGACCAGACACAGCCATGCGTCAATGACGTGCGTCGACTTGTGATTTGAATACTCGAGTAGGCAGGCGTATACCGCGTCCAGAAGCGGCGTGCGGACACTCGGTACATCCTTTAAATCACGAGCGCGAGTTCCCCAATGCATACAGACCGCCTGCAAACAATCGTTTGCCATTGGCTGAAGAGCATGCAGCGGATCGATCACAATCTTGAGTACTTGAGGTATGCAACCAGTTAAGCACAGCTGCGCAATCGCGACTAACGCGAGTCGTGCTTCGCTGGTCGTGCCAGTGACTAACAAGTCTAACGCGGCCGCTTGAAAATGAAGAATGTCCGATCGAACATACTCAATTTCAGACTCAGATAGCTTTTCCCAATTTATTAGGACGAAGTGTCGCGCCAGAATTTCATCGCGAGCCAAGAGCGTTTTAAGGCACTGCATCCGCACCTCGGGAAACGGCGATGCAAGTCCAGCTGCCAACAACTGCAGCACAGCCGGGTTGCGTGATTTCTCAAGTTGATCCCAGGTGATTTGACGAGGCACGAGCGCTTGCATTGATCTTCTCCCGAAAAGAAGATAGCTCAACCCAAAGTCGCTTCAGACCGGCTTCTCTTATTGGCAAAAGATTTCCGCAAGCATCAGTCAACCTGTAGCAGTTATCCTATTCACGACGGGTCGGTTGATTTATCCTAGGCGTTGTGCAGAGCGCCACTAGTTACGAGACGTCCGTTGTTTGGCCACCCGATGGTTTGTGTGGGACTAAAAATGAGAAACGCAGAGCAAGTTCTGGAACAAGAGTTTCTACAAGTTCGCGCGAAAATATTAGAAATCGCCGCGTTCTTCGATCGACTTGATGCCGACGCAGCCGATCGATCTAGCAAGCCCCATTCGACCGTTTCCGGAAATGGCGCTGAACGCTTAAAATTGCTGCGCGCTGGATGCGAACTGCTGCTCGATGCCGACAGCGACAAAGCGGCTCGCGTTCAATTGTTGTTCAGTCGCCAATACGACGAACAATGGCGATCGGCCATGGACGTTTAATTCGCAGCTTCCCTCTGTTCAATTCCCCGCTGAGCCACTTCGGAGTTCCTACTTTGTATTTCGTCGATCCTCACATTCATATGGTCTCGCGCACGACGGACGACTACGAGACGTTAGCAAAGATGGGCTGCGCAGCGCTCAGCGAACCCGCGTTTTGGGCCGGCTTCGACCGCGGTAGCGTTGAGAGTTTTCGCGATTATTTTCGTCAGTTAACCGAGTTCGAACCGAAACGCGCCGCGCAGTACGGCATCCAACACTTCACCTGGTTGTGCATCAACGCCAAGGAAGCCGAGAATGTTTCGCTGTCGCGCGAAGTGATCGCTATGATTCCAGAGTTTCTTGATAAGCCAAATGTACTCGGCATCGGCGAGATCGGGCTGAACAAGAATACTAAGAACGAAGCCACGATCTTTCTCGAACATATGGAACTGGCGATCAAGCATCAGCAACAGATCTTGATCCACACGCCACACCTTGAGGACAAGTACCAAGGGACACGCATGATCCTCGACATGCTCAAATCGGATTCGCGGATCGAACCACATCGTGTACTAGTCGATCACGTCGAAGAGCACACGATCGGTCCAGTGCTCGAAGCTGGCTTCTGGGCTGGCATGACACTCTATCCCGTTACCAAGTGCACACCGCAGCGCGCTGCGGATATGATCGAAAAATATGGCCCCGAGCGATTGATGGCAAACTCAGCCGGTGATTGGGGGCCAAGCAAACCGACCGCCGTTCCCGATCTGATCCTAGAACTCCGCCGCCGCGGACACTCAGAAGCCAACATCCGACGCGTCGTCTACGACAACCCGGTCACATTCTTTTCGCAGAGCAAACATTTCAAGCTAGCGAGATAGCTCGGTCGTATTTGAGTTTGACTTTATCCGTGGGGCCACCATGTCATCCGTGGTACCAATTCACGATGACTTTTCCACGCCGCTACTTTGCCAGTTTGCGTTTCAACCTCAGTGCATTGCCGACCACGGTGATATCGCTTAAACCCATGGCTAGCGCCGCCCACAGCGGGCCGCTCTCGCCAAGCCAACCCATGGCGGCAATGGGGATTGCGAGGGCGTTATAAAAGAACGCGAAAAAGAGATTTTGTTTGATGGTGCGCAGCGTCGCACGCGATAATTGAATCAGTTCTGGAATGGCTGCCACGCGATCGCCCGGTATCACCACGCTTGCCGCTTCGATCGCAACGTTCGTCCCCGAAGCCATTGCGATTCCTAATCCAGACGTCGCCAGCGCAGCGGCATCATTGAGCCCGTCGCCAACCATCATCGTGTCTTTCCCAAGTCGGCGGATATGTGCTGCTTTCGACTCGGGAGTTGCTTCAGCAAAGACTTGTTGCGGTTCAAGTCCCAACTCCGATGCGATCGCTATCGTTGCCGCGCGTCTGTCTCCAGAAAGTATCGAAACATCCATCCCCATTTGATGCAAAGCATTAATCGATACCTTCGCATCGCTTCGCAACTGATCTCGCAAGTTGAGCGTGCCGACAACAACATCATCGACGACCAATCGCGCAGTCGCTTCGTCGCCTCGCTCAACGACAACAGACCGACCTTCGATTTCACCGCGAACGCCGCGGCCGGGCAGCGATTCAAAGTTTTCGACCTTCAGCAATTCAACTCCGCGCGTTTGAGCAGCTTGAACAATGGACCGCGCGATCGGATGTTCACTGGGCGATTCTACAGACGCAGCGAACTGAAGAAACCTCTCCTCGCTGAAACCCGCCGACGGTGCAATTTCAACTAGCTGGGGGCGACCCTCAGTAAGTGTTCCCGTTTTGTCGAACACAACACGCGTTGCTCTGCCGATACTCTCGAGCGAAGCCGCGTTTCGTATCAATATTCCGCGGCGACTCGCCGCCCCCGTTCCCACCATAACCGCCATCGGAGTTGCTAACCCCAACGCACACGGGCAAGAGATTATCAACACAGTTACTGCAGAAACGATTCCCTTCGAAATATCACCCGCAAGCCACCAGCCGCTGAGCGTCACAGCGGCGACGATCAATACCGCCGGAACAAAAATTGAGGACACTTGGTCCGCAAGACGTTGGATCGGCGCTCGACTTGTCTGAGCACGCTGTACCATCGACGCGATGCGCGCGACAGTTGTGTTGCGACCGTCCACGGTGGTTTCAATGACTAACCGACCGTTCGCGTTCATCGAACCAGCCACAACACTGTCACCAACGTTCTTCTCAACTGGGATCGACTCGCCCGTTACAATCGATTCATCGACCGACGATCGCCCCTCAATGACTCGCCCATCGACTGCGATTCTCCCACCGGGTCGCACGATCAACTGCGATCCAACTTGCACATCCACAGTTGGAACTATCAGCGAGAGGCCGCCTGGTTGCAACAACTCAGCCGTCTCAGGTTGCATATGCATCAGCTCGCGCACCGCTGATCCAGCGGCTGAACTCGCACGAGCCTCAAACCAGTGTCCGAGACTAACAATCCCTAGCAAGCCGCACGCTTCGGCAAAGTACATGGGATGGTCGAGTCTAGTCACCCACACGATCGTCGAATAAACGAACGCAGTCGTTGCTCCTAGCGCGATCAACGTATCCATATTCGTCGTCCCACGAACCGCCGCCCGCCAAGCCGATTTGTAGAACTCGGAG
>JBGSJB010000566.1:0-2510 GCA_041742175.1 Pirellulaceae bacterium
TCGCCAAGGCACAAAAGCTGACCGCTGCCTCGGCCGAACTAGCCAAACTATCGCCCGAAGATCGTACCGCAGCCGAGTCGCAAAAGTACTGTGCGATCGCCGCAGGTAGTATCTTAGGCGGCATGGGCGCACCGATCAAACTCGAACTGGACGGCAAGCCCGTCTTCCTGTGCTGCAAAGGCTGCGTCGCGAAGGCCCAAGCCAACCCCGCCGCAACGCTCGCTAGGGTCGAGGAACTCCGCCACGCCGGAATGGAAGGCGACGATCACGATCACGAACATCCGAAGAAGTAGGCTCCGCGGGTTTCAAGCATTTTCGACACGCCGGAGTTCATCTTGCGACGAACCGCGATTTGCAGTACCCTTGACAAGATGAAAAGTCCTTTTCTCGCCCTGTTGCTGATCGTCAATCTGTTGACGTGTCCAGTGCGTTGTCTTTCGTGCGAAGCGAAAGTTACGACGGGTGAGGAGTGTGCGCCAGCGGCTTGTTCTTGCTGCTCGCATGATTCAGAGACTCCGGTTTCTCAAGTGCCGGAGCCATGTGGCGACGATTGCGGTTGCCAGAACTGTATCTGCGAAGGTGCGGTGGTTGAGGCCGCAATCCAGTTGCCGGATTTGATCGAGCATTTCGTTGCCTGGGTGCAACCGCAAATGCTCGTCAGCCAGGCCGGTATTAGTTCAAATTCTTTCTTCCAGCAACGTTTTGCTGTCCCTGCTGGACAATTTCTGTGCGGTCGCGATGCGCGTATTGCGTATCAATCCTGGTTGATCTGAACCAGTACTGACACCGAGATAACTGGCTCGCTTTCCGACTCTGTTCGTGCGAGTTTCTTGGCCGCCCTATTCTGAATTTTAGTTCGTGTTTTCGTTGCATGGTGCTGCGCGCGATGTTCGTGCGTAGGCCAGCGGTGATTTTCCGTGGTGCCTTTCCAATAAGGAGTATTGGTATGTCGAGTTTGTTGCGAAGTACCAGCGTAGTTGCTGGTCTGATGATGATTGCTGTTTCTGTCTTCACCCATTCCCACGCAGCGGCCGCAGATGTTGAGAAATCGAACATCGTGATGACGGTCGGCGAGATGTGTGGCGGATGCGTGAAGAAAATCACGAAGCGTTTTGAGGATGTAGAAGGCGTTGCGAAGGTGGAGTGCAGCATCGAGAAGCAATCCGTCACGCTGATTCCTAGTCCGGGCGTTCAGCTCAGCCCGAAGGGTATTTGGGAAATCATGGAGAGTATCGCCAAGACGCCGACCACGATGATCACGCCCGACGGCACGTTCACTTCCAAGCCCAAGGCGTAGAAGAAAGCTGGGAGATGGGAGCTGGGAGCGTCACTTCCAGTCTCCCCTCCCCGTCTTCCAAATCCCAATCACCAATCTGAAATCATCAATCCAATGCTTCTCCCCTGGGAATACGGTGTTCGCAACTTGGCTCGACGGCCAGTGCGGACGGCATTGACGCTCGTTGCCTTGGCAACGGTCGTGATGCTGGTGTTCGTCGTGGTGGGATTCATTCGTGGACTCGAACAATCACTTGCAGTCAGCGGCGATGAAGACGTGGTTCTCGTGTATTCAGTGAACTCAGAAGAAAACATTGAAAATTCGTCGATTGCGGCGAGAACGCCTGCTCTGTTGACCGCAAGTTTGGATGGCACCGTCAAACGATTCGGAGTCACTCATGTTTCGCCCGAGTTGTATTTGGGAACACGAGTGAAAACGACTGAAGGCGACGGTGGATTGGGATTGGTGCGCGGTGTTAAGTTTGCGGCTCCGCTGGTTCGTCGCGGTGTCAAGTTGATCGACGGCCAGTGGCCACGCGATGGAGAAGTGATCGTCGGTCGATTGGCTGCGGCTAAATTGGGCAGTAAAGACGAAGCGATGGCGATTGGAGAAAGCGTCGAATTTGAAGGACGCGCTTGGAAGATCAGCGGTCGGTTCGCGGCTGGCGGTGCGGCTTACGAATCGGAAATTTGGTGCCGATTAGAAAATTTTCAGACGGCAACGAAGCGACAAGACTTGAGCTTGGTCGCGATGTTGTTGTCTCCGGCGAGTTCGCCAGCAGAGGTGGAAGTGTTTTGCAAAGAACGCACTGACTTGGAACTGCGGGCGATTCGCGAAACTGACTACTACGCTTCGTTGCAACAGCATTACAAACCAGTCCGCATGTTGGCTTGGTTCGTGGTGTTGCTGGTGTCGGCGGCAGGGATTTTTGCCGGTCTGAACATGATGTACGGCGCTGTGGCAGGACGGATTCGAGAAATCGCAACGTTGCAAGCAATCGGTTATCGTCGCCGTGCGATCCTGATCAGTTTGATTCAGGAAGGCGTGCTCTTGGCGGCGGCGGGTTCCCTGCTTTCCGGCGTGATCGCATTGACGATGCTCAACGGCATGGCGGTGCGGTTCACGATGGGCGCGTTCACGTTGAGGATCGATAGCGTTGCGATCTTGATCGGTTGCGGCGTTGGTTTGATGTTGGGCGTCTTGGGCGCGTTGCCCCCGGCGTTGAAAGCGTTGC
>JBGSJB010000567.1:0-3091 GCA_041742175.1 Pirellulaceae bacterium
GCTGGGAAAACACTCACATGATCGAAGACGAATTCTGGATTGCGCAGTACTCAGCACTTACGCCTAAGCAACTTGCGAGTGAATTAAAGCGTATCGCAAAAACGATAGATCTATCACACTATCGCAAAAACACACGCGGCCCGAAGAAACCACCAACTCCTCGAACCCGTTTCAAAGGCACACCACACGTCTCAACATACCAATTGTTAAACGAATCCGCGAATTCAACCAATGCGTAGCCTAATTTGCGACCTTCAAAGCACTGCTCGCGATACTGACCAGAACTTAGATTTTCTGGATGTGAGTTTAACTGTTAATCGTAGCTACAATGACATAAGTTCCAAGTTTGGCGTCGGAGCAGAATTTGAGGGCTTTCGCTACGCAACCTCAGCAGAAGTTTTGACCATGATTAATAATTTCGGTTTTCCAGCCATCGATGGACAAAATGTTTTTGCGCCAGTGAATGTTGATCAACTATCTGGCCTGGTAACACTGCTTGGAGTCACTAATTCCGGGAGTTCATTTCGTAACAGTAGCGGACTTACTGCCGACCAAGCGTTCGTAGGCGGGCACAAGATAATTAGCGTAAGTGATGCTTTCGGCTTCGCAGCAACGGATCGTGTTAGCGCAACGGGATTTGGGTTCGACGGCACTCCAAGTTTAACCGCTGGCAGTTTCCTTGTGGCAAACATCACGGCAGTGCCCGAACCAGGCTCCGCTACTTTGGTGGCTGTCATTTTAGGAGTCGGTGCAATGGTTCGCCGATCGCGGAAAAACTCTGGACTTGTTGGTAGAACTTAAGGAGACTGGTACCTCGTAGGCGGAGGCGTCAAACGCCAGTCGTAAACGGACGAAACAAATCGTTGGACCGAAGTGGTGGCTTAGCTCGTGATGATAACGTTGCAGTCGCTGCTCGGTCCGTTTGCCGTTTCTAAAAAAACAGTCGGTTATTTAGAAATTGCATTTTCACTGACAATACCAGAATGCTCTTCCAGCATCCTCTGGATCAATGGCAGCAGACGTGCATTAGCACTATCAAGCATCGCGAGATATCGGTCAACTTGCGTCTTGGAAAGTCGGCCGGATTTCGGCAAGAATAGCTGAATCTGAAAAGCTGTCGAGGCCGGCCCGTCACCAAATATTTTGTGGTCAATTTCCGATTTCGGGAATACTGAATTGCCATGGATGTCAATATTAATGAATAGCAAGGCGGACTCAATATTCAACTCATCCAATAACACCGCACTGGCCACCTCCAGGCCTGCCTCTGATGCAAGACGCTGAGATAGGGATAGTTCCCGCTTGTAGCCGGTGCTGAAGTAACAGAAAGTCAAATCGTGGAACCCTGGGAAGGGAAAGTCCAGGGACATTTGTATCGGCTGGCCCTGATCAACTAGTTCCCACGTCGCAGAGTGCTCGCCAAAGACGCTTCCCGTGTCTCGGTGAGTAACATTAAATCCTACTAGAGAACACTGTGGGTCAAGATTTTCGAGATCAGACCTTTTGAACGTCGATACGACCAGGTCTTGAGGTATTGAAGGCAAAACATACTCAAAATTTGCCCAAGGCCCAATCTTCGCGAGCGGAAAAGCAGAAGTGACCCCCACCATTGCGAACATTGCGCCTAAGGCAAATACTACTCTGAGCGAGTACCCTTGTAATATCCTTGTTGATGTGGCAGCTTTGCCTTGTTCGCTCTTACTCGGCCAATTGACAAGATAATTATAAATTTTAGCAACTTTATGATCTTCCCCACCGGAAGTTTGAGTACGCCGCAAAAGCTCAGATAAACTATTTTGAGTCGTTAACAGGCAAGCAAAAGAAGCAGTGAATAAGGCCAATCCAAGTACAGTGTGCTCCCAGCCATGCGACCAGTCGATTCCGAATTTGTCTAACATCACCGCGATGAGGAAAATGCGGAGTAAATTCCCTAGCCATGCCCAAAAAGGAACTAAGAGCAATGTAAGAATGCTCTCAACAAATCGCCTTTCCTGCCAAATCGCGAGCATTAAGGCCACAGCCAACAGCGAATAAAGGCTATCTACCCCGCTACATGCTTCGTCTACAAACAGATCACCCGTGCGTATCTCCAGAATGTTGCCCCGCACCAAATGAGGAACTGCCATGAGATCCAATAGTGCGCTAGCTGAAACAGTTGCACGGTTCTGCAGATATTGGACCAGGCGCGAGTCCCCGTTAAGCGGCAACGGGAGGGTAATCGCAAGCAAACTGATCCAAGCACCTAGGGTCGTCCAGCGATTCTCGCCCAACCTCAAAAGCATCCACCCGAAACAAAGGGCAACTAGCGCGACGTGCGCAAACCACGGAGAAAAAAGCCAAATGCTAACAACCGCGCAAGCGACTGCCGCTCCAACGCAACCGATTCCAACTATTTCGCGTGATTTACTCGCAGTGATAGGAGTGGGCCGACCCCGCAAGTAAATCAATACTGCAAAGATAACCCATGCCAATGGAAAGAACTGAAGGTGTTTTCGGCTGCTCAGATTCAGCGATTGCATATATAGCATCGGTGCGAGCCCCAGCAGTCCGACCAGCAGCAAACGGTCAAGTTGCGATTTCGACTTCGCAAACCGGGTCCAGCCATGTTCGCTTGAAGCAATTTTTACGTTTTGAGTATTCATGTATTGTTCGCAATATCCAACCTGGCAAAATGCTTAGCTTTACCCTTCTTCGAAGTTGTTCCGCACGTTCAACCTGTCTATTGCGAAATCGACGAAGCTAACAAGCCTATCCTACTTCGCAGCCCCTGTCGAATAGAGCCCTCCGAAAAAGCGCTTGCTTTGACGCGGCCAAGTTGAAGAGATGCGAAGCGCACCTATGAGACCAAAGGTGCCCTCGCGGACTAAGGACGCCACTGCGCGGCGGCAAACCCGAAAGGTACGGTAAGTAAGTGCCGTGCAGTTGAATCTGCACATCGTCTAGCATCCAAGCGAAAGCCTAAATCGAGCTCATCCAAACAGAAACGGCGACCACCTTTTAGGTGATCGCCGTTGAGCAGGAATCGATGATCTTACCTTGTGGCCTATGCGACGCGAACGAACCTCACCGCATCAGCAATTACGAAATTGTC